>NZ_CANLRP010000072.1 GCF_947493425.1 uncultured Microscilla sp. | reverse complement strand
ACAAAGCTTGTTATGCTTTGTTTCAGGGCACACCCGAGCCTGTAGCTCTGCTACGGCGAGCTCAACGAAGTTAATCAATAGCTTACATTAAATTTGTTTACTTGCTTTATTTTTCAAAGGGTTTCAGTTTTACGTCTAAACACGTAATTAAATAGTTTTTAAACTCATAACCGTTTGATAATCAGTAACCAAATTTAACTAAAATCACTGCGGAGTATTGGTAGGTTTGTTAGAATTAAATATAGCCACACCACTACTTTTTATTTACCAGACCTGCGCAGGCGAGAAACGAAAACTTCTCTTGAGCGTATTTGCCTTTTCAAGGCAGAGAAATTGCAAACTTCTCAGGATCAAAGGGTTTAAGTTAAAAAACTTAAACCAGCATAAAGACAGTTGTTCCGCTTTGCAGAATAACTTTTTAATCATTCTACGCCGTTGCTTGTGTCTTCACAAGCAACCAGAAAATCGCAGAACAACCTTCTACACTCGTTTTTCGGAATACTGAAAAATGCCCTCAGGTGCTGGAATCGAGGTCGGTTGTTAAAAGCCTTCAGACTTAACACCAGTAAATAAGGGTAAAAGGAGCCTGCAAACCATCCGGCGCAAGCCGTGTGCCCGATGGCTTTAGGGTGCAGTGGAATTTGATCAAGCATTATAAACCAGGGGCAGGTGTACTCTAAACTGTACCCCTCAAAAAACAAAACCCTTTGTAAATCAATGATCTACAAAGGGTTAAGTGTTTTTAGTTGTGGAGCCGGAGGGATTTGAACCCTCGTCCAGACAAGGAAAGCAAGAGCTTTCTACACGTTTAGATTGTACTTGTTTTTTCGAGTTGAGACAGGTGCACATCAAACCAATACCCAACCTTAGACACTTTGTTTCGCCACAGCACCGTGCCTTTGCTATGACTATTTCTGCTTTGTGATGCCTCTATTGCAAATCCTGCAGAAAGGTAGGACTTGCGAGACACTAAGCTATCTAATTCTTAATTAGGCAGCTAGGGCGTAATTTCTTTCGCCAATTATAGTTGTGAATGCATTAATTTCAGGAGGAGCATCCATCTCCCGACGTGCTTACGCTTACAATACACAAGCTGTCAATTCCAAGTCGGCCCCGGAATACTTTCCAAAAAAGCAGTGAAATTTATTCAATTTCTTTTGCTTTCCGGGAAGAGATAAGACGCAAAGTTACCTAAATAGTTACAGACTCACAAAAATTTTTGTATTTCTTATCAAATGTGGCTAATCACAGGCTGAGAGGTTTTGCAGGGTTGCCCCAGCGCAGACTCAACCACAAAGAGCCACAGGTAATAAAGGGATTTAATTTGCTCCACAATGTTGTTTTGTTACCTGAAGCTTTGCCGCTACGAGTAGGGGTGGGCTTCTCTTAACCGCCCTTATCACTTAATTGCAAATTCATAAGCTTTTGTGTATCTTGAAAATCGTCAGAAAAATGTCACAACAATTTTAGCCAAAGTATTTAGCAATGAAATATAGGGATTGTGTCCATTGCCTTATTTTAATTTTTATTACTTGCCTACACCATAGCTTTGCCCAAAAAGCATCGGTTGCCACCCATACATTGCTTATTGACAGTCTCCAGGCACGCCTTCAAAACACTCCACCCAATACTAAAGAAACAGTAGGCTTGCTCAATGCTCTTGCCGATGTGCACCTGTCTAATTCTGCCGTTAAATCGTTGCAATATGCCCGGCAAGCCTTGGCAATAGCCAACCAACTGCGTGACAAAGCCCTTATTTCTACTTCGCTCAACCAAGTAGGTGAATATTATCTCGACCAAGGCGAATACAAAGAGGCTTTTCGGGTTTTCTTTCAATCTTTGTCTATTGGCGACTCTATTCAAAACCAAGCCATTAAAGCTGCATCGCTCTACAAATTAGGGGTGAGCTGTTACCACCTCAACCAATATGATATTGCCTTGAGTTATCAATTCAAAGCCTTGCAAATAGCACAAGCCCTGAAAAACAACAAAGAAACCGGCGCTATTTTGAGCAATATCAGTTTTATATATGCACGCAAGCATTATTATGCCAAAGCCCTCGAATACCAGTACAAAGCCCTTGAGGTGCGCAAAACCATCAATGATCAGCGAGAAGTGTCTAAGTCATTAGATGCTTTGGGCAATTTGCACTTGCGCAGCCATAACTACCCCCAGGCCTTGAAGTCATTTGAAGAATCACTGAAGATAAGTCAGCAATTACAAGACAAAAAAGGAGTAGCTACCGCCTGGCACGACCAAGCCAGGGTATATACCGAGTTGCGCCAATACGAGAGAGCCAAGGAGCTGTACTTTGACGCACTTCGACTGAAACAGGGCATTGGCTTTCGCAAAGCAGAAATTAGGTCATTGCGTGGCTTAGGACAAGTTTTTTTACAGCAAAAAAACTATAAAAAAGCACTCCACTTTTTCAATAAAGCCCTCAACATAAGCCGACAGCTCAACACCAAACGTGAAGAAGTACAAACCTTGAACGATTTGGGGTATTTTTATGCACAGCAAGGTAATCATATCAAAGCGCTTAAGTTTCACCAACAAGCACTCAATAAAGCTTTTGCCGATAAAGAACGTTTTCAGATGATGGAAACTTATCAGTTTTTATACAATGCTTACCTCAGGTTGAATGACCAGGCAAATTTTGCCCGGTTTTATAAGCTCCACCAACAACTGACCGACTCGCTGGGTGGCAACCGCGACCCAGTGGCAGAGATTAAAGCAATGCAGGAACACCACGAAAAACAAAAGAAGGAAAAAGAAGTGGTGATGCTTCAAAAAGAGAAAGCCTTGCTTAAAAAGCAAAATGAATTGCAAAAACAAAAACTCAAGCGAGACTCACAAATAGAAGCTCTGTTGCTCATGGGCTTGTTGCTGGTCATTGTAATCGCCACTGTCTTATATAACAACTATCACTTTAAGCACAAAGCCAACCAACAATTAAGGGTGCTCAATAGCCAACTGCAGGAATCGCAAGAAGAGCTACACTTGTCGAATAGTATGAAAGATCGCTTGTTTTCGGTGATTGCCCACGACTTGCGTTCGCCACTCAATACGGTCAGTGGTTTTTTGAACTTGATGCGCTTGCAGAAAGAGGCAATGACTCCCGAAGAAATTCAAGAGCTTACTTCACAGATGATCAATTCGGTAAAAAGTACGCTCGATTTGCTCGACAACCTTTTGCATTGGTCACGGTCGCAAATGGGGCTGATGAAAATGAAGGTACAACCCACAAGTTTGCCCGAGTTGGTAGATGATACGTTTAACCTATTGGCACTGAATGCCCAAGGCAAAAAGATTGAATTGGTGAAAAACCTGGATGCATCGTGCCAGGTAATGGTAGATGCGCAAATGATAGATATTGTGATAAGAAACCTGGTATCCAATGCCATTAAGTTTACCAATGAGGGCTCAATCACGGTGCATTGCCAGGCTATAGGCAAACACCAGGTAGAAGTAACAGTACAAGACACTGGGGTAGGTCTTGCCCCGGAAGATGCCCGAAAACTGTTTAAAGTAGATTCGCACTTTACCACTGATGGCACCCACCAAGAGAAAGGGACGGGCTTGGGGTTGTTGTTGTGTAAGGAGCTGGTAGAAAAGAATGGGGGCAAAATATGGGTAGAGAGTGAACAAGGAAAAGGGAGTAGTTTTAAGTTTATATTGCCTGGCGCTTAATGTACTTTGAATGGCAGGGTTGACCAAAAACTCAGTTATTTGAATAGTTTGATGGTTTACCTCCCTGCAGCAAAGCAATGTTAAAATCCAACTTTTATCCCATTTGAAGTATCACTATATGTCTCTTACCATTGTATTAGCCTCTATACTCAAGCCCGTAAATGACGTACGGTTGTATCAGAAAATAGGGCAATCGCTCGCCCAACGCTTCCCCCAAGACACCTTTCACCTGATCGGCTTTTGCCCGGCAAACACCCCCTACCCTCTTGCCAAAAATGTGCACTTTCACCCTTTATACAAATTTAGTCGCTTGTCGTGGGCACGCCTGGGGGCAGGTATCCGTTTTTTGCGCAAACTATGGCAGCTCAAACCCCAAGTAGTAGTCGTGGCAACTTTTGAATTGCTGCTGCCGGTGTACCTATACAGTTGGTTTCGCAAGGTGCACATTGTATACGACGTACAGGAAAACTACTACCGCAATGTACGTTATACCCAGGTTTTTGCCTGGTGGCTACGCTTACCACTGGCGTGGGGCATTCGGGCTATAGAACGCCTGGTGCACCCCAACATAAAGCATTATTTTTTGGCAGAAGCCTGTTACCTGACCGAAATGCCTTTTGTGCAAACTAAAAGTACGGTAGTGGCTAATAAAATTAATCGATTAATGCAAATAACGAGTAACCAACGAACCACCGGATGGCTGGTATATTCGGGTACTGTATCTGAAGCGTATGGGGTGTTTAGCGCCATTGAGTGGGTAAAAGCTTTGCACCCACAAGTTCCTACGGTTCGGTTGGTGATTGTGGGACATTGCCCCCAAGCTCAAGACTGGCAACGACTGCAGCAATTGGCTGCTCAATACTCTTTTATTCAGTTAGAAGTCAGTCGAACTCCTGTACCTCATGCCCGCATTATTGCTCACTTGCAACAAGCTCATTTTGCGTTGTTGCCTTATCAGATAAACCAAAGTGTAAAAAACCGAATTCCCACCAAATTTTATGAATGTGTGGCGTTGCAAACACCTATGTTGGTACAAATCAATGAAGCATGGGCGGGTTTTATACAACGGTACGATGCTGGACTCTTGCTTGATTTTGATCATCTGGCAGATGCTCCCCACCATTGGACTCAGGCCTGCCAACAGCATTTTTACCCACACGAAGCAAACACAACGGAGATTTATTGGGAAACCGAAGAAGCTAAGTTATTAAAGGTATGGAAGAAAATAAGGCAACAAGTGAGCCCCTCAGAATAGGCGTAGTAGGCTTTAGCCGCAATCAGTTTGATAAAAAAACGGCAGCTGAAAAGCTCGAAAAAATCATCGCTCAAATTATGACTCACTACCCCAATAAAAATTATGAACTTGTCAGTGGCTTGACCAATATGGGAGTGCCACAACTAACCTATATGCTTGCTGATAGACTGGGAATAGACACAGTGGGATTTTCGGCAAGTCAGGCTTTTAGAGTACGTGCTGGGATTTACCCTGTAAAGCAACAAATAATTGTGGGTGAAAAATTTGGCGACGAATCTGATGCTTTTGTACAATACATCGATGTATTGGTACGCATTGGTGGAGGGCAACAAAGCCGTCACGAAACTACTTTGTTTAAAAACTTACATGCAGGCAAGGACTTAAGCCAGTGTTTGTACGAAGAAGAGGTAGCATGGTATGGAAAATAAAGCATCAGAAAATCAAAAACCTCTCTCTTTTACAACCATCAATTGCGCTTATATGTGCTTTGTCAATATCCAACAAAACATCCATTGGTGAAGGTTGGATGGGCTAGGGCAGTTACAGGCAACTATGGGCAAGTACCACTGTCCTAAAATAATTCCTTTTTGATTGAATGATTGATAAAGTAAGTAGACGAAATAGAAAACACACAATACGCCAAAAAGAAGTAAGCACCCCATAAGAGGTTGCTTTCGGTGTCGATGCCCGCGTTCATATGCTGAAAAGACAAATAAGCAAGAAAAATGGCAGCTACAAACACATCGGCCATTGACCATTTGCCTATGCTGCTCACCAACTGCTGCACCCACGTGGTATGACGCACCCACCCCGACGAGAGCAATAAGATAGAAAACAGGAGCTTGAACAAAGGGATGAGTACACTAAAAGCTACAATGGCTCCACCTACCAAAAAGCTTTTTTTCTGAAACAAAAGCTTGATCAATTCTACAATGGATTTGTTTTGGTAATAAAAATACATTCGTCCATCAAAAGTTTTCGACAAGTCGACTTTTACTTTGGTAATGCCCAGGTTTACGTGGGTCTTGAGCGGAATGGTAAGATCTTGCGAAAAAGCCTCTATTTCAAGCATAGGCGCAAAAATACCCGTAGCCAAACACCCCAACGCAATGACTATAAAAGTAAAGCTGAGTTTTTGATAAAATAAGGGGTGCCGATAAAAAAACACCACCACTAATATAATAAAGATAACCGCCAGGGCTGCTCCCAAATACCCCCAACGTTGGGCACGCAAAAAATCGGCCTGGGCTTCTTTAAAAGTAGCGGCAGCCTGGGCTTTTTTGGGCTCCCACTCCGATGCAAACATCCATTCGCGGGCGTTGAGCAATCGTTCCTGAAAGTTAAGGGTTTCGGTATATTTGGTTTTATGTTGTTGATAGCTTTGGGCAAAGCCGATCATAAAATAAGTAGTACAAAGACTTGCCAATAAATAAGCAAAAGCAAGGGCTATAAAAAAACGGTTGGTTTTGGGTTGGCTCATGGGTTTATAGTTTTATGGTTTTCATGTTGCTTGGTAAAACACTCAAGGCAAAGTCTGGTAGGGTTTCGCCCATTCTTAATTGAAAAAAAATGCTTCAAGAACTGTCCAACCATTGAACAATAAAGCAATCTATCATAATTAACTTATTAAAAAAATACAATTCTACCTAAATTCAACTTTATTGAGTACTTGCCCTTGTGGGCTTACACCTGATTATTTTAGTTGATTTTTTCAAAATGTCGTTTTTGGGTATAAGCTAAACTTTTTTGGGTATTTATTCATCAGACAAAGCCCTACTTTTGTAACGTTCAAGCAGCTTGTGTTTAACAAAACATCCTTTCATTGGTTATAGGATTAATATGTTATAGTTTTGTTAAAATACAATTATACAAAAAAAGTATTCGCTGACACATTTACCTTTAAAGTAAGTAGTTTGTACAAGATATGGAGCTTCAAGAGAACAAAAGATCATTTCTGTAGGTAAAGATATTTTCATCATATCGTCAAGGTAAAGTGTACTAAATATATATCATGAAAACACGTCAGATTATTATTGTGATTGTTGCCTTTGTTATTCTGGGAGGAGCAGTGGTGGTTAACAAATCTTTGAGCGACAACAAGCCCCAGAAGCGTCGCAAGGGAAAACCCAAAAAGGTAATGCCCACTGTAGAAACCATCAAGGTGAGTAATCAAGAGATTCAAGCCCCTATTACCGTTACCGGCAAACTTATGTCTTATGAAAAAATGGACGTATACGCCGAGGTGTCAGGCATATTACGCAAAAGCAGTAACCGTTTCCGCGAAGGCAACCGATTTGGGGCAGGCACTATCCTGGTAAGCATTGACGACCAGGAAGCCCGTTTGAATATTTTGTCGCAAAAAAGCCGTTTGCTCAATGCCATCACTCAATTGTTGCCCGATCTAAAACTTGACTACCCGGAGGCTTTTCAGAAATGGCAAAAATACATAGATGATTTCAAGATGGAGCAAGCCATTGTGCCATTGCCTAAAACATCAAGCACCAAAGAAAAGTACTTTATTCTGGCAAAAAATATTTACGATCAGTACTATACCATCAAAAGCGCCGAAGCCCGCCTCAGAAAATACAATGTATACGCCCCTTTTACCGGAGTAGTAACCGAAGCCAGTATTTACCCTGGCACATTGGTACGTAATGGGCAAAAACTAGGCGAATTTATCAACCCTTTTAACTTTGAGTTTGAAGCTACCGTGAGCCTCAAAGATATTGACTTAGTAAATATTGGCGATCAGGTAAAGTTATATTCTGAAGACATTGGCGGAGAGTGGACAGGGCGCATACGCAGAATTAGTGATAAAATGGATGCTGCTACTCAAACCGTCAAAGTATTTGTGGGTACCACGGGCAAAAACCTGCGGGAAGGCATGTATCTCAAAGGAGAAATAAACGCTGCCACCATCAAAGAAGCAGTGGCGTTGTCACGCAACCTCATTGTCAATAAAAATCAAGTGTATGTAATCAAAGCTGGGGCGCTTGCTTTGCAAGAGGTAAAAATACTGCGTTACACAGGCAACAATGTAGTGGTGCAAGGGCTAAAAGAGGCGACTTTATTGCCCAAAAATACCGTATCAGGGGCTTTTGTGGGTATGAAGGTCAAAGTGGCGGATAGTCGGTAAATTTAGCAGGGTTGGTGTTAGGAACTGGGTACTAGGGGCTAGGTTCACCCTGTTCTACAAGTAACTAAGCTTAAGGCTGCTCTGCAATTAATTGCTGGTTTTAAATGATTTATAAAATCCGTAGCTGGAAGTCAAGTGCCCCTCAAGTTAGGATGTTGGCATAGCCTCTACCAAGTACTCATTCCAGGGCACTCATAATTTGTAATTCTCTCATTCGTAATAAATCAACGCATATCATGCGAAGCATAGTAACTTATTTTATAAAATACCCCATTACTGGAAACCTGCTCATGGTGCTGATTTTGCTATTTGGCTGGTTTGGGCTCAAGAACATTCGTTCTACCTTTTTTCCCGAAACCGAAAGCAAGAACATTAGCATTCAAGTAGTATACCCTGGGTCTTCGCCCGAAGAAATAGAAGAAGGGATTGTAACCAAGATAGAAGATAACCTAAAAGGCTTGACTGGTATAGAGCGTATATCGTCAGTGTCGAGCGAAAACAGTGGCTCGGTCAATGTAGAGGTAGCCTCTAACTACAAAACTGATAAGATACTACAGGATGTAAAAAACTCGGTAGATCGTATCAGCTCTTTCCCCAGTGGTATGGAGCCCGCCATTATTTATAAACGGGAAAACCTAAGTCTTGCCATTAGTTTTGCGCTTAGTGGAAATGTAGATTTAAAAACCCTCAAAACGTTTGCCCGTGATGTAGAAAACGAACTGAGGGCAATTGATGGTATTTCTAAGGTGTCGTTGGGTGGGTTTCCTGACGAAGAAATAGAAGTAAGTTTTCGTGAAGCCGACTTGCGGGCTTATCAGCTCACTTTTGCCCAAGCCTCTGATGCCATTCGCAAAACCAACCTGGAGATTACCGGAGGTAAAGTAAAAGGAAAAAAAGAGGAGCTGCTGATCAGAGCAAAGTCTAAAAATTACTACGCCCAGGACTTACGAAACATTGTGTTGAAAAACACACCTGAAGGTAAAATGGTACGCTTGTCTGATGTAGCCACCATCAAAGATCAGTGGGCGTCTGGCGACCCCAGTCGCACCTTTCTCAACAAGAAGCCTTCGGTAGTGGTCACAGTACAGAACACCATCAACGAAGACATTTTTCATATTACCGAAAAGGTAAGAGAGTACCTCGAAAAGTATAACGCCAACAATGAGGTAGTCAAAGCTACCATCATCCGTGATGGGTCTGACTACTTGCGACAAAGGATAGACCTATTGGTAAACAATGGACTGGTAGGGGCAATATTGGTAGTGGTGTTCCTTGCCTTGTTTTTGCATTATCGCCTGGCGCTTTGGGTAGCCATTAGTATTCCTATTTGTTTTATGGGTATGTTTATTCTGGGGGCTTTTATGGGTATGTCTATCAACGTGATCTCGTTGTTTGGAATGATCCTCGTGATCGGCATCCTGGTAGACGATGGTATCGTGATTGCCGAAAGCATTTACCAAGAGTACGAAAAGGGCAAAGACCCCACTCAGGCTGCTGTAGATGGCACTATGAATGTATTGCCTGCGGTATTTTCGGCCATTTTGACTACAGTGGTAGCATTCTCGCTATTTTATTTTATCGAAGGTCGCCTGGGCGATATATTTAGTAATATGGCGTTTGTAGTCATTTGTACTCTTATATTTTCATTGGTAGAGGGAGCCCTTATACTACCTGCCCACATATCGCATTCTAAAGCGCTCAAAACCAAAGAACCTACCAAAGTAGAAAGATTTACCTCTAACCTGATGAACTGGTTGCGTAATAGACTATATGCCCCAGTGCTCAGGTTTTCGTTACAAAATAAATTCTTTACATTGGTTATTTTCATTGCTATGTTTCTGGTTACTCTGGGAGCTTTCAAAGGAGGAATCATTCGCACCACATTTTTTCCTTTTGTAGAACGCGATGACCTTACAGTAAGTATTACCATGCCCGCTGGAACCAGAGAAGATATTACGGGCAAGTGGATCAAACATATAGAAGATGCCGCCTGGGAGGTAAACAAGGAGTTGAAGAAAAAGCATGGCAAAGACATGATTGTGAAAATTCAGCGTAACCTGGGCCCTACCACCTACGACGCCAGCCTAAACATTAGTCTGTTGGGTGGCGAAGAAAGACCTGTGGCGAGTTTTACTATCTCTAATGCCATTCGCAAAAAAGCAGGAGCCATTCCTCTTGCCGAGAAGGTCTCTTATAATATATCCTCTCCTTTTGGGCGTGCCGTATCGGTTGCTTTGTTGGGGCTTGACAGCAAAGAGCTGGACGCTGCCAAAGAAGAGCTCAAAGAGGAGATGGCAAAAATGAAGATTTTGAAGGATGTGGTAGACAGCGACCAACAGGGTTTACGCGAGATTGATATAGCACTCAAAGACAAGGCAAACCAGCTGGGACTCAGGGTACAAGACATTTTAGGGCAAGTGCGGCAAGGTTTCTTTGGCAGCGAGGTACAACGCCTGCAGCGTGGCATAGACGAAGTAAAAGTATGGGTGCGTTATGCCGAACAAGACCGTTCGTCGATGAGCGACCTGGAAAACATGCGCATTCGTTTGGTCAATGGGCAAGAGTACTTCTTAAAAGACCTGGCTACCTTTTCGGTAAAACGAGGCGTGATTGCGATCAATCACTTGGATAACAAGAAAGAAATCAAAGTAGAAGCAGACTTGTCGAACCCCAATTATTCGGTGACCGATGTAATAGCCAAGGTACGCGACGAGATTTTACCTCCAATTCTTGCCAAATACAAATCGGTGCAGGTGTCTTACGAAGGGCAAAGCCGTTCTTCGGCAAAAACCGGAGAATCAATTGGCAAGGCAGGACCACCTATTTTAATCATTATGATTGCACTGATCATGTTTACCTTCCGTTCGGTGAGTCAAACCCTGGCGGTAATTCTACTCATTCCGTTTGGGTTTGTAGGGGTAGCCTGGGGGCATGTAGCCCACGGCATGGCCATCAGTATTTTGTCTATGTTGGGGGTCATTGCCTTAATCGGAGTACTGGTTAACGACGCCCTGGTGTTTGTGAGTGCAGTCAATGGCTCGCTCAAAGAAGGAAAAAAATACCTCGATGCCGTATACGAAGCTGGGTTATCGCGTTTTCGTCCTATTTTGCTTACTTCGCTCACTACTATTGCCGGGTTAGCACCATTGATGCTCGAAAAAAGCATGCAGGCTCAATTCCTTATTCCTATGGCCATTTCGTTGGCGTATGGCTTGGCTATAGCCACCGTTATTACCCTGTTATTGCTTCCAGTGTTGCTGGTCATTTTCAATCGCTTCAATGTATTGGTACTGTGGCTGTGGGAAGGGCAAAAGCCTAGCGCCGAAATAGTAGAACCCGCAGTACGCGAAGCCATTGCTCAAGGCGATATTATCAATGGTCATGGGCAACACACTAACGGACAACATGCCACCAATGGGTCATCATCGCTTGCCCCACTCGCCCAACAGGAAGAGAATCAAAAAGAAAAAAACTAATAGTATATTATACCTGATGGGTTTTTAGCACCTGTCGGGTATAAAATATACTTTTGCTTACCATATCAAATAATCACCATTAACACCGTCATGAAATCTATTAAACCTATATACGCAATTGTTTGGGTAATGGCTTGTCTTTTAACTACCCACCATGTTGCTCAGGCACAGGAAAAACTCACCTTGACTCAGGCAATGCAAATAGCAAGTAGTCAAAACCTAGGCCTTAAGCGGGCCAGGCAACAAGCCAGCATAGCTCAAAACAATGTGTACAGAGGCAATGCTGGTTTGTTGCCTACCATCACTGCCCAGGGCGGCATCAACTATAGTAACAACAACGCTACTTTTGAGTTTGCCAGTGGCGACACTCAATCACAAAATGGGGCCATTTCGGTAGGTACCAATGCATCGGTAGCTGCCAACTATGTATTGTACAACGGTGGACAAAATCAACTTAATTATAAAAACCTGAAAGTAGCCGCCGAGCAAAGCAATATCACTGTGCAACAAACCAAACAAAATGTACTGGTGGGTTTGGTGGCAAGTTATTATAACATAGCCGAACTACAGGAAAACTACCGGGTAGCCCAGGAAGCCGTAAAAATATCGAAAGACCGCCTGGAACGCGCCAAAAGCAGGCAAGAGTTTGGATCGGCCAACAGTGTAAACGTACTCAATGCCGAGGTATCGCTCAACAACGACAACCTTACGGTAATACAGTTGGCGCAGCAATTACAAAACGCCAAACGCAACCTCAATGTGTTTTTGGGTCGTGACCTCAACCAAGAATTTGTAGTGGACTCTCCAGGAGAATTTAAGGCAATTGCTACCCTCGAAGCGCTCAAGCAAGAAGCATATAACAAAAATGTAGCCCTTAAAAATATTCGCCAAAACAGACTTTCGTCAGAAGTAAATTTAAGGTTGGCAAAGGGGCAAAACCTGCCTACAGTATCATTGAATGCTTCGTATGGCTACAGCCGTAACCAAAATCAAGCAGGGTTTATTTTGGTCAATCAAAGCTTGGGGTTAAGTGCTGGGCTCACAATCAACTATACCATATTTGATGGCAACCGTCGCAAGAAAAACATTGAAAATGCCAAAATATCGTTGGATGTAAACAAAACACAGTTTGAAGAAATAAAACAACAGGTAGACCGCGACATGACCAATGCTTACGCCAACTATCAAAACAACCTTAATGTAATGAAGCTCAACCAACAAAATGCAGCCATTGCCCAGAAAAACTTCAATGCGGTACAATCTTCTTACAAACTGGGGCAGTCTACCAACACCGCCTTTCGCGAGGCTCAACTGGGACTAGTAAGGGCTAAAATAAACCTGATCAATGCTAAATTTAGAGCCAAACTTGCCGAAATGAATGTGCTATTGCTTACTGGGCGTTTACTGGAAGATAGTCCTGGGGGGAAGAAATAGTCTTGTAGAGTTTTCAGGTTTTCAATGCGATGCTCAAAAGCAAATCTCAGCTATCTTGGGCTTGAGCCTACCCACACTGATAGATAGTTAGCGTCTTGCCACAGGGCAATAACCATAAATAACGGGCAAACATTGTAGAAGAGTGATCAAACCGTTTTTAAAACCTCCCAATTTTTTTATCTTAGTAACGTGTTCGCAATAACTGTCCGTTTTAGAATAAATCCGCTTTACTGCCTTTCGTTATTTTTATTGCCCGTAGCGCTGCTACGAGCGCAAAAACCGATAGCTGCAGCTTGCTGTGCTGAGCTCTGCCAAAGGCTAAATGCCTCAGTCAGTCGTGCGTATTTGCCCTAAAAACCAGAAACTTATTTTGAACACGTTACTTAGCAAACAACTTATTTTGTAACAAAATAACCTACACATACAATGATTGTAAACCTAAGAATCGATATAGATTCCTATGACAGCGTACAAAACCTGGTGCAAATGTTAAGCTCCATGGGATCGGTGTCGTCGATAAAAGCACTCGACGAAAACGGACAACCTCTAAAAGCTCCTGTCAAAGCCGAAATCACGGGTTCGGGCGTAGAGGGTGCCAGCGAACAAAACTTACGCCCTATTACGGTCATTGATTTTTACAAAAAGATCAATGCCGCTAACCTGTCAGAAGCTCAAGGAATTGTTATTAATCACACGAACTTTAAAGAGGAGGTACAAACATGGTAACTATCTGGACTGGTGCTGCCAAGGTAGACTTGCAGCAAATTCACCAACGTTTGGCAGCTGTTGACCCTGCCGCAGCAAAAACCACTATTGAGACTATAGTAGCAGGTGCCGACAACTTGCACGAAACCTATCAGGCGGGCAAGCCTGAACCTTTGTTGAGTGGCGAAAAAGTACCTTATAAGTTCATTACTGTAGGGTATTATAAAATACTGTATACATTCAATACCGAAAAAGTATCTATCAGGTCGGTGTTTCACATGCGCCAAATGGCTGAACAAAACCAGGCATTACTAGGGCAACTAGATACCAAAGCAGCGCAGGT
Organism: uncultured Microscilla sp.; assembly: GCF_947493425.1. Classification (GTDB taxonomy): domain Bacteria; phylum Bacteroidota; class Bacteroidia; order Cytophagales; family Microscillaceae; genus Microscilla. The sequence goes on along the minus strand of NZ_CANLRP010000072.1, from coordinate 26,110 downwards.
GGCAGCAGATGCTGAAGCGGCGGCACTGGCTACTCAGGTAAAAGCGGCGGAAAGTCAGCCTGCACCTGAAGTAGTAGAAACTCCTACTGTAGAGACCCCAAAGGTGGAAACTCCTACTGTAGAGACACCCACAGTAGAAACTCCTACTACCCAAACCAATACAGGTGCCCCTCCCGAAACTAAAGAAACACCTGATACATCTGCCGAAATGGATGCTTTACTCGCTAAAATGAAAACATCGGGTACTCCTGCCAGCGATGGAATGGATGACGAGGCAATGAAAGCACTAGAGGCAGAATTGCTTGCCGATGATAATAAGGAAAAAGAAGAAATACCTGATGTACAAGATATTTCGCTGGATGACTTAAACGATACTAATAAACCTGAAGGTGGGCAACAATAAAGTTTAGTCTGTTTTTTCAATAAAAAAGTAACCCCGGTAGTCTTTCTGCCGGGGTTTTATTATATAAAAATATGTTTATAATTAGTGCATAGGATCACTGGTTGAAAATTCATTTCATGGTCATATTGTACCGGTTGAGGATGAAGGTATATCAATTGGCCTGATGTGATAATAAATATAATTAGTCTTGTGGTAGAGTGATGGATGTCTTTTTCTGGTATTTTTTTGCTGTACCAAACAAGTACAACCAGATCAACCGCGACAAGCGAAAGTTAATGGGGGTAAACAACACAATGCCAGCAATCATTGCCACCATGGCGGTCACATCTGATACGCCTGCCCCATAATATAACCCCATTGCCAACAAAAAAGCCACTGGAATCGCCAATGCATAGCTTACATACATGGCTCCTACATAAAACCCTGGTTCGGGTAAAAATGAACCCCCACAGTGTTCACACTTTTCGTGCATATCGCTAAACCTGGTGGGATGATAGAATTGTCGATGGGTAAAGATTTTGCCCTTTTGACAATGTGGGCAATCCCCTTTCACTAAATGTATTAACTTGTTCATAATGCACTCCTGTTTGTAATATTTATGGTTACAAAGTTAATCATACACTTGAGGCAATTGGCTGGACAAATGGCGGTTTTTGTGGTACAAATCAGACAGCTTTACGAAATTGATCGGGGGTAAGCCCTGTCACTTTTTTGAAAAAACGAGCAAAATACGCATTGTCAAAATACTCCAGGTGTGCCCCTATTTGGGCAATAGTTAGGTCAGAATGCACCAACAAACGCTTGGCTTCTAACACTACCCGATCCTGAATAAGCTCTGAGGTTGATTTATTAAGGGCAGTTTTGCACACATGGTTGAGCTGTTTTACCGAAAGGTGCATCATTTTGGCATAAGCCTGAACACTTTTTTCTTGTATGTAATGTTCATTGATGAGCGTTTCTAACTGCCTGATTTGGTGCATCAAGTGCCCGGAAACGTTGGCAGTAGTGTGTTGCTGATAAATACGCGAAAGCTTGACCAGCAAAATATTGAGGTAAGCCTGCAGTACTTCGTCTACTTGTTTGGCTTGTTGTCTAAACTCGGCATACATTTCTTCAAATATTTGAGAAACCATGGTCGTGTGCGAAACAGGTAGTTCTAACAGGGGTTGGTATTGGGTGGTATTAAAAAACGGAAAGTTGAACAACTTATGTTGTGCAAAGTCTTTGAGGTAAAACTCGGCACTAAAAAATACCACAAAGCCATCTATGTCTGCCGATAGCTCCCAGGAATGTACTTGAGCTGGTGACATAAAAAAAACCTGACCAGGCTGAATAGGATAAGTCACAAAATCGATGGTATGGGTGCCCGAACCTTGGGTAAAATACACCATAAAAAAGAAGTCGTGGCGGTGCGATTTACTAATAAAATCATAGTCGCGCACGTGCTCTTCAAACTTTTTGATGTAAAAATAAGGCAAATAGGGCTTGTCGTTCTTGAATTGTTCGATACACAGGACAGGTAGATTTTTTTTGGTGTTTTTCATAAAACTTGTTCTAAATTTATCTCACAATGCAGGCTCAAAGTTCCTATGGTCAAACCCAGCATCTTTCCATAAAAGATGGGCGTCTTCAAAAGCCTTGATTTGTAACAAAACCAAGGCTTGTAAGGCTTCTATAAGCGCAGTATCGCCAAAGGTTGTTTCATAATTGTCGAGCCCGTATGCCCCACCAAACCTATTGACCACTGTGGGCTTATGGGCAGCCGTTAATTGTCGGTTGAGCAGGGTATAGAAAAACGAGTAATTGGCATGAAACTCAGACTCAAAGTATTTGAAAAAACGCCCTACTTCATGTTTTCTGTTGATATGTACAGGCAACCCAGTCTCAGGGTCTTTATTTTTGCCCACAATTCTGACCAAATCGGCTTTTACCCGTTCTATATACTCTACCAGTTCATAGGTGTGGTTCAGCAATTTTTCAATGACAGGCAGTTGGGCTTTAGCCGGGTGGTTGGGATGTTGCTTTAGATTGTTTACAAACCACTTGTGCTCTTGGTGCCACCAATGGCTACGTTGTTGCAAAGTTTCAAGTATTTTTTGTTCCCGTGCCGGGTTCAAGGTTTTACCAGTCTTGTTACAACTACTAAGGCAAATAATACCTCCCAATATACAGACCATCCATCTGGAAAAATAGCTCATTGTTTCGTTAATAGCTCAACCGTTGACTTACCAGGTTGGCGTTAAACCATACATCATTTCTTAGTTGCTGCAACATCTGCAAGCATTGTATCAGGGGTGTCCCTTCAAAATAACGACTGTACAACTTTTCATCATACACCTTAAGATCGGGCACAGGTACCCCTTTTGCCTTCACTTTCAGAAACTCATAATACTGCCTCAGTGTTTGATTTAACTGCACCAGCTTAGGCTTGAGTATTTGGTGGGTTTGGGCTGTTTCATAAGCTTGTTTGGGTGCTTGGGTTTTGGTGTCTACTCCTTTGCCTGCCTTTTGCACCAATGTATCGTTTAGAGCTACCAATGCCTGGTCTATAGTGGTGGCTTTTTTTACAATTAATTGGTATACCTGCTCCAGTGAGTCAGGGGCTTGTCGGGTAAAATAGTGTACGTCCTGGCGTTGTTGTTGAGCAGCCTCCCGCAGAGTCTGATAAATAGCCACCTCTCGTTGATTCACCTTTTTAGTCTGGCAACTCCATAATAGCAGCCCCATAACAACACATAGTAGGGTTTTCATACAATAAGAATACTGTTTGACACAAATTTGTTAAAAAAAAAGGCAGTTTCTTAGGGCAAGATCAAAAAAGATTATATTTGTACAAATACAAAAAGGTGCTTGATCACGTTATCAAAAACACTTTATGTAAAAAATCATTGTTTGAGATTATTGTATGCGTTCAAAACATCTAATACAATTTGCTATAGGGTTGGCTATCATCCTGATACTGAACCTGGTTGCGGGACAATTTTTCTTCCGCCTGGACCTTACCGAAGAAAAACGGTACACCATTTCGTCTGCCACCAAAAAAGTTTTAAAAAACCTGCCCGATGAGGTGTCTATCAATGTGTACCTTGAGGGCGAGCTTCCCCCCGATTACAAACGCTTACAAACCGCTATTCGTGAAACACTCAATGAGTTTAAGATATATGCAGGCAATAAGCTCAAATACCGTTTTGTGAACCCGTTTGATTTTAGTGACCGCAAAAAAGGCAAGGCTTTTCTGGATAGCCTCGAAGTAAAAGGAGTGCGCCCTACCTCGATAGAGGCCAATAAAAAGGATGCCCGTACTGTAAAAGCAGTGTACCCAGGGGCATTGATTTTTTATAAAAAGTATGAAATGGGTACCATCCTGCTCAAAAACATTTATGAACACCGCAACCGCAACGCCATTGCAGAGCAACAAATGATTAAACAATCTATCGAAAACGTAGAGTTTAACCTAATATCGGCCATTCAAAATATTATAGGCAGTCGCAAAAAACGTATAGGCTTTCTTGAGGGGCACGGTGAGCTCAATCCTTTGCGGATAGCTGACCTTCAAAGTGCACTCAAACTTAAAAACTACCAAATATTCCGGGTAAACTTACCCTACAGTGAGATCATTGACTCTACCCTGGATGCCGTGGTATTGGCAAAGCCAGACAGTGCTTTTTCGCGGGTAGATAAGTACAAGCTAGACCAATATATTATGAATGGGGGCAAAGCCCTATTTTTTGTAGATGCCGTGGGAGTACATATGGACAGTGTAATGCGAGGCACTGGCTCTTTTACTTTTCCTTACAACCACAACCTTACCGACTTGTTGTTTAGGTATGGGGTGCGCCTCAACAGTGACTTGGTAATGGATTTACAAAGTAGCTCTATTCCCATGAATATAGGCAACATGGGCAATCGTCCTAACTTTCAACCAGTGCGCTGGACTTACCAACCTTTTATCAATCAGTTTGGCAAACACCTCACTACTAAAAACATAGGAATGGTAGAGCTAAAAATGGCCAGCACTATAGACACGGTAAAAGCAAATGGGATAAAAAAAACGCCCTTATTGCTTACCTCTAAATACTCGAAGACACGAAAAACTCCTGCCTTAATAGTGTACAACGAGGCACAAAAAAAACCTGACCCAAGCCAGTATACCCAAAAACATTTGCCTGTGGCATATATGCTCGAGGGTAGCTTTAAGTCTATGTTTGCCGGACAGCCCGTGCCTACCAAATACCCTTATCGGGAAAAACACAAAAAACTAAAAAAAGACCAAAGTATACCTACCCAGGTGTTTGTATGTAGTGATGGTGACTTTGTTCGCAATGGAGCGCGTATTGAACCCAAACGCAAACGAGTGGTTCCGACTCAATTGGGGATAGGCTATATAGGAAAAAATAAGGTATTCTTCGAAAACCGCGACTTTGTTGTCAATGTAATAGAGTATATGGTCAATGAGAGTAATCTAATTGAGGCCAAAAACAGAGAAATCACTTTACGCCCACTAGACAAGCTAAGAATAGAACAAGATGGTACTAAATGGCAATGGTTCAATATGTTGGTGCCTCCTTTGTTGATCATATTGTTTGGTTTGGTTTGGTTTCAAGTCCGCAAACGAACTTTTGCCCGCACCAAAAAACATTAACAAAATGTTATTAACCGCCCTTACCTAAACTTTAGGTCTTGAAAGTAGGTTTACCAAAGTAAACATATAGTTTGACAGTAGTCACACTTTTGTACTTCATGTACACGTTTTCCTTCAAAGAATTATTATTTACATTCAATAAAGTGTTAAAAAAAAGCCAAATGCTCAAAACCTGGGATCTGGTTGCATACTTTTAATTCAATTCTATTATGAAAAAAACTGTTCAACACTCACTCTTATTAGTCATTGCTCTGGTTGCTTTCAGCCAGTTGGCTACAGCCAAAACTCCAGTGGAGGATAAGCAAGGTATTCAATTCTTTAAAGGTAGTTGGGACGAAGCCTTGGCAAAAGCCAAAAAGACAAAAAAATTGCTCTTTATAGATGCTTACGCCACTTGGTGTGGCCCCTGCAAAATGATGGACAAGCAGGTGTTTGTAAAAAAGAATGTAGGAGAATATTATAATACCAATTTTATCCCGGTAAAAATTAACGTGGAATCTGAAACAGGGCGTCCCATTGCGTCTAAATACAAAGTGACCGCCATGCCTACTTACTTGTTTGTAGATGGCGAGGGTAAACTTGTATACAAAAAACTAGGGTACATGAAACCTGCCGAATTTATTGAAGTAGGTAAAAGTGCTTTGGAGATTCCTGCCTTACACGAAAAATTTGCCAAAGGAGACCGTAGCAAGGAGTTTTTAAATAAATACCTTGCAGCTGTAGATAATGCTGAGGCAAGCGTAGCGAAAAATTACTTCAAGAAAGTAACAGATAAAGAGTTGTTGTATGACAAAAATGTGTTCAAAATTATGACTTCCTATACCCGCGACCCTGAGTCAAGAGAGTTTAAGTATTTTCTTGCGCACACCCAAGACTTTAAAGATGAATATGGCGATCGTGCCCTCAATGTAGCAGTAGGTATACTAGACAATTTATATGCACAATCGTTTCAACAAAAAGATGCCAAAACTTTAAAGCAATTATTTAGTGTTTTGCGTAAGCTTGACCCAATCATGCCCAAAACCAAGTCAGAAAAAATCATCGAAAAGCTGCAAAAGCAATTTGATAAGAAAAAGTAAGCATTACTTTTAAAAAAAAGCAACTAACTGTGCAGTTAGTTGCTTTTTTTATGTGCTTACACCAACACATTGGTGTGCTTTCTAAATAATTTCTGTAAGTTTTTCTTTCCTATGGCTGTAATGGGATTGTTGTTCAAATATAAAGTTCTAAGCCCTACCAACTGATGCAGGTTTTCGGGCAAAACAGCCATTTGGTTATTTTTCAATGCCAGGTACTGAAGCTCCTGCCACCCCTCTACTCTTATACTTTTCAATTGATTATCATTGAGTAATAATTTTTTTAGTTTTTGACATTGCCTCATGCTTGTGGGCAAGTCAGTCAGTGCATTCCCCTGTAAGTCTAACAAAACTAAATTACTCAAATCTCCTATATCACTGGGCAATGCTTTGAGTTGATTGTGTGCCAATACCAACTGGTGCAATTGGCTGCTACGGGTAAAGTTTACAGGCAAAGTTTCTAGTTGATTGTGCGCAGCTGTCAATATTTTTAAAAACGGCAACTGATCTAAACCTTTAGGCAATTCCTCCAGCTGATTATGATCTACTTTCAACACCCGGAGGTTTTTCAACCGATGAATCGCTGCAGGTAAAGCCCTCAGCTGATTATTGTTCAGGTAAAGCTCTTGTAAATTTTCGAGTTGGGTAATGCTTGTTGGCAGCTCAGTAAGCTGATTATGGCTTAGGTCGAGTGTTACCAAGTGCAGCAAATTACCAATTTCTTCTGGTACCTGAGTCAATTGGTTTTTAGCCAAATGTAAGCTTGCCAGGTGCGTACCCAGTTTTCCTATGGAAGCAGGCAATACTCGTATACAGTTTTCACTCGCGTTTAGGTTACGTAAATTGGTTGCCTTTCCTACATTGGAGGGAATGACAGCTACTTGATTGTTTCTAATATTTACCCCCTGAAGCTTGGGCAAATCAAACAAAGCCTCAGGTATATGGTCAAACCGATTATGATTAAGATTGATTACTTCTAAGTTTCGCCACCGCCCAATATTCTTTGGCAACACACCGAGTTTGTTCCTCTTTAACAACAAATACCTCAAGTTTACCAACTGCGTCATGCTTTCGGGCAGTTGAGTAAGTTGATTATTGTTGACATACAACATGGTCAAGCAATTAAGTTGTCCCAGCTGTTCGGGCAAACTTGTCAAGTAATTGTTATTCAAAAACAAGTTGCCCAAGGTGCTTATCTCTGCAATGCTCTCAGGCAAACTACCTAGTTGATTATGTTCTGCATTGAACGATGTCAAATGAGCAAGCGTACCTATATTAATAGGCAATGTTTTTATCTGATTGTTTTTAATATGAAGCACTGCTAGCTGCTTACAAGCTGTTAGGCTATTGGGCAGTCTGCTGAGCAGGTTATTACTTACATCCAACGTTTTTAGCCGGGTAAGTTGCCCTAAACTATCAGGCAATGCCCTTATTTCATTATTTGCTACATTTAACTGATCTAAACTCAGGCATTGTCCTAGTATATTGGGCAAAGTTGTCAATAGAGCACCCGATACCTCTAAATACTTTATTTCTGGCAACTTACCAAGGCTGGCAGGCAGTTGGGTCAGCCTGGCCGAAGCAATCCTTAACTCTTCTAAATTTACCAAGTTACTAATACTCTCATCAATATTTGGCAAAGCACAATGGTATACCTGTAGTTTTTTTAAGGATGTAATGCGTGAGATTACTTTTGGGAACTCATCCAACGAGCAATTGTTCAAGTAAAGCGTTTCCAGATACCTTAGTTGGTCAAGCTGGTCGGGCAGGTGAAGTTTTATATTTTTATTAATGGTCAACTCTTTAAGATTGGTAAACACTGCCAACCCATCCAAAGAATGAGCATATACACTATTATGGTATTGATTGTATAACCTTAGATAGACACAATTCTGAAAAGATGGGATATTTTGAGTAGCTAAGTTGTGTTCTAAACAAAAGTTAGCGTATTCTATCAGCTTTACAGGAGAGGGTTCAGGAGCAGCATTGCTCAGCAGCAATTCAATGCATAGTTGTAAGTTAAGAGGGATTGTTTGATGAAAAGTAGTGAGCATAATTAACTCATGATTGGCGCTGGCATGTTGGAAACGAATTTGAAAGTGAAGGTTATGCTCTACTTTCTTCGCTGGTACCTTATTCACAATCAATTGCCACAGCTCATGAGTCAGGCTTTTATCATAAGCATTACTCAAGCGAATATACAATAAAACCGCCCACAAGTCTTCGTCTAGGGTATAAGAGTAGAGCAACTGAACAGCCAGTAACACATTGGCAGGGTCATCGCTCAACAAAAGTTTTTGTAGATTATTCTTTTCTTGTGCATCCATTGCTGATCATAGTTATACAGTCACGCTTACCCTCTTTTCAATAATAAAGCCACTAAAGCTACTCATATAAAACCCTGATACTGATACTGGAACTTTTGCCCTGATCGTCGCTGCATGATACCTTGATCATGCCACGTGTAGGCTTAAAAAACACCTGATCGTTGGGGCTTGCTGCCTTATAAAATTGATCGTTGATGTACCAATACACAGTTTTCACCTCATTATGGGCTATACAAGTCAACATTAGCTCAGGAGGATCGTCACGGTCTACAATATACTCTTTATTTGTCGACAAAGAATTGATGACTGGTGCAGGATGTTCGAACACCCTGGTACACCTTGGGTTATGTGGGGGTATTTTGCGGTAGGCAATACCTTCCATATTATAAAAAGCCACCATTTCAGGGGCAAGATTTGGATAAAGCGCCGTTTTAAATTTACCTTCGGTTCGGCAAGTCACACAGTAAGACTCTTTACCATTGGGCGATACAAAAACCTTTTTCAAATGGTCACACTTTTGCGTAGAAGACACCAACGGCAAGTAATAGTCTATGACTTGACTTTCGCAAAAACTATTAGGCGGTAAACCTGTTTCGGCACATACCCAACGTACCTTTAAGTCTTTGGGGGCTTTAAACCATTCTTTTTTAGAGTTATAGTCAATAGCGTTGAACACTTGAAACAATAAAGGGGTAGCTACCTCTGCTCCTACTAGACTTTTGACTCCATTGCCCGAAAAATTACCCACCCACACCCCTACAGTATATGCTGCATTATAACCTATGCTCCAAGCATCGCGCCGTCCATAAGAGGTGCCTGTTTTCCAGGCTACTTTCGGAATACGAATAGTATTTTCAAACGATGAAGGCAGGTCAGGGCGATTGGCTTTGGTCAGATTTTCGGTAATTACATAGGCAGCAGCAGGGCTAATCAACTTTCGGTTGGTGGTAATTGTATCATTTTTGAGATAACGTAAGTTAGTATAACGTCCAGCATTGCTATATACCGAAAACAAATTGGTGAGTTCTTCCAGTGTAACCCCACACCCCCCTAAAATCATAGAATACCCCAGTTTTTTCTCGTCTTTTACCACTTGTTCAAACCGCGCCTCACGCAATTTATTGATAAAATAGTGTACCCCTATCATCTGAAGGGCTTTTACAGCCGGAATGTTGAGCGAGTTTGCCAAAGAAGTTTCTATATTGACTATACCATTAAATTTTTTGTAAAAATTTTCGGGGCTATACCCGTTCAAATTAATGGGTACATCGGCCACTGTAGACTTAGGGGTGAGTTTACCCTGATCAAAACCCAAGGCATACACCAAAGGCTTGAGTGTACTCCCTGGCGAACGTACAGCTCTTACTCCGTCTACCTGCCCCGCATGTTTTTTATCATAAAAAAACGGGGAACCTAAATAAGCTTCTACTTGCTTGGTGTGGTTGTTTATTACTAACACCGAGGCATTGTAAATACCCTTTACCTTAAGGCGACGTACATAGTTTGCTACCAGTTGTTGTATTTTATCTTGTTTAGATTTGTCAATAGTAGTTCGAATGATCGATTCGGTAGGGTAACGGCTACGCAAGCGGTACGCCAAGTGTTGGGCTTCGTGAGGGGCTTCGCTTCTTGTAGCCTGAAGCTGCTCTTCCAACGCTGCTTTGATAAACCTTGGCTCATAGATATTGGCCTTGCCAAAACGCTTAAGCCATTTGTTGCGGGCTTTGACTATAGCTTCGTTGGTGCGTCCTATTACCCAGGAAGTAGGACGGTTAGGTATGATTGCCAAAGCAGTGATTTGGGCAAGGCTCAGTTGGTGGGGCATTCGCCCAAAATACAATAAGGAAGCTGCCTTTACCCCTTCTATATTGCCCCCATAAGGTACCAGGTTGAGGTATATTTGCAATATTTCATCTTTTGAATATTTCCACTCCAACTGCAACGCCCGAAACATCTCAATCACTTTGTTGGCATAAGTACGTTTTTTGGGCGAGAGCAATCGGGCTACCTGCATCGTAATGGTAGACGCTCCCGATGTTTTACGCCCTTGTAATACATTATTAAGCAATGCCCTGCTTATGGCTATAGGATTTACCCCCCAATGGTTATAAAAATATTTATCTTCTTTGTATACAATGGCTTTTTTGAGCTTAGGAATAATTTCATCAAGCTCGGTTTTCATTCGCCACTTATCGTCAGAGGTTAAAAACGCATGCAATACCTGATCGTTCTTTGCCAGCATCAATTGAGAGTACTCTATTTTTACGCGCAAAGGGAATATCCAACTCAGAATAAAAAACAACACAATGGCACCCATTAATCCAAGTAACGGCAACCTTATCAGGCGATACTTCCAACAACGCTTGATCAGTTTTATCAGACGAAATGACCTATTTGTGTGGTTTTCACCAGAGTTTTTTATCATTTTTTTGTAAAAAATAGCATTTGTGTAATTAAAAACGGCTTTATTTTTTTCTTACCCAAACAAACGACGGACTGTAGGGCTACAGTATATACCCAAGCAAAGAATTAAAAGCAAATAAATCACTGTATATCAATCACTTACTGAAAATAGAATGTTTCAAAAAGCTTTTGTATTTTTTTTACCTGTTCAGCAATTTATTTTGTTTTTTCCAGCTTCAAATTCAGGGCAAATAAACACATCAAATTTTGAAAAGCATTTTTTTAGTACAAATTCTTACTTGCCTTTCGAGGCAACAATAAAACGAAATTTTCTGCTTTCTATTTAAACCCATAACTTTGTAATGTTCCTTGAAGGAAAAATGTACATTCAAAAGGAAAATATTCAACCAAGCACTGATCAAACAGAAATTATACGAACTTACAAAAATGATGGCCTAAAAAAATGATAGAAAAAAATAATACCAAGTCGTATTGGATTACCTGTATAACTTTGTTACTGGCAGGCAATTTTTACTCAATACAAGCACAAAATAAAGCAAGAAAGTATCAGTCGGCTTATAACCGAAATTATCAGGAATTTGATACAGTACAAGACTATCAGGGGCAAACCCACTTTGTACTCCATTTGTTGGTAAGCCTTGACAAAACCACTACTCAGGTAACACTAAGCCAGAGCATAGATGGAAAGAAATGGGAAGAAATAAAAAACCAGCGTATTCAGAAAGGATATAAAGCATCTTTGCAAAATGTACCACTCACTTTTGAGTTAAGTACCACCAAAGAATTGCTAAAAAATATAAATAAACAGGTGTATTTTAAGGTAACTCCTTCCAACCAAAAAGGCGAAAAATCTCAAGCCTGCGGAGTTGCTCAAATAAGTAAACAAAAGTTATTAAAGCTACAGGAAGACGCCAATGCGGCGAATCACTTAGCGAAAAAACACAAATAGTGTGGATTTGATTTGTTTTTTTAAGTTTAGAGATTGTTTAATTTTTGATTGATTCATTGTGGGGATGTACGTTGTACATCCCTACTCTATTTTATACCCTTCTCAATTTCTCCTTACAAATTATTGACTTCCCTTATTTTTTTGTACCTCCTTTGCCTTTATTATAGAAGGTGTTTTTGATGAGGTGTTTTGCTTTATCGCAGATTTTTGTGAGAAGAAAATCAGAAAAAAGGGAATAATAAAAAAGGTAAGAATAATGTAAGCAAAACCATACAAACGATTACTTAAAGTAGCATTACCCAAACGTCGGGCAAACCACAAGGGTAGATTGCGCAATGGAGTAGCTGGAAAAAACAACAAGACCCCAATAATGTTGAACAAAATATGGGTAAAGGCAATGCTTAGGGCTGTTTCAGATTTAGAAAAAGCCGCCACCAGTGCTGTAAAGGTTGTTCCTAAATTAGCCCCCATAATAAAGGGAAATACCCTTCTTAACGACAGCTTATTGGTAGCTACCATGGGCACAATCAAGGTAGACACTACCGAGCTAGACTGCATAATGCCAGTGATGACAGTACCTGACAGTAATGCTTTGAATGGATGCCCAAACAGGCTTTGTTCCAATACCTTAGAAGTTTGCTTTTCCCACTTAGGTTTAAGCAAATAAGAAATCGTACGTATTGCCACAAACAACAATACTGAACCTGTGATAAGCGTAATGAAACTATTGTTGCCAAGAAAACTATTGATACTTTGGGTAATGGGGGTAAACAAACGCCCCAACGGATTTGGAATGTGATGATGGTCGCCTGGGGCTCCTCCTTGAATAGCCGCCGATAGAGTACGGGCGAGTGATGACAACACCCCAAAATAATACTCAAGAGGAAAAAGTATGAGGGTAGTAAAAATATTGAAAAAATCGTGTAAAGTAGCCGCAGCAATTGCTTTTCGAAACTCTTTTCGCTGGCTTACATGGCTTACCGATGCCAGGGTACTGGTTACTGTTGTTCCAATGTTTGCCCCCATGACAATAAACACGGCGCTTTCCAGGCTCAAAGTATTTGCTGCCACTGCTACCACAGTTAATGAGGTGATGGTAGAACTACTTTGGATAATAGCTGTTGCCAATAACCCAATAAACAAGTTGATAAAAGGGTTAGAAGTGGCCACAATGATTTGCTCTACATAACGCTGCCCCAATAAATCAAACGCCAATATTAATAGTTGCAAAGCCAGCAAAAAAGTAAAAATAAGCCCTAGCAATTGTACTATTAAAACACCTGACTTCTCTTGGTTAATTCGACCCATACTTGTTTTTACTACAGTAATGTTTAACTTGCATTGCAGGACATTCCCCTGTTTTGCAATACCAGATAATCTATGCTGCTTTTTTTGAGTAGCATTTTGAAGCTGCGAAATTATACAAAAAAGTAATGACTCTGTAAATTATTGTATGAAGATAAAGGTTACTTTTTGTAAGCGCTTGCTTCAAAATCATTATTTGCTCCTTGCCATCCACTTTATACAAGCCCCTACACCAATTCCCCTGACAAGCTCTTCATATTTATCAGGGGGATGCATTTATTTTTTAATTAACCTTTTAATTCGTTGAGCGCTAACCAACTCATCAGCCCTGCTCCTATTTCCAAAGCATCTTCGTCTATGTCAAAAGTAGGTGTGTGTACTGACGAGACGATACCTTTGGCTTCATTACGCGTACCTAAACGATAAAAACAAGCGTCTACTTCTTGAGAGTAATAAGCAAAATCTTCAGCTGCCATCCATAAGTCAAGGTTCACTACATTCTCTTTCCCCATATATGTTTCGGCTGCCTGGCGCATACGTTGGGTAAGCGCAGGATGGTTTTTGAGGTGTGGGTAACCTACGTGAATGTCAAAATCACAAGTAGCCCCCATTGCCTCAGCAATGCCTTCACCCATTTTTTTCATTCGTTTATGTGCTTCTGCCCTCCAAGCCTCATCATAGGTTCTAAAAGTTCCTGCTATCTTTACCACATCAGGTATTATATTGGTAGCTCCTTTGGCTTCTACTTTCCCAAACGACAGTACAGAAGGCATTTTAGGGTCACAATTGCGACTAATAATTTGCTGCAAGGCCACCATTATGTGCGAACTGATCAACACTGGATCTATAATTTTCTCAGGCATTGCTCCGTGCCCACCTTTCCCTTTTACAGTAATATAAATTTCATCGGCGCTCGCCATGTACAACCCCTCTCTGAAACCAATGGTACCTACTGGCAAAAATGGCATCACATGTTGCCCTATAATGCTTTTTGGGGCTGGTGTATGCTTCAAAGCCTTGAGTACTCCATCTTTGATCATTAAAGATGCCCCACCAGGGATTTTTTCTTCTCCCGGCTGAAAAATCAACTTCAACGTTCCCTCAAAACTGTCCGTCATTTCGCTCAAAATGCGTGCAGTACCCAGCAAAGAGGAGGTGTGTACATCATGCCCACAAGCATGCATTACCCCTTCATTGGTGGACTTGTAAGGAACATCATTTGCTTCTGTAATAGGCAAAGCATCCATATCAGCCCGCAAAGCTACCGTTTTACTTTCGGGGTTTTTGCCTTCTATCAATACAGTAAGCCCAGTATTCGCCACTTTTTCTTGTGGGGTAAGTCCAAACGATTTCAGGCGATTGGCCACATATTCTGCGGTTTTGTATTCTTCAAAAGAAAGTTCTGGGTTGGCATGAATATGCCTACGGTCAGTCAGAATATCTTCTGCATATTTTTTGGCTAGTTCTTTTACTCTAGGTTTCAACTCTTCCATAACGGTTTCTCTGTATTTTTATACCAATGTTCTGTGTTTATCTTATAATTGTTTCAACTCGCACAACCCCATCCATGTCATCAACCCTACTCCAATCTCCACTGCGCCTTCATCTATGTCAAAGCGGGGGGTGTGCAAACCATCCGTAATATTTTTCGCCTCATTTTTCACACCTAAGGTATAAAAACAAGCATCTATATGATGAGAGTAAAAAGCAAAGTCTTCGCTTCCCATAATTACATTGGGCAACAACTCCACTTTATCTTTACCCAAAAATTCTTGTGCATATACCATAGATCGTTCTGTAAAATCAATGGCATTATTTAGATAAGGGTAACCTATTTCTATTTCTATCTCACAATCTCCTCCCATCCCTTGTGCAGTGGCTTTCGCCAAACGAACGATATTTTCATGGGCTTTTTTTCTCCATTCTTCGTCAAACGTTCTGAATGTACCTTCAATTTTTACCTCTGCCGGGATAATATTAGTAGACCCCTCCCCTACTATTTTACCAAAAGACAACACAGCTGGAATATGAGGCGGAATATTTCTACTAACAATTTGTTGTAAACTCACTACTATTTGTGAAGCAATCAATATTGTGTCTACTACTTCATGAGGAGTACCAGCATGCCCTCCAGCACCCTTTACAGTAATATATATATCGTCGCAACTCGCCAGTACAGGTCCAGGCTTGAACCCTACTTTGCCCACTTCTATAAAGGGGGCTACATGTTGAGCGTATATGCTGCGTGGCGCAGCCTTATTTAAGTTTGCCTTAAGCACATTTTCTTTAATCATCAAGGAAGCTCCTCCTGGACTCATCTCTTCGCCAGGTTGAAATATAAGCTTAAAAGTTCCTTCGAAATGTCCCCTCAAATCATTTAAAATTCTTGCCGTACCCAACAATGACGAGGTATGTACATCATGCCCGCAGGCATGCATCACGCCCTCATTGGTTGACTTATAAGGTACATCATTCTGTTCCACAATAGGCAAGGCATCCATATCAGCACGCAAAGCTACCGTTTTACTTTCAGGTTTTTTGCCTTCTATCAATGCAGTAATTCCTGTACCAGCAATATTTTCAATGGGAGTAAGCCCTATAGACTTTAGCTTGTTTGCTACAAATTTAGCGGTGTTGTGCTCCTGGAAGGATAACTCAGGATGAGCGTGTAAATACCTTCGATCACTCAGTACCTCGTTTGAATACTTTTGCGCAAGTTCTTTTACTTTGTCCTTTAAGTTCATAACAACACTATTATTTTAATACAAAGATAGAGTTTGTTTCAATAAAGCTTCGTTTTTTCTGATAATCTCATAACCTATGTATAGTAAATTCAATATGTAAGGAGGTTGGATACTTCATTGAATAATTTTAACTTACCCCACATTTATTTGTTCAAGATATTAAAATCTAACTCCTGATAAAATGAAAACTTTACGTCAATACTTCTGGGGATTAATTCTATTAATTCCTTTTGTACAAGGGTGTGATACATTGACCAATGTAGCCAATACAATCAATAAAAGTGGGGCTATAGCCAAACCCCTGACTGAAGGGCAAATTGCTTCAGGTTTGAAGGAGGCGCTGAGTGTAGGCATTAGTAATGGAGTAAAACAGCTCATGCAAAAGGACGGATACTTTGGCAGTAGTATACTAAAAATACTCTTACCAAAAGAAGTAAAAGAAGCTCAAAACCTGATTACGAAGCATGTACCCAACGGGCAAAACTTATTAGATAACCTGGTACTGAAAATGAATCGGGCTGCTGAAGATGCAGCTAACGAGGCTACTCCTATTTTTAAAGATGCAATTACTGGTATGAGTATCAATGATGCCAAGGGTATTTTGTTTGGCAGCGATAGTGCAGCTACTTCTTACTTAAAAAGCAAGACCCAAGCTAGGTTAACCTCTGCTTATGCGCCTAAAATTAACAGCTCATTGGGAAAAGTAGGTGCTACTCAAGCTTGGAAAGCACTAGCCGACCCATACAACAAGTTTGCAAACTCTACTGTAGGTAAGTTTATTCAAGGGGTAAAACCTATCAATGCCGACTTAGGTAGTTACGTTACAAATAGAGCACTTTCTGGTTTATTTTATAAAGTAAAACAAGAAGAAGGTAAGATCAGGGATAATCCGGTAGCACGTGTAACAAGCTTATTACAGCGAGTATTTGGAGAACTAGACAAAAAAAAGAATTAAACACTAGACGCTTTTCACCAAGAGAGGCAAAAGCCAGGGTTTACTGAGGTAAATTCTGGCTTTTTGTATATGGCACCTATTGCTTACCCGGTGTTTTCACGCCATTGTTCTAAAAACAACCAACCTCTCTTTGGCAAGTTCGTTAACAACAATATTATAAACTTTGAAGATTCCTCATTTTCTTTTATAAAGATAGTACAACTCATGAAAAAGATTTTCACCTTTATTTTTCTTCTTGGACTTGCCCCCTTGTTTAGCTCCTGCGATATGCTACAAAAAGCTGCCGAACCAGGAGTTTCAGATGATGATATTGCCCTTGGATTAAAATCTGCTTTAGATGTGGGCATTGGAAACGGGGTACAAGAGCTAATTAAAACTGATGGGTATTTTGCCAACCAAGCAATCAAAATCTTATTACCAGATGAGGTTCAAAATGCTACCAGCTTTATAAAAACAGCTGTTCCTGGTTCTGAAACTTTGCTTACCGAAGTAGTACTTAAAATGAATAGAGCAGCCGAGGATGCCGCCAACGAAGCCGCTCCTATATTCAAAGATGCCATTACTGGCATGACCTTTACTGATGCTCGTAATATCTTATTTGGCGCCGACAATGCTGCTACCAGCTTTCTTAAAACAGGTACCTTCACTCAATTACAAGGCCTATACGCACCAAAAATCAATAATTCGCTTAGCAAAGTAGGGCTGACTCAATTATGGTCAGAGATTGCTACTCCTTATAACCAATACGCCAGCAACCCTTTGGTACAAGTACTAGGTGCTAAGCCTATTCCTGCCGATTTGGGCACTTATGTGACAGGAAAAGCCTTAGACGGTTTATTTTTTAAAGTAGAAGGGGAAGAAACAAAAATACGTAAAAACGTAACAGCAAGAGTTAATGACTTGCTCCAGAGGGTATTTGGTTTGTTAGACTAAGCACCTCTCAGGTCAAAATATTAAAAGGAGTGTTGGTAGAATGGCGTTGCTATAAACTACCACACTCCTTTTGTCGTTTATTTACCACTATATGTAACCATTGATACTTATGAAAAAACAGATTCTTTTGTCATTACTCATCTTTATGCCTTGGTTAAGCCAGGCACAATACAACCGTTGTGGTGTACTCATTCCTTCTCAAAAGTCTATCAACAAAGTTAAAGAAAAACAATCCTCGATTAACAGTTTTATTTCGATAGATGAGGCAGCCAACTACATCAAACGTATTGTAAGCCAAGTACCCGATTGGCAGCAAAATTTTGTATTGCAAGAACGTAATGGAATTAATAATGCGTATGCACACATGCACAATGGCAGACGGTTTATCACTTATGATAACTTATTTGTAGAGGCACTTGACTATCAAACAGGTACAAAGTGGGCTTCTGTAAGTGTGCTTGCTCATGAGGTAGGGCACCACTATTTTGACCATGTACTTGACCGGGAAGGCAGTACCCATTCTAAAGAGTTGGAAGCGGACTATTTTTCGGGCTATGTATTGGCCAAGATGGGAGCAAGTATCGCCCAGGCAAAAGCAGCTATGGCAAAACTTGCCAACCCTTATGGCTCACACTCTCACCCTCCACGCAACCAACGTTTAGCGGCTATAGAAAAGGGCTACAACACAATCAAGCCACGAAAAGTAAAACCACGCAAAAAAAGCAATCCATACAGTGGTAATTTTTATACTCAGCAAAGTGATGTACGCTATGTAAATGTACAGCCCAGGTCGAACAAAGTAGTGCAAGCCACTTGGTTTTTTAACAATGGGCAAAAAGTAAGTGAAAACTTGCACTATTCACGCACCACCTCTAGAGGTGCAAAGGTGTATTACAACAATTACATGCAAAATACCCGACGGGTTGAGTTATATTTTTTTAGAGATGGACGGGTACGTGAAAAAGACATTGATCTAAAAAAACGTCGATATACCTGGTTCAACTTTAGTCGCCACTAATTTATACTTGTATTACAAAACATTGCCGTATTGCAGATATGGCAATGTTTTCTTATGAACCTTGTTGCAAATCCTTGAAATCTTGCCCATACAACGCTTGGTGCCGTTGACTTGCTTCTACCCAACTTTTAGGAAATTCAACCTTACCAAAACATACCTCTTCGATGGCTTGTCTTACTTGAGCAGCACAAGTGCCAAAACTCACTTGTCCTACTCCTGTACCCAGTCCGGGAAACGCCACCCTTTTGATTACATCGGCAATCGGTTGTCCATCAGGAAAACTGCCATTCAATATTAATAACAACACAGCTCTGGCTGCAAGGTAAGGGTTTACCGAATTGTTGAGTACCATAGGCACCCGCATGGTAGGTGCTGCTATCAAATAAGGAATTTGTTGGTTTTGAGTGAGTACAATATCTGCATTGCCTACCAACAGCTCTCCATGGTGTTTCTCTCGAATCAATTGCTGCAAACGCTCCTGTAACTGTTCTCCAAAATATCGGGTATACAATGCATCTATCCCTCCATCCATAAACCCAAAACTATTGGCAGGGCTCACTATAGCCTCACAGTTGACATTGAGAATAGAGCCTTGCACTATTTCTACGTTTTTCAAGTCACCACATATTTGTTCCCAGGCATACGCCAAACCAGGCTCTATTGCCGTTAAAATTATTGTTGGAGGTACTTTCATGACGCTACTTATTTAAGTAATAGTTGATTTTCCCAAAGCTCAATATCTCTAAAACAGTTTATAAATGACGTTTTTTCATAAAAAAAACAATTCTCTTGTAATTTAGCCCACATAATACTGAAAGACTATTGAGGAATAAATAGTTTTTTTATATCTTTGCGCCTCTATTTTGGAGATTCACCCAAAACAACCATTTTATATAATTTTAGTATGATTATTATCAACGTTAAAGAAAACGAATCTATCGACAAGGCGTTAAAACGCTTTAAAAAGAAATTTGAACGCACAGGTGTTCTTAAGGAAATCAGAAAACGCAGCTATTTTGAAAAAGGTTCTGTTGCTCGTCGCAATGAAGTTTTGCGTGCTCGTTACCGTCAACACATGGCTGATAAGGAAAATAATTCTTAGTAATTTCCTTGCTAGTCTAAAATTTTATTGTTATGTTTATGTTAAGTCGCCTACATTGTTCCTAATGTGATATTTTTGGGATGATGTAGGTTTTTCTTAACTAATTTCCGAAGGGGGTTTATGACCTATATTTTATAATAGAGTCATCGAAAGATTTCGCAGGGATAACAATAGATTTGTATGATAAAATCCTTTTTGAAGCATATATTAGCTAAAAGATATAGCCAAAATACTATTACTTCTTACAATCACGATCTCCAGCAATTTTCTACCTATCTTCAGGAAATACACCGGCTAGAAGAGCCTGAACACGCCGACCATAACATGATTAGATCATGGGTGCTGCAACTCACTGAAGAGAAAGCCAACGTCACCTCTATCAATAGAAAAATTGCCACCCTCAAATCATTTTACAAATACTT
The DNA here is from genome assembly GCF_947493425.1 of uncultured Microscilla sp. GTDB lineage: Bacteria > Bacteroidota > Bacteroidia > Cytophagales > Microscillaceae > Microscilla. The sequence continues at coordinate 5,810 of NZ_CANLRP010000072.1, read as the reverse complement.
ACAAAATCAAGGATTTATTAAGAAAAATCCTGCACAACGCCTCAAACCAATGAAAGTGCCCAAAAAAGCACCTGTTTTTGTGGAAGAGGAAAAAATGCTGCAGTTACTCAATACAGTACAATACCCCGCAGGTATTGAAGGTTTGCGAGACAAGTTTACTATAGAAATCCTCTATGGTACAGGCATGCGTCTTTCTGAGCTGATTAACCTGCAAATTCAACATGTTGACTTTCAAAAATTAAAGATTAGAATACCAGAAAAAAATAATCTAAAAAAAGAGAAAGAGAGAAACATTTCTGTAGCCAAACCGTTGCTTGAACTTTTGCAGCAATATGAAAAAAGTAAGCAACAAACTTATGGCAAACTAGTACATAACCACGTATTGGTTACAGACGAGGGTAAGCAGGCTTACCCTATGTTAATTTATCGTACTGTAAAAAAGTATCTTCAATTGATTACTGATCAGGAAAAAAAGAGTCCACATGTACTGAGGCACTCTTTTGCTACGCATCTGCTAAACAAAGGGGCTGATTTACATGAAGTAAAGGATATGCTTGGGCATACTACATTAAGTACTACTCAGGCATACTCCCATAATTCGCTTGATCAAATTAAAGAAATATTTAATCAAGCACACCCTAAAGCATAGGTTTAACAATTAAACAAATAGCTTATGAAACTACAATTTCATTCCGTACATTTCAATGCGGACCCCAAGCTCACAGAATTTATAGAGCAAAAAGCCAACAAACTGGAAACTTTTTACGACCGAATTATAGACGGTGAAGTATTTCTTAGACTGGAAAAAAACGAACACCGTTATGATAATAAAGTAATAGAGATAAAACTGAATATTCCCGGAACTATTCTATTTACTAAAGAACACGCTACATCATTCGAAGCAGCTACCGATCAGGCAGTTGAAAGCCTTAGAAGACAGTTGAAAAAACACAAAGAGAAAAAGCTCAACTATTAATCGGTATAAAATTTTACCAAGAAACCCGTTTTTATCAAACGGGTTTTTTTGTTGCCCCTCCCCTACCTGAACCATTCTACTAAAACACCCATAAACAAACTATTCCCCCCCCCTTACCTTGTCTTAATACCATGCATCATCTACCAATGCAATGATTAAGCATCGTTTAGCCTCCTAAAGTTCATAAATCCATAAATGAATCGTAAATTCACATTTAGAGTATGTTTAAAAATCATAATCTGGGCTAAAAAAGTGTCCCCGAATACAAGTTCGGGACTTACAGTTTTTACGCGCTGACTTCGTTAATTTTTGCGTCAATAGCTAAAGCTATTCACTTAAAAATATATCTCGCCAGCACAAAAAACTCATCATTTTTAACTCCGAAGACAAAATTTAAACATACTCTTATATCTACTCACAATCAGCTTCCACTATATTTTACTTTACAACCCCAGGTTTCATGTATTACTACAAGGTTTCAAAACATCTATTACTGATTATAATTTTATCTATTATCAACTACAGCGCGTCGCTGGGTCAAAACTGTGGCTGTACCCTTACTTTTAAAACCAATAATCCAAGAGGAATAAATATTCTCGATGGACGCAAGGCACCTTATAACCGGCTGCGTGTAGGGGGCACTTTATGTATTCCAGCGGGCAACTATCAAGAGTTGAGGTTTGTAAACTTCAGGGGGAGCAAAGGTAGACCTATTACTATCAAAAACTGTGGTGGAAAAGTAACAACCAACAACGGTATTACAGTATTAAGAAGTCGTTACCTTAAGATTTCGGGAGCTGGACACTTTTCGGTAAAATATGGGATAAAAATCAACCGGGCTAAAGGTACAGGACTAGATATCAAAGGTTTGTCGTCGGATGTAGAGATAGAAAATATAGAGGTGCAAAATACCGGATTTGCCGGAATTATGGCAAAAACTGACCCTCAATGCAACAAGCCTAAGACCTGGCGTAGAAACTTTACCTTTTATAACCTAAAAATACACGATTGTTATATTCATGACACCCACGGTGAAGGAATGTATATAGGGTATACCGGAGGATATGAAAAATCTAACCGTCGTTGTGGAGGACGTCAAATATTTGGGCATTTATTTAAATCAGTACGCATTTATGATAATATCATTGTGCGCACAGGTTGGGATGGTTTTCAGCTAAATCTTGCGGTACAAGATGTAAGGGTTTACCGTAACACAGTGATAGGGTATGGTACACAAAAAAGGGCTCATCAAAACTTTGGCTGGTCGCTAGGTGGTGGTACTAAAGGAAGGTTTTACTCGAACTTTATTTATCAACTTAACTCCTTTAAAAGTCGAGCACGTAACCCTTACCAACTCAAAGGCTCAGGAATTCAGATTATTTCTAACGGAGATACTTTCTTTTACAACAATGTGATTGTAAACTCTGAACGCCACGCTATTTTCATTCATAATCGTTTGTCTAGTCGAATGCTCAATTTTAAGGAAGGCTACTACTTCCTGAACAATACCTTGGTAGGATCACGTTTGTCAAGCATATTTTATAATTCGGCATCTACTCACCAAAAAGACGAAAAGCTGAACTGGAAACGAATATTTTTCAATAACTTAGTGGTTGCCCCACGTGCTACCCACCATAAAACCCGCACCTGGAAAGGAATGAGCGAAAATTACATAGATTTCAACAGTAAGTCTATGCGAGACAATGCCAAAGCCAGCATACAAAAAAATATATTGATAGCAAGTGCCCAACAAGCGAGATTTGCCAGCGCCAACAACTTGGTCATTGACGCCAACAATTACCGTTTGACAAAGGGTGCTCAGGGTATTAATGCTGGGCGTGGCAATACTCGTAGTTTTGGGTTTAGTACTGACTTTAACGGGGTAAGCCGAGGTACAGGAGGCAAACCTGATGCAGGGGCATTTGAGTACAGCGAACGCAACCAGGCAAAAGTGTTTATTTTTGCCAACAAAGCAGGAAATAGAGTAAGCTTTAAATGTAATTTTAGGCTATCGGGTAAAGGATTTATCAAGATAGAAAGAATAGGTGGACAGCAAGTACACCAGTTGTTCAGTGGTTATCTAAGGGCTGGGCAACGTGTTTTTAATTGGAATAATGCCCGCCGGGGGTTTTATAGAATTAATATTAAAATAGGAAACTATGCTACGAGTAAGTTTATTATGATCTAACGTTACACAATTTCTTTTTAGGGTGTGTGGGGTTCTACTGTTTAGGGCTATAGAAACCTGCTTCATTTGCTTTTTATACACAGCCTGTTGAGGAACGGTTTAAAGGTAAGCCTGAAACTCTACTATTTACCCCAATAATAGGGTTTATCAATATAAACTCGATGAACTAATCTTTCTAATTATTCGCTTTCGTACACAACCAGACACACATCTTACCTTTACTATCATCGTTAAAAAACGATTTAGATAGCCATATATCACAATTAGAGCTCCTTGTAATGCACTCTGCCAAAAAAAAGCACATCTCTAAGTATTTAAGGGTGTTTTTAAGAACAAGTTGCTCTTATATTCGTTATTTTGGTTGAAAACACATTGCTTGCAGAATTAACAACCTAAAACTATACTTAAGTATCCTAATCACAAAAGAACTGTTTTGCGCCTGATGAATTTTATATTAAACCTCTTCTTTTTTTGTGCATTTATCACAAAAAAATTGCCTGCATTTTAATTACATATTGCTGCACCAAAAATAGTGAAACTATCACCAGATAGCATTGTTATGTGTTTTGTTAAGCAATATTGAGGTATAGAATATGACATAAGGTGGTTTGGCAGTTCTTGCATCAAGAAAACGTCATGTTTCACATACAGAATGTTCAACGTCTTTTTTTCCTTTCACTTTTCTCTCTATTTTGTTTACAAGCTACCCTTGCACAAGACTGTGGTTGTGACTTTACGTTCAAGCCCAGTGATGTTGTCAATGGTTTTAGTCAAATAGACGGTACTCAACCTCCTTATGACAAAATACGCCAAGGGAACACCTTGTGCATTGAGGCTGGGGTATACAACGGGCTTCGGATTATTAATATAACAGGAGGCAATGGCGCACCAGTAATTATTAAAAATTGTGGGGGGCAAGTAGTGACAAATAATGGAATTCAAATATTAGCCAGCCGTTATGTTAAGTTATCTGGTGCAGGCGATGCTTCGGTAAAATATGGTTTTAAAGTACAAAAAGCGGTAGGTACAGGGGTTGATATCAAGGGTTTATCTACCAATATAGAAGTAGAAAATGTAGAGGTACAAAACACTGGGTTTGCTGGAATTATGGCAAAAACTGACCCTGAATGCAACAAAGCTGAAACCTGGCGCCCTAACTTTACGCTGCAAGACCTTAAAATACACGATTGCTATATTCACGATACCGAAGGCGAAGGAATGTATATTGGTCATACTGGTGGGTATGAAAATACCAACAAATACTGCAGTGGTAAACCTATGTATGCCCACTTGCTAAAATCGGTGCATATTTATAACAACCTGATAGAAAGGGCAGGTTGGGATGGCATACAAATCAACCTTGCTGTACAAGATACCAGGGTCTACAACAACACAGTGATAGGCTATGGAACTGAAAAAGAGCTGTTCCAAAACTTTGGCTTTTCGATTGGTGGCGGCACCAAAGGCAGGTTTTACGCCAACTTTATTTACCAACTCAGCGCCTACAAAAATAACTCTAATGATCCCAATCAACTCAAGGGCTCAGGAGTGCAAATCATTTCTAATCAAGATACCTTCTTTTATAACAACATCATTGTCAATTCGGAACGACACGGCATTTTTGCTCACAACCGTTTGTCAAGGCATAGGCTTGATTTCAGAGAGGGCTATTATTTTATCAATAACACCATTATTGGAGCAGGAGTATCAGGTATTTTTTACAACTCTTCTTCTGCCTTACAACAAGACGAAAAAGCTGATTGGCGCCGGATTTTTTACAACAACTTGATTGTGGCACCCAACATCAAATATGAAAAAGAATCGTTCTGGAAGGGGTTTGATGAAAACTATATAGATTTTAATTCTAAAGAGTTACGTGATGCTGCTAAAGAATTTATCAAAAACAATATTTTTGCTCCTACTATAAGTGAGGTAAATTTTGCCAATGCCAAAAACCCAGAAGCCAACGCCAACAATTTTAAACTAATGGAGGGATCTAAAGCAATAGATGCAGGTTTGGACGCAGCTAAAAGCTTTGGAGTCAACGCTGATTTTAGTGGTTTTAACCGCCCCAATAGTGCCACTTTTGACATAGGGGCATTTGAATATCGTAAAGATGATCCAGTAGGTTTATCGCCCGAAAATACTGCCACTATCACTACCTTGTACCCCAATCCTTCACAAGGCAGCATCCATTTGCAACTCAATGTGCCACAGGCTGCTTATGGGGTAGTGCAGGTGATGAGTATAGAAGGGAAAAAAATTGCTCAGGTGTTCAAAGGTAAGCTATTGCCAGGCAAGCAAATCTTTACCTGGAATAATGCTCAACAACACAAGGGCATGTATATTTTACACGTGGTTACAGACAAACAACATGTAAGTAAACCTTTTGTAGTGAGGTAAACCTGTTTTCAAAGAAACCACTGCTTACTCCTTAGTAAGCAGTTTTTTTGTGCCATTTTTTCTCTTTAAGATTACCCATCTTTGATAAATAGTCTATCTATGAGCATATAAAAGTCGAAAAGGTTATTCAAAAAACAGGCTTTGCAGAGTTGTATAAACTATATTTATCTGAAAACTCTACAGATTAGGAAAGAGTTATAAATGTTTTAAATTTAGGGTCAAAAATGCCTAGTTTACCTGCTT
>NZ_CANLRP010000071.1 GCF_947493425.1 uncultured Microscilla sp. | reverse complement strand
AAAAATATTGAGGCAAGGGCTTTTGCCTCTATCCGTTAACGTGAACCATTGGGTTATGCGTTGGGTGAGAATCCCCTTTGCTTTAGCTTGGGGAGTAGTCAAAAATCTGTGACTTCTACCTTCACCGTAGGGGGTATGTTCGATTTAGGAATGAGCAAGTGGTATACCACAATAGGTGCTATGGTCAATCGCCCTTTTTTAAGGGTAATATTGAGCAGGTTAGATTCACAACTTTGGGCAAGCTCATAACCCAAGTCAGCCAGATTACTGCTTAGTTGTTTTTTGCCAATTACTAGTTCATATTTTGAAAAATCTATAGGAGTAAAACACTGCGATGGAGTGACCAGTTCATTGAATCTTTCTTGTGTTTGTATAATGGTATACTCGTTTTCGGGTAAGTTTACATCAATGACAATCGGTGTTTTGCAGGTATTCAATGAGTCTAAGCTAAGTGGACGTAAGTCAGGCATTACACAGCCTGTTTCTTCGTCTGATTTATTAGTACAGCTACTCAGACAAGCGACACATAAAAATATGCCCAGACATAAAAGTATAAACAGCCTTATTTTATAAATATTTTTCATGACAATTGTAGACAGGTATAGCATATAATCAGTTCTTAGCAAGGTCTTGTGAGCTTTACCAACCTTGCAGTTGTCTATTCGTTGAACAACACAAAAACGTTTCAATTCCAATGAATGTCCCATATTTACTGTATGCAACAGATCAAAAAAAAATTACAAGAAGTATTTGCTTTGCAACCCAAAATCCAAGCACAGGTATGGCAGTGGCATCAAGCCCAACAGTGGAAATACTTACCTGCCCTTCGGTATTCGCTCAAAGAACTCGAATATCACTTCGAGCTATTGCCAGATAAAAAACAGAATCTACTCACCTGCGAAGAATATCTCAAAACCTATCTCATCCGTGAAAACGGGCGAAAAACATTGCCCAACGAATGGGTAGATCTTGCCACAGGTAAACTTGACCAACAAGGTTTAGATCATTTGTGGCTTAAGCCTGAAGAGGGGTATTTGGTAAAGCTACTTAAGGCATCAGGCCAGGAAGGAGACCAAGAACGCCTCAAAAAAATAGTCAAAAGCAAAGCTTTTAAATATCGTGGACTGGACAAAAGCATTGAAGAGCGTAAACAAGCGCGCCTAGGCAAGCTTCAGCAAAGTATTGACAAACAAGAGGTTGTGTTGTTTTTGGGTAGGCAAAACCGGGTGTACAAGGCTTTGCAACAAAAGCTGAATGAGCGATACAGTGGCAAACTACGCTTTATAAGCGATCATGTATGGTCGTCGCGAGGTTATATAGAACCAGGAGTGAAAGCGTCAGACAATCGGCTGAGCCTTATTCAGGCGGCTGAAACTATTCATCGTTTACCAACATTGGGGTTGAGTGGTGAGGCTATAGCCCAACGTTTTATTATGTTTTCTTTGGACAACTACAACGCCAAAACTTGTATGGCAGCCATGTACTCAGATTGTAATCGAATTGCGCGAAGTTATGGTAAACCTATAATTGAGGGCATCGATAGGTTTGCTTTTGCCTACACTGGTTTGACCGATCTTGAGCTTGCCAACATTGTAAGAAATAAACATTGGTTAAGTTATACCCGGTTTTGTCGCACCGGTGCCAATGGCGAGCCTGAAGAGTTGAGCCAACAACAAGTGTTAGAAGAGTATGGTATTAAGGAAGTTCCGCTGCCGCTTGTATAGAAATAGACATTGTCTAAAAACCTGATTAAAACCTCTACTTTACAAACTTAAAAGTATAAGCATATAAATGTAGAGGTTGTAAGGCAGTTTAAGTGGGCAGTTTGGAGATAGTTGCCCTAGCCAAAACAGTTTAAAAACAAGTTCTTACTTCAGGTTTTCCTCAAACAGCTTAAAAATGCGTTTATACTCGTCTGCCCAACTGGTAGGTTCTACAAAACTGTGGCGTTCTATAGGGTAAACCGCCAATTCCCAGCGCTCTTTTCTTAGCTCTATCAAACGTTGGCTCAAGCGTACAATGTCTTGAAATTGCACATTGTAATCAATCATTCCGTGACACATCAACAAGGCTCCCTTGAGCCCTTCAGCAAAATAAATGGGGGAACTTCGGGCATAAGCAATGCTGTCGAGCACCGGAGTGTTGAGTATATTGTTGGTATAAGGGTGATTGTAATGCGCCCAGTCAGTAACGGACCTTAATGCAGCACCTGCTTTGAATACATCAGGAGTGGTAAACATTGCCATCAGTGTAATAAACCCACCATAAGACCCTCCGTAAATCCCGATTTTATTAGGGTCAATGTTATAACGGTCAACCAATACCTTAGCCCCATCTACATTGTCAGTCAAGTCTTTACCGCCCATGTGCCGATAAATACCCGTGCGCCAGTCTCTGCCATAGCCCCTACTTCCCCGGTAGTCTATATCCATGACAGTATAGCCATTTTGCACCAAAAAATTATGAAACATGTACTCTCTGTCATAGGTGCTCCAGCCTTTATGGGCGTTTTGTAAATACCCTGCTCCATGCACAAAAATAGCTGCCTTACCTTGTTTAGGAGAGTTTTTGGGACGGTATACTCTAGCATATACAGTAGCTCCGTCACGGGCTTTAAAACTAATGATCTCAGGAGCAAGCCAAGAATATTGTTTAAAGGCAGTAGTGCGTGAATCAGTGATTTTTACTGCTGGTGCGCCTGCTTTATTGGGCATAAGATAGAGTTCGGGCGGGGTGTTGGTGTTAGAGTATAACACAGCTGCTTGTGTTTCATCGGGCGAAAGGGTTACATTGTTGAACCCGGTTTTGGTAGTAATTTGGGTGCGTTTTCCCCCTTTTAAGGGCATTTTGTAAACCTGGTAGACCCCTGGGTGCACCTCGTTGGTACGTAAATACCACCATTTTTTATCCCTCGAAATCCAGGCTTCTGTCACTTCAAATTTTCCTTGGGTCAATGCCTTGGTTTTGCCATTGTTTACATTGACTGTGTACAAATGTGAGTAGCCCGTTTTTTCTGATTGAAAATATACCCGTTGGTTATCAGGCATCCAGCCTACATTGCCCATAAAAAAATTCCAGCTAATTCCTGGACCGCCTATCCAAGCTTCGTTGCGTTGGCGATTGAGGAGTTTAAGTTTACCAGTGCTGGCGTCTAAAAGTACAATCCAGCGGTCTTTAGAGTCTTGCGAACGAATGACCATTACCGCCTTTTTACCATCTGCCGACCAAATAGGTGAGTGTGGAATTACTTTTCGGGCTTTTTTCTTGTCAGGTTTTCGGCCGTACTCTTTATAATAAGCAGGTAAGTCGTAGATACCTGGTAATTGGTCAAAATCGACCATTTTTACTTTGTTTGCCTTCAAGTCAAATATACCAAACGCATAACTTGTTTGGGGGCTACCCACTTTGGGGCGTTGGTTTACCGGGTTGGTATAACCCGATTTGGTAATAAATTGCATGACACTGGTACGCTTGCGGTCAGGATAACTTGATAGCCTAAAAGTAACAAAGTCCTTATTGGGGCTTAGTTGTAAACTGTTCACGTATTTGCCCTTGAGGTAAATTGTCTTGGGGCGTTTGGGACGGGGAGTTCGTCGGTTTCTTTTCCTAAAAGCTTGTTCTTTTTGGCGTTTTTTCAAGACATCCATCAGCACCATTTGTTGGTCTTTCAGCCATTGGTCTTGCTTATTGGTTTTTTTGTTACGTTTGGGATTACCCGACTTAAAGTTAGTCAGTTGTTTAAGACTACCATCATCCAGGCTCCATTCAAATAAATTATTCCCTTGTTGGTAAATTAAGCTTTTTTCATCCCCCGAAAAACTCACGTTACTTTCTTGTGCTGTAGTATGGGTGATTTGGCGTATTTTGCCGTTTTTATACCAATAAACATCCCCGTTTTGAGTATACACTTTTTGGGTGCGAGCTTTGTTATAACTGCCAAATCTGCCTGGCATATTGGCTAGTTCATTTTTGCTTATTTTTTCAGGCGTACCCACTACTTTCCCATCACGTATTTTTACCCCATACAGTGCTCCTTGTGGAGCTTGTTTAGGGTTCCAGCGAAAGTAAACCTTGCTGCCATCTTCTGCCCAAAATATTCTTGAGGGAGCATAGCCAATAAATTTTTCTCCCTCCATGATTTGATCAATGCTCAGTTTTTTTTGAGCCATTGCCCTTTCATAAACACCTGATAAGCAAAAGTAGCTTAAGCAGAAAAAGGTTTGTAAGAATAGTTGTTTCATTGTTATATGATAATTATTTATTGAATATATGAGAATATACTAGCCCTAGTAAAGTCCCTGCGCTGGCACTGCCTAGTGTCCAGACAATAAAACTTGTCACTGCTTCGGTGGGAATAACCTGAAGTAAATAAAGGATAATGGCAATTATCACCACTATCATAGTACCACCACCAACCAGTTGTAGCAAGTTTTTAAAAATTTGAGGAACCATTCATCAAGTGTTTATAAGAGAGGATGTTATGCATTTATATTGCCTGAAAATCAGTTGTTTAGTATTTTGGTAATAAAAAAATGCAGTAAAGCCACCCCCTGCGTTGGTATTTGACCACCACAAGGTGAGCAGCGAAAACTATTCACAGATTTTGTTCAAATATATGTTAAAACTACCTTAGATTGCGAATATCCAGAGTGGATTTGCTTGGTATTCTATGAATTTTACGATTTAGATAAAATAAAAATGAAAGCTGTAGTTATCAAAGAATTTGGTGGTCCCGAACAACTTAGGTTGGGAGAGTGGGACAAGCCAATCCCGGCAAAAAATGAAGTATTAGTAAAAGTTCATGCGTCGGCACTCAATCGTGCCGATACGCTCCAGCGCAAAGGAGTGTATCCACCACCAGCTGGAGCCAGCCCTATCTTAGGACTTGAGCTTGCCGGAGAGGTAGTAGAGGTAGGAAGTGCCATAAGTCGTTGGAAAACAGGCGATCAAGTGTTTGGTTTGGTGCCAGGAGGGGGCTATGCTGAGTATGCTGTTATTCATGAAGATATGGCCATGCCTTTGCCCCAGGGTTTTACCTTTGAGCAAGCGGTGGCTATTCCAGAAGTATTTCTGACGGCATTTCAGGCGTTATGCTGGCTTGCCCGTGTTCAACCCAACGAGACGGTGCTGGTACACGCAGGCGCCAGTGGGGTAGGTACTGCAGCCATTCAACTTGCCAAAGCAATGGGAGCCAAGGTGGTGGTGACTGCCTCAGCGGGCAAACACCAAACCTGCCTCGACTTGGGAGCAGAGTTGGCCATCGATTACAAAACGGAGGATTTTCAGCAGCGTACCCTTGATTTTACCCAAGGCAAAGGGGTTGATGTAGTCATTGATTTTATTGCTGCACCATATTTCCATCAAAACATAGAAGCCTTGGCAGTAGACGGGCGTATGGTGATATTAGCCTTAATGGGGGGAACTAAAGTGTCAGCGTTTAACCTTGCCAAAATGTTGCGTAAACGTTTGTCAGTGATGGGGTCTACCTTAAGAGCACGTAGCCAAGACTATCAAATAAAGCTTACTCAAGACTTGGCTGAGTTTGCTATTCCATTAATAACCCAAGGTAAAATAGCACCTGTTATTGATTCGGTGTTTGACTGGACAGAGGTTGCTGAAGCACATCGTTATATGGAAGCCAACAAAAATGTAGGTAAAATTATATTGAAAATAAGTTAAAAGCCCCGACAAGGTTCTAGGTATACCCTGTTCCACAAGTATCTACGCTTTTTGTATCACATTGATTTTCAATTGTTTACAAAAAGCGTAGTTAAAAGTAAGTTTATGCCTCTTCAGGTATTCCTTCTTTCAGAATGATACTAAAAGTAGTGCCTTTGTCAACCTCTGAGGTTTTGATAAAAATACGCCCTTTGTGGTATTCTTCAATAATTCGTTTGGCAAGCGTCAGTCCCAGCCCCCAGCCGCGTTTTTTGGTAGTAAAACCAGGATTAAACACTTGCTTTACCTGCTGTTTGTTCATTCCTTTGCCCGTGTCGGTAATGTCAATTACTACATCTCCTTCTGGGATTTCGCGTAAGCGCAAACGTAGTTCTCCACGGCCTGCCATGGCATCTACCGCATTTTTACAAATGTTTTCTATGACCCACTCAAACAAATAACGGTTCATGTTGACCATTTTTTCGGGAGGAAGCCAATCCTTTACTCTCACCTTTACTTGACTGGAAATACGCCTTTGCAGGTAGTTCATAAAACCTTGCACTACTGCTGAGATATTTTCTGGCTGGAGGGTAGGCTCAGAGCCTATACTTGAAAAACGCGCCGTAACCATTTGTAAACGTTGCACATCTTTTTCGAGTTCATCGGCTACTATTGGGTCAGCGGTGTCATCCAGACGCAAGTATTCTACCCAAGCCATGAGCGACGAAATAGGTGTGCCCAGTTGGTGGGCAGTTTCTTTGGCAAGCCCTACCCAAATCCGGTTTTGTTCGGCACGACGTGAATAGTTAAATGCCATATAGGTAAGCAAACCAAAGATAACAATGACAACAAACTGCACATAAGGATAGTAACGGAGTTGTTCTAACAGGTCAGAGTTTCGATAATAGATGTAGTTTTTTTCGCCCAAAAATGAGACTACTATAGGTAGGTTTTCTTCCCTCATAATGGCAAGCTCTTTTTGAAGAATCTTTTCCTCTTGCTCCACAATCTTTTGTGCTTCGCCTACTGATAGTAGCTTTTGGGGTTCTTCGATGGAGCCATTTTGCTCGCTGGGTAATTTTATGTTACGTGAATTGATGATTTTACCTTTCTCATCAGTCAAAATCATAGGAACCGAGTTATTGGCGCCCACTATTTCTTGCATCAAAAATGTCAGCTCATCACCTACTTTTTCATCTACAGCAAACTCCAGCCCTTTGGCATACAAGTCAATCAACCTTTTCTCTCGTTGTTCAAGTTTTTTTACCAATGTGTTGGTATAGTATAATGACACCCCGGCAAGCAGCAAAGCAATAGCTACTATTCCAACCTTAAACTTCGATTTGTTGTTGTATATATCCATAAAACCTCTGTGTGCTTTTCAAGAAAGAGTCGAGCCTGCAAATATCAAAACTAAAATGGTATAGTAAATATAAAATACAAAATTAAAGCTAATAAAAAGACTTGGGCATGTGAATATTCACATTGCCAGGTGTCCAGTCAAAAGGACAATTAATTGGGTAAGTACTACCAGGTGATGTAATAAAATCGTACATAATGAACAAACTTAAAGCCTTTTCAGGGTGTTAAACCAAGGAAAATTGACATATATCATTTTCTTATCAGAGGGAATTGGCTTCCTTGCAGCATCTTTAATAAGTCAAACTTAAAGACTAAAAAACACAAGCCCTTATTTGGAATCTATCTAAATTAGTAGGGTGTGGCTCTGTTACTTTCTATGTTGAAAAATTAGATATTACTTTTGTGAAAAATAATCGTGCGGCTCATATGTATAACAACTTCAAATCTGTTACATTATCATACAAAAACACTCCAATCAATATTCGTGAAGCTTTGTCATTAAATGAAAATGATTGCAAGGCTTTGTTGCGTGAACTTAGAGAGTTGGAAGACATGACCGATATGTTGGTACTGTCTACCTGTAACCGTACCGAAGTGTACTATACCTCGTCACAGGATTATTCTGCCGAAGTAATTCAACAACTGGGCGTTTTAAAGAATATTCCGCATATTCAAAACTACACTGAATACTTTACCCTCCTTAATAATTCGCAAGAAGCAGTACATCACTTATTTAGTGTAGCAATGGGGCTAGAGTCTCAAGTAGTAGGTGATATGCAAATCTCTAATCAAGTAAAAAATGCTTACCAGTGGGCAGCCGATATAGGTACAGCCGGACCGTTTCTGCACCGTTTGTTGCACACTATTTTCTTTACCAATAAGCGAGTAGTACAAGAAACAAATTTTCGCAGTGGGGCAGCCTCCACTTCTTATGCTTCAGTAGAATTGATAGAAGACCTTGCCAATGACATTCGTGACCCTAAAGTGTTGGTATTAGGTGTAGGCGAAATAGGTACCGATGTGAGCCGGTCGTTGGAAGGCAGCTTTATCAATGACATTACGATATGTAACCGTACCTTGGCAAAAGCCGAAAAACTTGCTGCGGAGTGTGGCGCAAAGGTAATACCGTTTGAAAATGTAAGGCAAGCCATTCTGGAAGCAGACATTGTCATTTCTTCGGTAGCCCTTAACGAACCCTTTATTACTAAAGATAGTTTGAGCCAGCAAGACCTACACTCGTTTAAGTATTTTATAGATCTTGCCGTGCCTCGAAGCGTAGAGCCAGTAATAGAAGATCTGGCGGGAATGGTGGTATACAATATTGATGATATCAACAATAAAGCGTCTAAGGCACTTGAGCGTCGCCTTCAGGCAATTCCTGATGTAAAGGCGATTGTTAATGAAGCAATAGCCGAGTTTGGCGAGTGGTCAAAAGAAATGGAAGTGTCGCCCACTATTAAAAAAATAAAAATGTCGCTTGAGCAAATTCGCCAGGAAGAGCTTGAACGTTATATGAAAGACCTTACTCAAAATGAGTCGGACAAACTGGAAAAAATCACCAAAAGCCTCATGCAAAAAATTATCAAGCTTCCAGTGTTACAGCTCAAGGCAGCCTGCAAAAGAGGGGATGCCGAATCATTAATTGATGTCTTAAATGATTTGTTTGACCTCGAAAAACAACCTACCCAAAAAATACGCAAGTAATCTTACACGTTACATACTAAGTGTTAAAATAATGTGTTTATAACAAACATAATTACAAATGAGATTATTTTTGTTAAGGCATATATGCCACAATGCTTAGGCTAAGTTGGATTTCATTACCCTTTTTTATAGCTTTACCCGCTTAGTTTAGCATTGTAAATTTATTTTTACAAAATGTATCAGGAATTGTATATTTTTGCTTGAAATATGTATTTGTAACATTTAAAATTACATCCTATCCCTTCAACGTGGATTGAATAATTTTTAAACTGATAAAAGGCTTATTTTTTGGTATAGCCTAACCAACCTAAAGTATGATGTACTTATTAACTACAAAAAAAACTTGGCTACTGGTTTTATTTTTTTTCACTACTACTTTCATACAGGCTCAAACTGTTCAATGGGCATCCAGTGTGTTGGGTGTTTCGTCTGAGCGTAGAGAGTTAAACCCAGAATCTAAGTCACCCGAACCACATCAGTTTCGGGCAAAACAAGCATTGGGCATCCCTAATAAATTACCTGCGTTAGGCAGTAGCAAATGTGCCTGGTCACCGGCTCAGTCAAAAAATGCTACTCCTGAATGGATCAAAGTAGGTTTTGCCAATCCTATGCAAATAAGCCAAGTGGCTATTGCCGAAAATCATAATCCTGGAGCCATTACTCATATATATGTATACGATGAGGCTGGCAGAGAACACTTGCTTTATCGCAATACCAATGTTGCTCCACTTACAGTAAGTGGTCGTATTTTTCATTTTTTTGTTAAAAAAACAGCCTACAAGGTAAAAAGCGTAAAAGTGACCTTAAATACTGCCCGTGTGCCTGGTTATAACCAGATAGACGCCATTGCTATTTCAGATTCAAATGACCCGGTACAAGCAAAAATTAATTTGGCAAAAAAATTAAATGTAAAATCTAAGCCTCTCAACCTGGGCACCAATATCAACTCTCGCTATGACGAGATTTCTCCTGTAGTAGCCCCCGATGGTTCAGCCATCTATTTTACCAGAGCCAAGCACCCCCAGAACATTGGCAAAGAGCACAAGCAAGATGTGTGGTATGCCAATCTAAGGCCTGACAATAACTTTGATCTTGCTAAAAATATGGGTCCCCCCATTAATACTGAACACCATAACTCGTCTTTTTCTATTGCTCCTGATGGTAATACTATGTTGTTAAACAATGTATATCGTCCTGATGGCAAATTGGTAAAAGGTCTATCAATTACCCGTAGAGGGGCAGATGGTAATTGGACCCGCCCCGAAAAAGTAACCATTAATGGCTATAAAAATCTCAACAAATATTCTGAGTTTTGTTTGTCACCAAATGGCAAGGTATTGTTAATGACAATACAACAAACCGACACAAGGGGAGGTAAAGATATTTATGTATCATTCTTGAATTCGGATGGTAAAACTTGGTCGAAGCCGCGAAACCTGGGCAGTAGAGTAAATACAGCCGAAAGTGAAACTTCACCTTTTTTGGCTGCCGACGGAGTAACATTATACTATTCTACTTCAGGCTTTAGTGGTTTTGGTTCAAACGACATTTTCGTAACTCGTCGTTTAGATGATAGCTGGTCAAACTGGAGTACTCCTAAAAATCTGGGGCCTGAGATTAACACAAGCAAATGGGATGCATACTTTAGCATTCCTGCCAAGGCTGATTTTGCCTATTATATTACTTACCATCGTTCAATTGCTGGTAGTGGTGATATTTTTAGAGTAAGTTTGTCAGAGTCAAACAAGCCTAAACCAGTAGCTTTGGTAAAAGGTAGGGTGTTCAACGCAAAAACCAAACAGCCTATCAGCGCAAGCATCGAGTATGAGATTTTGTCTACTGGAAAAAACGTAGGTAGGGGACGGTCAAACCCCAAAACAGGAGAATACAAAGTAGTATTACCTCTGGAGCAAAAGTATGCATTATTGGCAGAAGCCAAAGGGTTTTTATCGGTAGACACGACCATTGACCTCAAAGGGATTACTAAATATACAGAAATTGTTGCCGATTTGTACCTGGTACCTATAGAGTCGGGCGGATTGGTAAGGCTAAACAATATATTCTTTAGTAGAGGTAGTGCTCGTTTGTTGCCAGAATCTTATCCAGAATTGAACCGTCTGGCCAAAGCAATGAAAGAGAATCCTACCATGAGAATTCGCCTTGAAGGACACACTGAAATTTTTGGTAACAAGAAGTTCCTGATGAATTTGTCTAAACAAAGGGTAAAGTCTGTACAAAAGTATTTGTCAGAAAAGGGAATCAATGATCGAAGGGTAAAACTCAAAGGGTTTGGATATAAACGTCCGCTGAGTCGTAAAAAAGATGAAAAGTCCAGAGCGCTTAATAGAAGGGTAGAAGTAAGAATTTTATCAAAATAAACTAAGGGATGTTGTCTGATTTCAGACAACATTTTTTTTTGCCTGTGACAGAACAAAGTACATATACACATAAGTTTGGAATATGCCATCTGGGTATTATCCCGGTAAGGGCAACACCTGCCAGCAAAAGTGAGCAGGTAACTCAATTGCTTTTTGGCGAAACATACCAGGTAACCAAAGTAAGTGCAGATCATAAGTTTGTATGGATCATTGCCGACTACGATGAATATAGTGGGTGGGTAGACATCAGCCGTTGGAAAAAAGTGTCTGAGGCTTTTTATCAAAAAGCAAAGCAAGCCCAACATTTGATGGTTGACCAAGCCTTTGCTTTATTGACTAAGTCAGTTTATACAAATACCTTGTCTTTTGGTTCTACCTTGCCTACTTATACCAAAGGTGAGTTGTGTTGGGAGGAGGAGGCAATGTGCTACAATGCCAAAATAAGGGATACCCGAAATAAGGTGGACAGGGATCAAATAATATGGATGGCTTTTACTTTTTTAGGTACTCCTTATCTCTGGGGGGGGAAGTCTATATTTGGCATAGATTGTTCAGGTTTGACACAATTGGTATACAAGGCAGGAGGATATTTTTTGCCACGCGATGCTTACCAACAAGCAACACTTGGTGCCAAAGTAGCGTGTCTGGCAGAAGTCAAAACGGGAGATTTGGTATTTTTTGCACGTAAAGACAATATTATTCACGTAGGTATTGTTTTAATAATCAGTGACATATATAAAACTTTTCCTACAATTGCCCAAAAAATGGAAGAAACTGTCGCAATATTGGAAGGGCAAAAGTTAGAAGTCAATCCTGCAACCAAACAACCTTACCAGTGGGTTTTACATGCGTATGATTGCGTACGTATAGATATTTTAGACAGCAAGGGGATTTACAACGTAAATGAAAAACAATATACTCATTACACACATTCTATAAAACAAATCATTCCATAGCTTGATAGTTTATAGGGGAAACAAAGGCTGCTTCAACTCTAATGATTGGCAGTATTGGTGAATTAGATTTAAATAAGATGATGAGCGTATCACGATTGCTTTTACGCTGGTTTATTGAACAAATATAATTTTAAGTTGGGCTGAAAGTGACAAATTGATTTTGGTTTTATGAGTTATATATCATACTTTTGTTGCTATTTGGAGCATAACATGTGTAATATGTGTGAATGTTAATTTAAATACACGTGTTTTTGAAGTAATTTAAGGAGCTATTAGAGCGACTTGTCTTGAAAGAGTGATGGTAACCAGATGTTTGAACGTTGTGCTACTTCATAACACATTACAAAACCAACCCAAAGCAGAGTGCTTTGTTCACAATTTATTACCAAAAATTAAATTCAAGGGAAGATGAGTCTCAATGGAAGAAAGGTTCTTATTTTAAACCAAGACTACACTGCACTGACAATATGTACAGTACAGAAGGCGTTTATATTGGTTTATTTGAAAAAGGCTGAGATGATTTCTGAAAATGAAGATCAGCCACTGCGTACAGTGTCCAGTACTTATCCAATGCCATCCATTATTCGTTTGTTTCGATATGTAAATCTTCCATATAGAGGAGTAATGCTGAGTCGTCAAAACATTTTTAAACGAGATGGCAATGCATGTCAATACTGTGGGTCGCCTTATGACCTCACTCTGGACCACGTAATTCCTAAATCGAGAGGGGGACGTTCTACCTGGGACAACCTCGCCACAGCTTGTAAAAGCTGTAACTCAAAGAAGGGAGATTTAACTCCTGAAGAAGCAAGTATGCCCCTCAAAAGGCCTCCTTTTAAACCTTCATTTATTATGTTTCTGAGAGATTTCTCCGGAGCCATAGATGAAGAGTGGAAGCAATATTTAGGAAAAAGATTTAAAATTTATTAATCAACAAGTTTAATAGTTGTTGATTTTCTTTATAACTTTGCATTTCTGTTTAGCAAAGGTGTTTTTTTAGAAACATTTTTACTATTGGAAATGCATTTTTTATTTTATTGTTAAACCTTAAAATCTGCTCTCAATGGCTCTATGAGCAGATGTATGACAGAGCCATAATTCAAAAATATGGGTAATTCTCCAGAAGAATTTGATTGGGATAATGTAGAAACTAAAAGTTTCGGATTAGGTTATTCAGAAGAAAAGCGAGCAGAGCTCGAAAAAATGTACGATGAAACCCTTACTCAAGTACAAGAAAAAGAAGTAGTAACGGGTACTGTTGTAAAAATTGTTGATAGAGAAGTCATCTTAAACATAGGTTTTAAATCAGATGGATTAGTTCCCTTGTCGGAATTCCGTGATATGCCTGATTTAAAGTCTGGTGATGAAGTTGAAGTTTTTATCGAAAACCAGGAAGATGCTAACGGACAGTTGATCCTTTCTAGAAAGAAAGCGAAGATTTTGACTGCCTGGAAAAAAATTCAAGCGGCTTTGGACGAAGATACCATCATCGAAGGTATCGTAAAACGTCGTACCAAGGGTGGTTTGATTGTAGACATCTATGGTATAGAAGCGTTCTTGCCTGGATCACAAATTGACGTGAAGCCAATCCGTGATTTTGACATCTACGTAGGTAAGAAGATGGAAGTAAAAGTTGTGAAAATTAACTACGCAAACGATAACGTAGTAGTTTCACATAAAGTACTTATTGAGAAAGATCTCGAAGAGCAGAAAGCACGTATTTTGAACAACCTTGAAAAAGGTCAAGTACTTGAAGGTGTTATCAAGAACATGACTAACTTTGGGGTATTTATAGATTTAGGTGGTGTAGATGGATTACTCCATATTACTGACATCTCCTGGGGACGCATCAGTCATCCAGAAGAAGTATTAAACCTTGATCAAAAAGTGAATGTAGTAGTGTTGGATTTCGACGATGAGAAAAAACGTATTTCTCTTGGTATGAAACAACTTACTCCTCATCCTTGGGAATCATTGCCAGAAGAAATTCAGGTAGGTACAAAAGTAAAAGGCCGCATTGTAAATGTAGCTGATTATGGTGCTTTCTTGGAAGTAATTCCTGGTGTAGAAGGTTTGATCCACGTTTCAGAAATGTCTTGGTCTCAGCACTTGCGCAATCCTCAGGATTTCATCAAAGTAAGTGATGAGCTTGAAGCTGTTGTATTGACTTTAGACCGCGAAGAGCGTAAAATGTCACTAGGTATCAAGCAATTGACCGATGACCCTTGGACTAAACAAGATGTATTGGATCGTTATGCGATTGGTACCAAGCACAAAGGTATCGTTCGTAACCTAACTAGCTTTGGTTTGTTCATCGAACTTGAAGAAGGTATCGACGGACTCGTACACGTTTCTGACTTGTCTTGGACTAAAAAGGTGAAACACCCTTCTGAGTTCGTAAAAGTAAACGATGAGTTAGAAGTAGTAGTACTTGAGCTAGACGTAGACAACAAACGTTTGGCACTTGGACACAAGCAGTTGGAAGAAAACCCTTGGGATACTTTCGCTACTATCTTTACCAACGGATCTGTTCATCCTTGTACTATCTTGTCTCGCAGCGAGAAAGGTGCAATTTTGGAACTTCCTTACGGTATCGAAGGTTCAGTAGGTGTGAAGCATCTTAAGAAAGCAGACGGTTCTTTACCAGAAGTTGGCGAAACTCTTGACTTTATTGTATTAGAGTTTTCTAAGGACGAAAAGAAAATTGTTTTATCTCACGCAAGAACTCACGAAACTGAGGAAGAAAGAGAGCAACAAAAGAAAAAGGCTCCCGCCAATACAGGAAACAAAAAGAAGAAAGGAAAAGACGTGGCTGAAAGCAAAACGACTTTAGGCGACATCGAAGCTTTGTCTTCTTTGAAAGAACAAATGGATAGCAATGATGGCGACGCCTCTTAATTATCCCTGTTCGTTATAAATATATAAAAAGCGTGGTATAGCAATATGCCACGCTTTTTTGTTTTTTCGCACGTTTGCCTTACAGCTGATTACACCCACGAAGATTAGCTTATCTGCTTATTTGATTGTATGAATCGACCATTTGGCTATATAATTTGAAAATCTTGTCTGGTGAACCTTTATCAGGAAAACTAGGGTGACCAATGCTGTATTTGAAATCATTGGTTTTAATCCTTTCTTTCAGGCTCCGAATATTTTTAATAAAGTCTACCCCATTGGTTACATAGCTATCCAAATTTGATCTTTTAAACACCGTCATATTGCCAAATGCTTTTTCAAGTTGTGCATCATCGTTTTGTAGGTTTTCCAACTTACTATGACTTTCCTTGAAGATTTTCATCTTTTGATCTAACACTTTCATGTCAACCTTTTTTAAATCAACCCCATCTAGGCTATCAATAAGCGTAGCTACATCCTCCACACTTTTGAGGTTGATCATTAAATTATAGTGAAGTGTTTGTCCACTGGCTTTAAACTTTTCTACATCGAACTTAAAGCTCTCATCTTGTAATTTTTGAAATGGCAAGCTTATTTTTTCGTAAGCAGCAAAATACGCTTCAAAGGCTTTCATAAGTTTAGGGTGTAGCGCTTGTCCTTTGGCAAAATCGTCATCTTTGTAATCCTCTTTTTCATAATACTTGTTAGCAGTGTTTATCAAGTGATACAAATCATCTGCTTTCTCAACAATTTGTCGCATGGGTTGATCAATGCCTTTCATTGGAGGATCAATATTTACCTCTTTAGCTACTTGTTCAAGACTTCTTTCGTGTAACTCATACAATGTTTGTGGAGTGTCTTTACCGTATTTGGGTCCTTTAGTTTTGTCTGCCCAAGTGAGATATTTTTCGTAGCTTTTGGTGGCGCTTTCATGAAAGCGGTTGCTAAAAGCTATGTAAGCATTAAATTTTTTAGCAAAATCTGGGTGTTCAAATAAGCTGACGTGTTCAGCATTGCCTTTGGCTGTTTTAGTAGTGATGTTTTCATTTGTACTGTTTTCAGTACCACAGCTTGTAATCACTATACTAAATAGTAATAAGGTAAAAAAAATATTTTGCATTATGTTTGATCTTTTGTGTTAGTAAATAAAATAAGACGAAGATAAGATTTGTTTTGTTCTATTTATATTAAGTGGCTTTTGAGTTACTGAAGGGTAGATGGCAAAGAAGGAGTGAGGCTTTTTTATGAATTTTTATTAAAAAACATAAGGAATGTTTTGAACATAAAATCTTATTGCGTACTATTGCAATCCCTTTTGGGAAGCACTTCTAAAAAGGTCGGATGGCCGAGTGGCTAGGCAGAGCTCTGCAAAAGCTCGTACAGCGGTTCGAATCCGCTTCCGACCTCTTTTTTTTACCCCAATTCACACTTATTTTTACGTACTTAACCAGTAATATATAATAATTACAAAAACAAAAGATGAGTGTTATATAAACCCTATCTGCCCCTAAATTCAAATCACCAAATCATATCATTTATATTCAAACCATTCCTCCTTTTTTCTGTTTTGATTATATCTCAATCTTACTGAAATTTAACTGAACACATTATTGGACAAAACACAGGCAAGATAGTAGCTTAGCCAAGAATTAGTTATTTATAATAGTTCTAAATTAACAGTGTATTAACAATTGTGTTTGCTAATATATTGATAAACAGATGGTTATGAGTCTTTGCTTTACCAATGCATCCTAAGTTTTGTAGGGAAATTTCAAAAACAAATCTTTGATACAATCCATTTGTACATTAGATTTGTGTCCAAAATTAAGTGAGGCTTGTTCGAGCAAATAAGTATAATAACTATTGCCAGATAAGTATATTGTCTGGTAATGAAATAATTATATTATTTGCCCGAAAGGTTCAAGAGGTTCAAAACAGAATTTGGTCACTTAACTTTGGAAAAACATTTAAGAGAATAATTGCGAAACTCAATAGATTTAATAGTTAGGTATGTTTTCAAAAAATCGACTAAACTATCTCAAATATTTAAGCGTGTGGGCTTTTGCGCTTTTGTTGATACCTGGTGCTCTATGGGCACAGGACTCGACCAAGACTGGTGGAGGAGGAGATGTAGCGGCTGGTAAAACGCTCTTTGACAACAATTGTCAGCAATGCCATAGCCCCGGAGCTGATGTGATAGTAGGCCCTGGTCTAAAAGGGATTATGGATCGTCGTTCAATGGAATGGTTGATCCCTTGGGTGAAAAACTCAGCAAAAGTAATTGCAAGTGGTGACCCTTATGCAGTAAAGTTGTATAACAAATACAACAAAACTGCCATGCAGAGCTTTAGCCTAAGTGACGAAGAGATCAAGAATATCTTTGCTTATGTGCAGGCTTATAAGCCTGGTCCTACAGGTGGTTCTGAACAAGTAGATCCCAAAGGACAAACTGCAAACACTGGTAGTGGTCAGTCTAACTACTTCAATTTGGTATTAGGAGTATTGGTATTTGTTCTCATACTTATCTTAGCGGTTCTTTTCCTCATCATTTCGGTATTGCGCAGGTACCTCAACCAACAAGAGAATGAGGGCAAACTAGATGAAGAAGACAAAGAAATTCTACACGAAAAATTCAACATTGGAAAGGTATTACGCCACCCGGCATTGCTTGGAGGAGTAGCGGCTATTTTCTTATTGGTATTTGCCCAGGCAGGTTTAGATACTTTGCTTTCGGTAGGTGTACAACAAGGATACGCACCCACTCAGCCAATCCCTTTCTCTCATAAATTACACGCTGGTCAATACGAAATAGGTTGCGAATACTGCCATACTGGAGTAAGAAAAGGTAAAAATGCTGGTATTCCTTCTGCAAATATTTGTATGAACTGTCACAATGCTGTAAAGCAAGGTTCGCCAAGTATGCAAAAAATCTATGCAGCTATTGAAAACAACAAACCCATAGAATGGGTGCGTGTACACAACTTACAAGACTTTGCTTATTTTAACCACTCTCAACACACGGTTGTGGGAGGCATTGAATGTGAAACTTGTCATGGTGAAATCAAGGAAATGGAAGTTGTTCAACAACAATCTCCACTTACTATGGGATGGTGTATCGACTGTCACCGCAAGACTGTGGTACAAGGTGCACAAGACAAGGGTGATGGAAAAGCCAAAAACGCTTACTATGATAAGCTACTGGAAATCCATCAGAAAGATAGTAAAAAACCAATCACTGTAGAAAACATTGGTGGGCTTGAATGTGGTAAATGTCACTACTAAAAGCAGGTTTATTTATACATCCCAATTACACTTAAAAACTTGATTTTCATTTAGGAAGAGATTCATTAAATTATGGAAAACAATAAAAGATATTGGAGAGGCATAGAAGAATTCACTAATGATACAGAGTTTGTAAAAAACGCAGAAAGTGAATTTCCTGAGTACTTGCCGATCAACGAAAAAAGTCCTACAAAGGAAGAGGAAGGAATGTCTGGCGGACGTAGAGACTTCTTAAAGCTTATGGGGTTCAGCATTGCGGCTGCTTCGTTGGCTGCTTGTGAAGCTCCAGTCAAAAAAATTGTACCTTACCTTAACAAACCAGAAGACATAGAGCCAGGGATTCCCAATTTCTATGCTTCTACTTATTTTGCCGAAAATGAGTACGCCAGCGTTGTGGTGAAAACCCGCGAAGGTCGTCCTATAAAAATAGAAGGTAATGATTTGTCGCCTGTAAGCATGGGCGGAACATCAGCTCGTATCCAGGCATCAGTGCTTGACCTGTACGACACTACTCGTTACCAAGACCCACAAAAAAGTGGTAAAAAAGCAAAGATAGAAGACATTGACAAAGAAGTGATGTCGCAACTAAGCGGTAACATTCGCATAGTTTCTCACTCTATCATCAGTCCTTCTACTAAAGAAGCAATCAAAGAATTCATTGCTAAATACCCTTCTGCCAAACACGTAATGTATGATACCAATTCATCTTACGGAATCTTGAAAGCAAACAAAGATTCGTTTGGCAAAATGGCAGTACCTAATTATGATTTTAGCAAAGCCAATACTATAGTAAGCATCGATGCGGACTTTTTGGGTACTTGGGTAAACCCTATAGGGCACGCCCGCCAATACGCTAAAACCCGTAAATTGAATCACGGCAAGACAGATATGTCACGCCACTATCAATTTGAGTCTCGTTTATCTCTTACCGGATCAAACGCTGATTATCGTGTACCAGCTAAACCCTCTCAACTTGGCTTAGTGGTGGCAGCCTTACACAGTGCAGTTGCTGGTGGAGGTGATACCAAAGGGCTAAGCAAAGAAATTGTTGCAAAAATTAAAAAAGCAGCTACTGACCTAAAAGCAAATAAAGGCAAATCATTGGTTGTATGTGGGTTGAATGACCCCGCAGTACAAACCTTGGTAAATGACATTAACAACAAGTTAGGCAATTACGGAGAAACCATTGATATGTCAAAAGCATCTAACCTTCAACAAGGGAACGATGCAGAGATGAACAAGTTTATTGATGATGTAAAAGGTGGAAGCGTAGACAGTGTTATTTTCTTTGGAACTAACCCAGTGTACAATCACCCACGTGGTGCAGAACTTAAAGCTGCTTTGTCAAAAGTAAAACTAAGAGTTTCTTTGGCTTCAAAACCAGATGAAACAGCCACTGCTTGTACTTATATAATGCCAGATAATCATTTCTTAGAGTCTTGGAGTGATGCCGAGCCTGTAGAAGGAATGTTTAGCGTACAACAACCTACTATTCGTCCTTTGTTCCGCACACGTGCTGCTCAAGAAACATTGTTGGCGTGGGCAGGCAAAAAGGTCTCATTCTATGATTATGTTCGTGATTACTGGAAGAAAACCTTGTTTAGCCAACAAAGCAAGCACAACTCTTTTGAGAAGTTTTGGACAAATGCTTTGCACGACGGTGTATTTGCTGGAAAGACAGCACCAAAAACTGAGAAAACTACTCCAAAGCCTCAAACCCCTACCGATTCTACCCAAACAGATACCCCTACCATTGTTGCAGGAGGGTCTGTAAGCTTTAGCGGAAATGTAAGTGCAGCGATGTCAGCTGTTGCTAGTAATTATACTACCTCAAGTAAAGACATAGAGCTGTCTTTGTACGAAAAAATCTCTATTGGTTCTGGTTACCAGGCAAACAACCCTTGGTTGCAAGAAATGGCAGATCCTATCTCTCGTGCTTGTTGGGACAACTATTTGGCGGTTCCTTTAGCTTATGCCAAAGAGCAGAAGTTGAAGCAAGGAGATATTGTAAAGCTTACTGCTGGAAAAGCAAGCATTGAAATTCCAGTATTGGTACAGCCAGGACAAACTCGAGGCACAGTATCGCTTGCGGTGGGTTATGGACGCACCAAGATTGGAAAAGTTGGGAAAGGTGAAGCCGAAACGATTGCTTTTGGTAAACAAACCTGGGGTGGACAAGATGCTTACCCGTTTGCCACAGTGAAGAACGGCGTAGTAGTAATGGGTAACCCAAAGGTGTCTATTACTAAGACCGAAAAGAAAATGGAAATTGCTCAAATACAAACACACCATACTATTATGGGGCGTGATATTGTACAGGGAGCAACCTTAAAAGAATATCAAAAAGAAAACCACGCTGGTAGAACTTACCCAAAAGTGACCTTTAAGGGTGAAGAGAAAAAACCTTACGATATTACTCTTTGGAAGTCAAACCACAAATATCCAAACCATTCATGGGGGATGGTTGTAGACCTTAACTCTTGTATTGGTTGTGGAGCTTGTACTATTGCTTGTCAATCAGAGAACAACGTTCCTGTGGTAGGAAAGCAAGAGGTACTGAACCGACGTGAAATGCACTGGATTCGCATTGATCGTTATTACACATCATCGTTTATTTTAGATGAAAAAACTACCCCAGGATTAAGCGACTACCAGAAAATGGAAGAAGCAGCTGAGAATCCTCAGGTAGTATATCAACCTATGATGTGTCAGCATTGTAATAATGCACCTTGTGAAACAGTTTGTCCGGTATTGGCAACTACCCATAGTACCGAAGGTTTGAACCAAATGGCTTATAACCGTTGCTTTGGTACTCGTTACTGTGCAAACAACTGCCCTTATAAAGTACGTCGTTTCAACTGGTTCAATTACTTTGATGATAAGCGTTTTACAGAAGTAAACTACTCACAGTCAAGTGACTTAGGTAAAATGGTATTGAACCCTGACGTAACAGTACGCTCTCGTGGAGTAATGGAAAAATGCTCTATGTGTGTACAACGTATTCAGGCAGGCAAACTTCAGGCTAAGAAAGAAAAGCGTCGCCCAACAGATAAAGACATCAATGTTGCTTGTGCGCAGTCTTGTCCTACTCAGGCTATCACCTTTGGAGATATGAACAACGAGGATAGCAATATCTTTAAAATGTTGAAAATCAAAGAAGTAGAGCAAGAGAAAGAAGGGGAACTAACTAAGGGACACGGTCATAAAAAGGAAAAAGAAGGAGAGCAGGGACATGATAAACACTTCCTAAACCTTCAGGATCGTGAGAAAACTCGTGGTAAGGAAAAAGAAAAAGTGTGGGTAATTACTGAACCCCGTGCATACCACGTGTTAGAAGTCATCAATGTTCGCCCACAAGTTTCTTATCTTACTAAGATTCGCAACAATGAAAACGAACTTGTTGAGGGGATTATTAAGAAATCTGAAGAAGAAAAGAAAAAAGCATAGATAATTAGGGAGTTGGTCTTTTGACCAATTCCCTCTTAATTTTGAAAAAACTAATAATTGCCAAATACATATGCAAGTAACATCACCGGTAAGAGCCCCTCTTGTATTAAAAAAAGAGGAAAACGGACAGAAACGAGCAACTACATATCACGATATTACTGAGGATATCTGTAGACAGGTGGAGGCTCCACCTACAAACCCCCGCTGGTTATTGGCTATGCTGTTGTCATTAGCAGCCTTAGGTTGGGGTGGTTATACATTATACCGCACCTGGTGGTTTGGTCTCGGAGAATGGGGACTAAACAAAACCATTGGATGGGCGTGGGATATTACCAACTTCGTATGGTGGGTAGGTATTGGTCACGCTGGAACCCTTATTTCAGCAATTTTGCTTTTATTCCGCCAAAAATGGAGAACATCTATTAACCGCGCGGCAGAAGCAATGACCATTTTTGCGGTACTTTGTGCAGGTAGTTTTATTTTGATGCACATGGGACGTGCCTGGATGGCTTATTGGGCATTGCCTTTACCAAATACTTATGGATCACTGTGGGTAAACTTTAATTCACCACTTGTATGGGACGTATTTGCAATTAGTACATACCTTACTGTATCTGTAGTGTTCTGGTACATAGGCTTAATTCCTGATTTAGCAACTATTCGTGAAAGAGCGATTGCCCGTGGTGATAAAATTAGAGCTTTTGTATATGGAATACTAAGTTTTGGTTGGGACGGTTCAGCTAAAACCTGGGCACGATATGAAGAAGTAGCTTTAATTCTTGCTGGTTTATCTACTCCACTGGTACTGTCTGTACACACCATTGTAAGTATGGACTTTGCAACCTCATTAATTCCTGGATGGCACACAACTATCTTCCCGCCGTACTTTGTGGCTGGTGCGATCTTCTCAGGTTTTGCAATGGTACTTACCTTGATGTTGATTACTCGCCATGTATTTAAACTACAAGCTTATATTACTCTTGAGCACATCGAGTCTATGAACAAGGTAATTGTTCTAACGGGTTCTATAGTAGGTATTGCTTACTTAACTGAGTTTTTTATTGCTTGGTATTCGGGGGTAGAGTATGAGTCTTATGCATTTATTAACCGTGCTTTTGGTCCTTACTGGTGGGCGTATGCTGCCATGATGAGTTGTAACGTACTTTCTCCTCAATTTTTCTGGTTTAGATCACTTCGTCGTAACATTTATGTTACATTTATCCTGTCTATTGTGGTAAACATAGGTATGTGGTTTGAGCGATTTGTAATTATTGTGACTTCTTTGCACAGAGATTACTTGCCCTCAAGCTGGGCTATGTTCTATCCAACCTGGGTAGATTTAGGAGATTATATATTCACTTTCGGTTTATTCTTTACTTTGTTTTTCTTGTTCGCTAAATTTTTGCCGGTAATTAACATGGCAGAGGTAAAAGCAGTACTAAAGTCTACTTCTCAAACTACTCTTGAGAAAGTACAGGCGCGTTCTGCTGAGAGTGTAGCAAGTGATACACATCAGGGTGATGATAAATAATAAGTGAGTCATAATTATTCAAAAGATCCAAAATACTAAATCTTACGATTGATTAAAGATATGGCAGAAACTAAAAAATATATAGTAGGGGTATTTGACGACGAAGATGTTTTGTTACCTGCGGTAAAAAAAATACGTGCAGAAGGTGTGCAAATCCACGATGTATATACTCCTTATCCAGTTCACCACCTGGATACTTACCTGGGTTATAAAAGAACAAGACTAGGTAAAGCAGCTTTCCTTTTTGGAGCTACTGGTACTACCCTGGCAATTACAATGATTAGCTATATGCTGGGCTTTGACTGGCCAATGGATATTGGGGGTAAAGACTTTTTACCTGCACCTAACTTTGTTCCAGTTACATTTGAATCTACAGTATTGATCTCTGCATTGGGTATGGTAGGTACATTCCTGGTATCTCGCGGGCTTGGTCCTGGTAAAAAAGCTACAATGTTTGATCCTCGAAGTACAGATGACAAACACGTAATGGCGATTAACCTGGACAAAAACACCAAACATTCGAAAGAAGACATTGTGGCTATTTTGAAACAAAATGGTGTGACTGAAGAACCCAAAGAAGTGGATTTATAAAAGTATAAATGGCAGATAATTAGTGAATATTTCTACTTTAAAAAATTGCAAAGATGTTACTTAGATCAAAAAAATATATACCGTTGATGTTAGTCCTGACTGTGATGGTCTTGAGCTCTTGCTCTCGAAACCCCAACAGTCCAGGAACAGAATATGCGCCTCAAATGTATGTGTCTATTCCTTATGAGCCATATACACAGGTGAAGAAAAATCCTTTGAACCCTACTGGAATGAACTTGCGTAAGCCACCCGAAGGAACTGTGGCTCGTAAAGGGCACTACAATATGACAGTAGAGAATGATAAGGGAGAAAGAAGTGCATTGTTGGTTTACAATTTCCCAGCAGGCGAAGAAGGCTTGAAAATGGCATCAAAAGTAAGCAATCCTTTGGCTTTGCCTAAAGATTCTGCGGCTATTGACAAGTATATCCTTGAAGAGTGCCAGCCCTTGTACGAGCGTTATTGCCAACATTGTCATGGCGCTACCGGTAAAGGCGACGGAAAAGTCAACGATCAATACAAAGGGGTTGCAAACCTCACTGCTGGAGCCCAAAAAACAAATACTAGTGGGCATATCTTTCATGTGATTACACATGGTAAGGGGCGTATGTGGCCTCACAAACAAATTGTGACTCCAGAAGAACGTTGGAAAATTGCTTATTATGTACATAAGTTACAAGGACGCTTACACGAAGCAGTAGCTAATAACAGGTCTGACAAAAACACTTCTAAGGCAAAGGCTGATGAAGATAAGAAAACAGACAGCACTGCTAAAAAAGAAGCTAAGAAACCTGAAGCTGAAAATAAAGGACATTAATAGCAGTATCATCATAATAAACAGAAGAAAAGCTTAAAAGAATCTATAATATTATGGCTGGAGACAAACATATTGCGCTTTCAGACTTGTCGCAGGAAAAGAATTTTGAATTTACCCCGAAACTGCGTAAACAGCTGATGACTGCTATAGTAGTTGGAGCTGCTTTGCTGATAGTGGGGATTATTTTATGGACGCAAGGCATAGGACTTGGCGGCGAACATCATGGTGGAGGTCATGCTCCCGAAGGACATGGTGCCGGAGGCGGTGGAGATGAAGGTGGACATGGTGCCTTCCACTGGACCAAACGCCTGTATGCTGTACTTTGGCATGACAGTGTATTTTTTACCGGTATTGCTCTGGTAGGGGTTTTCTTTGTTGCGTTCAACTACCTGGCACTTTCTGGATGGCCAACAATTATTAAACGAGTTCCTGAAACTTTTGGTAAATTCTTGCCAATTACTGGTGTTATCCTATTAGCAGTATTTGCTCTAGGTGGTCATGACCTTTTTCACTGGACTCACCACGAGTTATTTGACCCTACTAGCCCTAAATATGATAAAATCATTGCAGGCAAAGAAGGATACCTGAATACACCTTTCTTCGTAATAAGAACAGTTTTATATTTTGTTCTATGGTATGTTTTATACGTTTTATTACGCAAGATGTCTTTGAAAGAAGACGAGGTAAACGATTTTTATGCTTACACTAAAAACCCTGTCTTCCATAAGAAAAGTGGTATTTATGCAGCAATCTTTATCGTGATATTTGCCATTACAACCTCTACTGCTGCCTGGGACTGGGTGATGTCAATCGACGCACACTGGTTCAGTACAATGTTTGGCTGGTATACATTTGCCAGTTGGTTTGTTACAGGCTTGGCAGCTATGGCATTGTATGTAGTGGTGCTTAAAGACCACGGGTACTTCAAATATGTAAATGAAAACCACATTCATGATTTAGGTAAATTTATCTTTGCATTTAGTATTTTTTGGACATATATATGGTTTGCTCAGTTCTTGTTGATCTATTATGCTAACATTCCTGAAGAAACTGTGTACTTCCTCCACAGGATGGAAGATTTCAAATTCTTATTCTTTTTTAATATCATTATTAACTTTGCCTTCCCATTCTTGTTCTTGATGCCAAGAGCAGCTAAAAGAAAAACTTTACTTGTAAAGATTGCGGCTGTTGGGGTTATCTTTGGTCACTGGTTAGATTTTTATATGATGATTATGCCAGGTACAGTAGGTAAACATAGTGGTATTGGATTGGTGGAAATAGGTATGGTAATCTTATTTATTGCGGGTTTTATTTGGGTAACAGCTGCTGCTCTGGCGAAGGCTAACATTATTCCTAAAAACCACCCAATGATTGAGGAAAGTTTGCACCACAATATTTAAACATTTACCTTAAACGAATTTTTATAGAACCAAACAGATAAATAATAGATTGATCTTATGGCTAATTTGATATTGGGTCTTGCAATCGTATTAATTTTTGTGATTCTGTTAATGCTTTTCAGAATCCAAAGGTTAGTATCTGTTGCAAAAGGCGAGCATAAAGAAAAAGTAGACGGATTTAACAATCTGAATGCTAACTTGATGTGGATTTTTCCTTTGATAGGTGTAATCGCAGCAATTTGGTATTCAGGAGAGGCTGCCAAGAATTTTTTACCTGAAGCATCCTCTATACACGGACAACAAACAGATAGTTTGTTTTGGTTTTCTACTGCGGTTATCTTATTAATGTTTGTGATTACCAACGCAGCGTTGTTTTACTTTGCTTTCCGTTATCGTTACAAAAAAGAGAACAAAGCATCGTTTTTCCCTGAAAACCATAAACTGGAAATAGCTTGGACAATTACTCCTGCTATCATACTTACTATATTGGTATTTTATGGTAACAAAGTGTGGTGGGATATTATGGGAGAAGTTCCAAAAGATGCTGAAGTGGTAGAAATAGTAGGGCAGCAATTTGCCTGGAAAACCCGTTATCCTGGTAAGGATAAGAAAATGGGTAATTATGACTATCGTTTGATTGATGCCACCAATGATTTAGGCATCGACTTTGGACACAAAGATGCAAACGATGACTTTGTGAGTGGTAAGCTTGTATTACCTGTAAATCGTCCAATTCTTTTTAAAATTAGAGCTAAAGATGTGTTGCACAGTGTTTTTGCACCTCACTTTCGCTTAAAAATGGATGCTGTACCAGGAATGCCCACCCAGTTTCATTTTACTCCCACTAAAACAACTGCACAAATGCGATCTGAATTAGGTAACCCTAAATTTAACTACGAGATTGCTTGTACAGAGATTTGCGGAAAGGGGCACTACAGTATGCGTTTGTTGGTAGAGGTTGTTGAAGAAGCTGAGTATAAGAAATGGTACGCATCTCAATCTCCTTTCCTCAAGGATAACCCTGAGTACAAAGGGAGAGATTTAAAATGGCTGCGCAAGAAAAAGAATTTTGCGAGCAAAAAGCAGGAAGAAAAAACAGCGCACGCTAAAATTGACTAGACTTGTAAACATTAAAAAGCGAATTGACTATTATGGCAGATAATCATAATCAAGGTGATGCAATCAAGGAGGTAGGTCACGATCACGCTCATGATCATGGACACGACCACGATCATCACCATGACCAAAGCTTTATTTCAAAGTATATTTTTAGCGAAGATCACAAGGTTATCGCAAAACAATTTTTATTTACTGGAATTTTTTGGGCAGTAATCGGTGGACTTATGTCACTTGTTTTCCGTTTACAGCTTGGTTTTCCAGAAATGAGTATGGAGTTTCTTCGCCCTATTTTGGGTGGATGGATTACAGAAGCAGGAAAGCTAGAACCAGAGTTTTATCTTGCTTTGGTTACAATGCACGGGACCATTATGGTATTCTTTGTATTGACTGCAGGACTAAGTGGTACTTTTAGTAACTTCCTTATTCCTTTGCAGATTGGTGCACGTGACATGGCGTCAGGTTTTATGAACATGCTTTCATATTGGTTCTTCTTTGGATCAAGTGTAATTATGTTTGCTTCTATTTTCTTAGAAACGGGACCAGCTTCTGGTAGTTGGGTTATTTACCCTCCACTAAGTGCTTTGCCTCAGGCAATGTCAGGTTCAGGTGCAGGTATGACAATGTGGTTAATTAGTATGGCTTTGTTTATTATTTCAGTATTATTAGGAGGTATAAACTATATAACAACTGTAATTAACCTAAGAGTAAAAGGAATGTCTTTTACTCGTTTGCCACTGACTATATGGGCTTTCTTTATTACAGCCATCATTGGTCTGTTGTCATTCCCTGTGTTATTCTCAGCAGCATTGTTGCTGATTTTTGACAGAAGTTTAGGGACAAGTTTCTTCTTGTCTGAAATATATATAGCAGGTGAAGCTTTGCACCACCAAGGAGGTAGTCCTGTACTATTCCAGCACTTGTTCTGGTTCTTAGGACACCCTGAAGTATACATTGTATTGATCCCTGCATTGGGTATTACTTCTGAAGTAATAGCAACCAACGCCCGCAAGCCTATTTTTGGCTACAAAGCAATGATTGGTTCTATTTTAGGTATTGCCGTCCTATCATTTATTGTATGGGCACACCATATGTTTGTTACTGGTATGAACCCATTCTTAGGGTCTGTATTTATGTTCCTTACATTAATTATTGCAGTACCATCAGCAGTAAAATCATTTAACTATATTACTACATTATGGAGAGGTAATATCATTTTTACCCCAGCCATGATGTTCTCTATTGGATTGGTATCAATGTTTATCTCAGGTGGTGTTACAGGTATTATACTTGGAAACAACGCAATGGATATTCAGTTACACGATACCTATTATGTAGTAGCTCACTTTCACCTTGTAATGGGTAGTGCTTCTTTCTTTGGAATGATGGCAGGTGTGTATCACTGGTTCCCAAAAATGTTTGGGCGAATGATGGATGAAAAACTAGGGTATATCCACTTTTGGTTTACGTTTGTAGGTGCCTACCTTGTGTTTTTCCCAATGCACTACATCGGTATTGCAGGTTTCCCTCGTCGTTATTATGCTTTTACTAACTTTGACTTTACAAAATCATTTACTGATTTGAATGCTTTCATTAGTGTTGCAGCAATTATTACTGTATTCTCTCAGTTTGTATTTGTATTCAACTTTATATATAGCATTTTCCGAGGTAGAAAAGCCTCTGAAAACCCTTGGGGATCAACTACACTTGAATGGACTACTCCTATAAACCCTGGACATGGAAACTGGCCAGGAGAAATTCCTCAGGTATACCGTTGGCCTTACGATTACAGTAAGCCAAACTCAGAAAAAGACGGATTTGGAGATTTTATTCCTCAACATATTCCATTATCTCAAACACCACATTCTAACTTGCCACACGAGAAAGAAATGTTGGAGCGTGGGGGGAATAATGAGGATGAAATAAAGATAAATGAGCAATAAAAACACACATAAGATTTTCAGGAAACTGGGAATTGTAACCATTGTTGCTGTATACTTTTTGATTGCCGTTGGGGGCATCGTCAGAACCACTGGTGCTGGCATGGGGTGCCCTGACTGGCCAAAGTGTTTTGGAAGTTGGATACCTCCTACCGAGGTATCCCAACTCCCAAAAAATTATAAAGAAAAATTCAAAGTACAGGGAAAAGAAATTGCAGATTTTAATCCTGTAAAAACCTGGATAGAATATATTAATCGATTGATTGGAGCATTGATCGGATTACTTATATTTGCAACTTTCATTGCTTCCTTTACTTATTGGAAAGTAGATCGAAGCATTGTTTTTTTGAGCTTTGCAAGCGTGTTGTTGGTAGGATTTCAGGGGTGGATAGGTGCAAAGGTAGTCGCTACTGATTTAGCAGTTTCTATGATCACCATTCACATGGTTTTGGCTCTTGCCATTGTTTTTTTGTTAATATACACCATTATTAGAGGGTTTAAAGTAGTTTGGAAAACTACTCCCATAACAAATAAAAAACGAATCAACCAAGTAATTATCTTAGGTTTGGTTTTGTCTTTTATACAAGTAGTGCTGGGGACACAAGTGAGAGAGGCAATAGATTTGATTGCCAAAAATATGGGAGAGGCTCAACGAGGTTTATGGGTAGATAACTTAGGGATGACATTTTACATCCATCGCTCATTTTCTTGGATAGTGTTTCTAACCCACGTGTATTTAGTTTATTTACTTTATACACGACTTAAAGAAAGAAATCATTTTGTATTTAAATATACAATCTATCTGTTTTTGATAATAATTAGTGAAGTCGCTACTGGAATAGCAATGGCTTATTTCGGAATACCTGCATTTTTACAACCTATTCATTTATTGTTGGGTTCATTAGTGCTAGGCATTCAATTTTTCTTATTGCTGGCGATTAATTACGAGAGAGTTTTTGTGAAGAAAGGAGTAAATTCGTTGGGAGAACTTTCTCAAGAGCAACTAATTTCGCAATGATAACAACTGAGACAAACATTAATACATCAACCTCAGTATTGGTAAAATTTAAAACCTATACTGAGCTATTAAAGCCGAGATTATCATTTCTTGTAGCTTTTTCGGCAGCATTTGGCTACTTGTTGGCATTCGAAGGAACCATCAACTGGGCAACCTTTATTAGCTTGTCAATGGGAGGTTTTTTGGTGTCAGGAGCATCGATTATGATCAACCAAATCATTGAGAAAGATTTGGACAGAATGATGAGTCGAACTCAAAACAGACCAATCCCCTCGGGTAGAGTAACAGTAAACGAAGCCATTTTCTATACAATTATTACTGGAATAGGTGGTTTGTTTTTGTTGCTTAGTTATACCAATGTACTGACTACTGCCTTAGCATTTGTTTCAATGTTGCTATATGGCTTTTTATATACACCACTCAAAAGAGTAGGTTCTATAGCTGTATTTGTGGGAGCCATCCCTGGAGCTCTGCCACCTATGTTGGGTTGGGTTGCGGCAACTGGACGCATTAGTTACGAAGCCATTATTATTTTCGCGTTTCAGTTTATATGGCAATTCCCTCATTTCTGGGCAATTGCCTGGGTACTGGACGATGACTACAAGAAAGCAGGGTTCAAACTGTTACCCTCTAAAAAAGGCAAAGATGTAAGCACTGCATTTCAAATAGCTGTTTACACAATGTTCCTGATTCCTATGGGACTGTTACCCACGCAAGTAGGCATTACAGGTTTAGCAGCAGGAATTATAGCAACTGTGTGTGGGATCTTGTTTTTAGTGCCTGCATTACAGCTATTAAAGATATGTTCATCAAAAGGGGATGCAGAACTGGCAAAACAACAGGCTAAACGTATTATGTTCGGGTCGTTTATTTACCTTCCCGTTGTACAAATTGCGTTTTTGATTGATAAGATATGATAGCAGGAAACACATTGGATAATAAAGCAGAATTTATAGAAGAACCACAAGAGACACTATCAATGCACCCTCAAAAGTTTGCGTTGTGGTTGTTTATTGTTTCTATAATCATGTTATTTGCGGCGTTTACCAGTGCTTATATAGTACGTAGAGCCGAAGGTAACTGGTTAGAGTTTGATTTGCCGAATCTATTTTGGGTAAATACCATCATTATATTAATGAGTAGTGCTTCTATGCATTGGTCTTTAATTTTAGCGAAAAAAGATAACATAGATTTGCTTAAAATAGCGGTAGTCATTACTTCTCTTTTAGGTTTCGCGTTTTTAGTGGGGCAACTGTATGCCTGGAAAGATTTAGTAGCCTCAAGCGTATGGTTTGCTGGTGAGCAATCTAACCCTGCCGGATCATTCCTGTATGTAATTACAGGTTTACACGCGGTTCACTTGATAAGCGGGATTGTCTTTTTAGCTATAGTATTAGTATCAACCTTTAGATTAAAAATACATTCCAAAAGATTGGCCAGGATAGAAATGTGTGCAACATATTGGCACTTTTTAGACATTCTTTGGTTATATTTGTTTGGCTTTTTATTATTGAATCACTAAAAGAAGTTTAATAATCACACGAGAAAATTATGGCAACAGTCGCAACAGCAGACGAGAAGAAAAAAGGGATTGACTGGGGTGGGGGTAATCGCCCACTTGGAGGTGTTCGTTATGGAAAACTGATGATGTGGTTTTTCCTCCTTTCCGATGCGTTTACATTTTCTGCATTACTGATCTCTTATGGTATGATCCGTTATAGCCATGAAGGTTATAGCTATGAGAAAACATATCAAGTAGAACAATATGGGCTCAATGTTCCAACTGCCCACGTTGTAATGGAAAACGGTGTAGCAGTAACCAAAAAAGGAGAATTTTATTTTTCCCAAAAATATTGGCCAGTACCCGAAAAAGTATTCGAGGCTGTTCCTTTCTTACACGGAAAGTCGCTTCCATTGGTCTTTGTGGGTATCATGACTTTTATTCTCATTATGAGTAGTGTGACAATGGTTCTGGCGGTGGAGGCTGGTCATAGGCGAGACCAGCGAGATGTAGAAAAATGGATGCTCTGGACGATTCTCGGAGGAATTGTGTTTCTGGGTAGCCAAGCCTGGGAGTGGACTCACTTTATTGTCGGGACCGACGGTGGGGGAGCGCTGCGGACTTCCGGGGATGGAAGAAACCTCGGTGAAGTTATCTACGGAGCAGGCTTATCTGAAAACCAATATGGTCCTACGACTTTTGCCAACCTGTTCTTTTTTATCACAGGATTTCACGGAACACACGTATTGAGTGGAGTGATTATCAACATTATTATCTTTTATAATACTGTAATGGGTATCTATGCCCGTAAAAATGACTACGAAATGGTCGAAAAAGTTGGTTTATACTGGCACTTTGTAGACTTAGTATGGGTATTTGTATTTACATTCTTTTACCTTGTTTAACAGTGTTTTAAATAAAGTAGGAAATAAAAAAAGATTTTAAATATATAGATATTATGTCAAACATTCACGAGACATCTACTGGTGAGATTCCAAAGGCTAAAACCAAGCAAATTTGGAAGGTTTTCTGGATACTGTTAGGTCTTACAGCTTTAGAATTTGTGATTGCATTTGTATTTCCTCCTTCTATGTGGAGAGTAGGAGTATTTGTATTCTTGACCATTGTAAAAGCATTTTATATTGTGGCTGATTTTATGCACTTAGGGCATGAAGTAAAGTTTTTGGTTTGGAGTATCATCCTCCCAATGATCTTTGTTGCCTGGTTTATTCTTGCAATGATGGTTGAAGGTGATTCTGTATTTACCTTACGCCTTTAAACATTTGAGTTAATCAACGGTTTTTCGTATTTGAAATAACTAAACTCAAAGATTTAATTATATGCGAAAATTTAACAAAACTGGTTTACTAATAGTTTTATTGGTACTACCAGTTTTTTTATTTCTGTTCTTGCGAACATTTGGTGAGAACAAGTATAAGCTGACTATATTTTATCCACAAGGAGTAGATTCTGTAAAAGTAAACGGGCAGTGGAAAGTTGATTCTGTATACCATACCATTACCCCATTCAAGTTTACCAATCAGAGTAATCAAGAGGTGTCTAACAAAGAGGTAAAAGGCAAAATATATGTGGCCGATTTCTTCTTTACACGTTGTGGTAGTATTTGCCCTAAAATGACCTCGCAACTTACCCGGGTGCAGAATGCATTTAAAGACAATAAAGAGATAAATATACTCTCTTTTTCGATTGACCCTGAACACGATTCGGTAGAAGTACTGAAAAACTACGCCGATCAATACAAGGCAATCCCTGGACAATGGCACTTTCTGACTGGGAATAAGCATGAAATATATAACTTAGGAGTAAAAGGTTTCAAAATCCCTGTAGGAGACGAAGGGCAAGAAGTAACTCCAGACTACTTCCACAGTTCAAGACTGATATTAGTAGACCGTGAGGGAAGAATAAGAGGTTATTATAATGGGGTTAGTCGAGACGAGGTAGACAAGTTGATCTTAGAAATTAAAGTGTTGCTTCAGGAGTATAAAGATTGATGATTTAATAAATGTATAAATATGACTAATGCGTTGATTGCTGAAAAAAACAAGCGTTTTATGCCTGTTATCTGGACAGTATCAATACTGATTCCACTGGTAGTGGCAGTACTATTTTATTTACAGCGAAAAATGGGTGGTTTAGGTAACTTGAATGTTTCTTTTTTGCCTCACTTAAACGCCATATTAAATTCTGCTACTTTTATATGTTTAATAGGTGGTTTCGTTTCTATCAAAAACAAGAAAGAACAGTACCATCGAGTATTTATGATGACCGCCTTTGTGTTGTCATCATTGTTTTTGGTCTCTTATGTAATATACCATTCACAGGGGCATGAAGTGCCTTTTGGTGGACAAGGAACGATTCGGTACTTTTACTTTGTAATACTCATTACCCATATTGGACTATCTCTGTTTGTTGTACCGTTAGCGTTGTTTGCCATATATTTTGCCATTACCAAGCAAATTGATCGTCATAAAAAAATAGTTCGGTGGACATTCCCTGTATGGGTGTATGTAGCTTTTACAGGGGTGTTGGTTTATTTAATGATTAGCCCTTATTACCCAGCATAAGGAATGGTGAGAAATTAAATTACCATTCTTGAGGTAGAGGTTTTGTTTTGAGACGAGGCTATTTTTTGCGCCCATAGCAGCGCTACGGGCAATAAAAATAACGAAGTATCAAGGCGAAAAATCACCCCTTAGGAACGATGCAAAAATAAATTTCTATAGTTTAAGGAAATATTTTTTGGTCAGGCGAGGTCAAAAAACGCGGCATAGCCATAGCTATGGTAAGTTTTTTTAACGAAGCATGTCCAAAAAAGATGAGGTTAAGAATGTAAATTTATTTTGACACCGTTCCTTAGAGTGTAAATTTATTTTTGAACAATTCCTAAGACAAAGAATAATTGAAGTATTATGAAAAAATTACTGACTCTACTTATTTTATTTACTGTTCAGTTTTTGTTGGTTGCCCAAGAAGTCGCTGCTCAGTGTGCTATGTGTCAGGCAACTGTTGAAAGTAGCATGAGCGAAGGAGCAGGCATTGGGGCAGGATTAAATGCTGGTATACTATACTTGGCTGCTTTTCCCTACTTGGTGTTGGGGGGTATCGCTTACTTTTGGTATAAAAACAGTAAAAAACGTCGTGATGCAAAACGTATCCAAATTTCAGGCAATTACCCAGTGTAAATGTCCTAAATGTCGCAAAGGCAATGTTTTTCAGTATCCTTGGATCAGACTCAACAAATTCAGTGAAATGCACAAGCATTGCCCGGTTTGTGGGGTAAGGTTTGAGGTAGAGCCAGGTTTTTTCTTTGGTGCTATGTACATTAGTTACGCATTTTCAGTGGCTACTTTTATTATATGCGGCTTAGCAACTTATTTGTTGGGCAACAACCCAGAAGCCTGGGTGTATGTGACGGTAGTGATAGTAGTAGTATTGCTTACTTTTCCCTCCTCATTTCGTTACTCAAGAATTTTGATGTTGCATCTGTTCTCAGGAATAGACCATGAACCAGACGCTGTTGATAAAGAGGTTAAACATAAAAACTGACTTTACAAATACTAAAAATATACAAGGTTGAGGCAATGTCTCAGCCTTTTTTTGTAGCCTGTTTTTGACCTTAAACTCTATATATAAAGGATAAGCTTATGTGCTGGAAATTTCGCTTTGAAATAAAACTTCCTACCTTTATTTGATCAATGTCGAATAATCGGCTTTTTGGATGAAATAACAGAGAAGAGTGAGTAAAGCAGAGCAAACCAAAACACATATTTTAAATACAGCCTTTCGGCTTTTTTTGCAAAAAAGCTACCGCGAAGTAACCATGCAAGAGCTACAGGAAAATGCTCAAGTGAGTAGGGGAGGGTTATACCACCATTTTAAAAATAAAGAAGAAATATTTCTTGCCACAACACAAAAGTTTTTCTTTTCTATGATGGATGAATCGCTCGATATGAGAGTAATGGAAGAGCAGTCGTTTATGGAAAACTTTCAGGCATACCTTGTCCATAAGCAACAAGTAATGGATAAAATGTTGGCTCACACCGAGTTAGAAGACTTAGATGCAAACTATTTTATGTTGGTCTTTCAGACCATACAGTACTTCCCTGAGACCCGCGAAGAATTGAAAAAACAAGTTTTCCAAGAAACCAAAAACTGGGCAAGGATTATTAAAATAGCTCAAAATAAGGGAGAGGTTAAACAGCATTTGGATGCTGATGCTCTAGCCAGGCATATTTATTATTTGTTAGATGGAGTAGAAATGCATTTAGTGATGATGGGTAATATTAACAGTGAAATGCACAATCGTATTACTACCATGATT
Source organism: uncultured Microscilla sp. (assembly GCF_947493425.1). Taxonomy (GTDB): domain Bacteria; phylum Bacteroidota; class Bacteroidia; order Cytophagales; family Microscillaceae; genus Microscilla. Next base: position 4,906 of record NZ_CANLRP010000071.1, on the reverse strand, counting down.
GAGCAGTTGTATGAGCTTATTAGATGGTAGGTGATGAAAGCAAAACCATCTGCTTGATGCTTCAGGCAGATGGTTTTGTTATTAGAATTACCTTAAAGCTTACATATCCAACTTTATGCGTCCGTCAGAAGTTCTCATTTGTATAAGTTTCCCTCCTCCGTTCATTTTTCCATGGATACGCTTTTTAGTGGCTTTTCCGCTAAAATTTTGTAAAGGAATACTCAATGATTCTCCTCGAATATCTAAGTCTAAACCTTGTTGTTTGGGTAAGGCGATTCTAATATTACCATCACTGGTTCGTGCTTTGATGCTATTTTTTAGTTCTGTAAGGTTTCCATGAATACTTCCATCAGAAGTGATTAAATCTATCGAACCAGCCACATTCTCAAAAGTAATGTTACCATCAGAAGTACGGGCAGTGATATCACCTTTGACTTGCATGATTTTAATATCTCCGTCACTAGTACGCAGGCTCTGGCGGTTTGTCAACCCTTTGATCATAATATTGCCATCAGAAGAACGTAAGCGACAAGCAGTTTGGGTAGGAACATATACCTCAAGGTGAATATTGATGGAGTTGCCATAGTTCTTCATACGCCTTTTTTCTTTAATCTTCACCTCCAGGTTATTTTGCGAGTGTGTGACAATAAAATCAAACTCTTTCTCTAGCTCAGCCTTAGATATTTTTAAGGTTCGATTATGACGTCGGGCAGTGTAGAAAATTTGTACTTGATTATTACTTGATGCATGCACCTTTACATCTCCATCAGAGGTGTAAAGACTTACCTTAGGAGCATTGGAAACAGGATAAGTTTCTTTAAACGAGTAATCGGTTTTTTGTGCTTGACATACTAGAGTAATCAAAGCAAACGTAAGTGTAAATAATAACGGTTTTCTCATGAGTATAATAATGGGTTACGTTGTTTCCTTATAAGATATCTTTAGGAAGGGAAAGGTTGCATTTATTCAGGAAGAATTTTTTATGCATAAAAAAAGCCCTGACTTATGCCAGAGCTTGTATCGGATAAAAATAAGTTCATTCTTCTACTGTGGTGCTTCTGCTTTCTAATACTTTGGGTTGAAGCTGGGCATTTTGTAAAACAATTGCTTTAAGACAACCTATCCAGAGAGGATTGCTATTGAGGCTTTCAACCAATTGCCAATGTTCACCACCTGCTTCTTCAAACACTTCTTTATATTCTTCTCCTACTTCAATGGTTGTTTCCAGACAATCGGCAACAAACGCCGGGGAAAAAGCCAATACTCTTTTTTTTCCTTTTTGAGCCAATTCTTTAATAGTATCTTCGGTATAAGGCTTGAGCCAAGGGTCGCGCCCTAAGCGAGACTGAAAACAAGTAGTTACTTGATCATCTTTGAGCTCTAGCGCCTGAGCCAGTAGGCGGGTAGTGGCAAAACACTGTGCTCTATAGCAACCACGGTTATGGTTATGCAAAGTAGCACAACAATTAGCTTCTCCTTCGAGGTAAGGATTAGCAGTAGCTTCTTTCAAACAAGTACCTGTATGGTCTCCCTTACGAATTTGTCTTTCGGGTAAGCCATGATAACTAAATAGTACATGGTCATATTCAGCTTCTTTCAAGTATTTTTTTCCTATTTCGGCAAAAGCATGCACAAATTCAGGATAATCAAAAAAGCTCTGTACAAAGTGAATATCAGGCACAATTTGCCATTTTTTTACCAATTCCATTACTTTTTGATGTACCGAGCCAGAAGTGGCAGAAGCGTATTGAGGAAACAAAGGAATCACAATGATACGTTCAAGGCCTTTGTTTTTGAGTCTATCCAACGCCACTTGTACACTGGGGTTTTGGTAACGCATACCAAGGCTTACAATAAAGTCATCACCTAAAGCCTCCTGGAGTAGCTTTTCTACTTCAAAGCCATAAATCTTGATGGGAGAACCTTCTTCAGTCCATAGCTTTTGGTATTCTTTGGCAGATTTGGGCGCCCTAAAGGTAGAGATAATACCATTGACCAATAAGAAACGAGGAATATAAGGAATATCAATCACTCTTCCATCCATCAAAAACTCACGCAAATACCTGCGCACTGCTGGAGTTTTAGGGTTGTCAGGAGTACCTAAGTTAACAATCAAAACCCCTGTTTTGGGCTGATGTGTAGTGCTTGCCATATCAAATTCAGTTATTTCAGAGCAATATTACAGACAAATATGCTTCAATAACAAATATTTGGGGAGGGTTGTTTATAGATAATTTTGAATCAGTCATTGAAAGAATCTAAAAGTTTACCTTTTTTAGTATTAGATGCTTTATACGGGTAGGTTTATATAGCCTAAATGCTGTTTTTATCAGGTGTTCTACAGTTCTTGTTTGATCAGTGGAGTACATCAGCCCAAGCCCAGCTTATAACCTTATTATAATGTTACTTATCTATTTTATAAATTTTGCTGGATAATATAGCCTATCATTGCAACGAAGTTAATCACTGTAAATAACAGTGGATAATGAATCATTCACCAAATTAAATACACAAAACATGTTTAGTAAAAAACAAACATTCGTCAACTTTCAACAGTCACAAATCTCAAACAAAGCAGCACAGCATATTTTAGGAGGAGCTGGCGCTGGTTCTGACAGCAATTGCCAAAGGTTGGAAGCTGACCTGGAAGCTGCCATTGCAGTAGGCGATACAGCAAGAGTCCGCATGCTAATGGGTGCTATTCGTCGTATTTGTGGGCACCCTAGTCGTGTATAGCTAAATACGTGACTACCAATACCGTGTAGTGAAGATAAATGCCCTGACTACTTTAGGTGTGTCTTTCTAATTTTTAAGAGATGATACACAAAGTAGTCAGTTTTTTTTATTGGTTGGCTATATACACCTATTCCAGGTCAGTTTTCTGTATTTACCAAAACACTGGTAGGTTTTAAAATAAAATCCTAAAACTTTCAGTCACAAATCTTTATAGTTTTCAAACAGGTTTTTACCTTTGCCGCGTTATGGCACAGAAAAATAAAAAAAACAAGGGTTTAGATAACCCACTACAACCTATTATTTCTCACGCAAAAGAGTATGGGTTTATTTTTCCCTCCAGTGAGATTTATGGAGGCTTGCAAGCCGTATATGACTATGGGTCGAACGGAGCGGAGCTAAAGAAAAACTTAAAAGAGGTCTGGTGGAAAGCCATGACCCAGTTTAACCAGAATGTAGTAGGAATAGATGCAGCCATTTTTATGCATCCAACTACTTGGAATGCATCAGGGCACGTTGACAGTTTCAGCGACCCTATGGTTGACAACAAAGACTCTAACAAACGCTACAGAGTAGATGTGTTGTTAGAAGACAAAGCCAACGAATACCGCAAGGCAGGTGATACTGCCAAAGCTGATGCTCTAGAGCAAGAGTTGGGTAGGCTAATGGATGTGGAAGATATGGATGGCTTACGTGAGCTACTCATTAGTGAAGGTATCAAATGTGCCATCTCTGGTACTGACAACTGGACAGAAGTACGCCAGTTTAACCTCATGTTTTCTACCGAAATGGGGTCAGTGGCAGATGAATCTAATAAGATATATTTACGCCCTGAAACGGCACAAGGTATTTTTGTAAACTTTATGAATGTACAAAAAACCAGCCGCCAGCAAATCCCCTTTGGTATAGCCCAAATAGGAAAAGCTTTCAGAAACGAGATTGTAGCTCGCCAATTTGTATTTCGTATGCGCGAGTTTGAACAAATGGAGATGCAATACTTTGTGCGTCCTGGTGAAGAAATGCAATGGTATGATCACTGGAAAGAAACCCGTATGAAGTTTTTACAGGCAATTGGTTTACCTGCCGAAAAACTACGTTACCATGACCATATTAAATTGGCACATTATGCCAATGCAGCGGCTGATATTGAGTTTGAGTTTCCGATTGGTTTCAAAGAGCTGGAAGGTATCCATTCTCGTACTGACTTTGACTTGAGCAAACATGCGGAGTTTTCAAAAACCAAAATCCAGTACGTAGACGATACCATAGAAGACAAAGACAAACGTAAGTACATTCCTTATGTAGTAGAAACCTCCATTGGTTTAGATCGTTTGTTTTTGGCAGTATTGTCTAACTCGCTCACCACCGCTGAAGGGGTAGATGCTAAAGGAAACGCCAAAACGCGTACTTTCTTAAAAATACACCCAGCGCTGGCGCCAAACAAGGTGGCTGTTTTCCCTTTATTACGCAAAGATGGCTTACCAGAAATAGCCAAAGGTATTTTCAACGATTTGCGTCATGACTTCAAAACAATCTACGAAGAGCGTGGAGCCATTGGGAAACTATATACCCGTCAAGATATGATTGGAACACCGTTCTGTATTACTGTAGATCATCAAACCAAAGAAGACAATACAGTTACAGTACGTGAGCGTGATACCACCGAGCAGAAGCGAGTAAAGATTGAAGATTTGCACGCAATGATCAACAAAGAGGTATCATTGAGAAATATTTTTGACAAGCTTGTGTAAGTTTCAAAACTCCTTGTTTGCAGGCAGTTAACCTTCATTTCAACTGCCTGCATTTTTTTTCAAAAAAGCGATGTTTTTTTTGCAGATTATAAAAAAGAATGTACCTTTGCACTCCCAATTAACAATAACACATTGTTAATTAGAAGTAAAAAAAGAATAATGAATCCTTAACTCAGTTGGTTTAGAGCATCTGCCTTACAAGCAGAAGTCGTTCCGATAGCGCATCGGAACAGGCTCCACATAAAAAACTTCAAACAGCAACGCAAACACAAGGAATAATTGGATCCTTAGCTCAGTTGGTTCAGAGCATCTGCCTTACAAGCAGAGGGTCGCTGGTTCGAATCCAGCAGGGTCCACAATACAACCAAAAGGACGATGGATCCTTAGCTCAGTTGGTTCAGAGCATCTGCCTTACAAGCAGA
>NZ_CANLRP010000070.1 GCF_947493425.1 uncultured Microscilla sp. | reverse complement strand
CTCTTGCGAAAGTCCCTAAAAACCGCTTTTGTTCAACACAAAAACAAGATAAAAAACACTTTCGCAAGAAGTCTAATATACAGGATGCTTCTAAAGTCAGGAGTACTAAAGGGCTTTATGTACATGTTTTTGGGAGGTTAGCAGCAGCCTGCATATCGTTAGTTTTCGATGTTTTTAACTAGAGATTCACATTATTAATAATAACCTTGTTGCCTTTTACCTGGTCTTTTTGGGTGTTTTCTATATTGACATTTCCACTCACTTGGTTGTGATTCAATTGGGTTTTTACTTTCCCTTGGTTGTGAGTGTTTCCGTTGTTTTGTTCTTGGTTAGGATTATTTGTGTAAGTACTCATAGTAAAGTATTTGGCTGTGATAGCATCATCACCCTATAGAATGAATAGAGTTGCAATCTAACAGGAAAAGCGGATATAACCAATTAAAATTAACCAATCATTTTTTTACTTTTTTTGGCAAAGCATTACTTCTTTCTACAAATTTATAACCCCTGAGAGTAACATTTCTCCTCACTACTAAGGATATGTAAAATCATATTTTTTGAGGAGAAAAAAACACTTGTTTATTAACTATTTGCGGTCAATTAATTCACTATTAACATTTACTGCAATGACAATATCATCAGGTAAAATACCAAAAGCCCAGCCCAGCGGTTGCCCTACACTTATCATTGATGAAGCATACCAGATTTGGCTCTGTTACGAAGACACCAGAGTAGAAGTTAAAATGACTCCTTTGTGCAAAGCCCTTTATCTGTTGTTTTGGCAAAACCCTCAAGGCATTATTTTGTATGAGTTACATACTTATGAAAGCGAATTGCTAGAAATCTATAAGCACTTGAGTCCGCACCATAGCTATTGGTTGATGCAAGCCAACATCAACCGTTTGGTCAATAGGTACAACAACTCTATCCACGAAAAACTGTCGCGAGTAAAGCAAGCCTTTCTGAAGTTGCTACCTGCCGATCAAGCAAAATATTTCTATATTGTAGGCAAACGAAGAGAGGTGAAAAAAATAGTGTTTTGTAGTTTGTCTCCAGGTACATCTATTTGAGAAGTGCATTATCATCTTTCAGTAAATAAATTAGGTTTTTAAAATACTGATCGTTATTTTAGTGCTATGGGCAAGAGTAAAAAGTTTTCGGACAGAGAAAAAACCAGGGCAGATATTATTCAAAAATCGGCAATCTTATTCAATAAAAAAGGTTATTTAAGCACCTCTATTGGCGATATTGAAAAATGTACTGGGTTTAGTAGAGGGAGCATTTATGGAAACTTCGACAGCAAAGAAGAAGTAGCATTGGAAGCCTTTAGGTATAACTTTCGTCAAATGTTTTCGGGTATCAAGGCAATGGTAGACATTGCCACAACTGCCAAAGACAAATTATTGGCTTACCCACGTTACCATAGGCAACACCACCCATATTACATCAACAGAGGTGGTTGTGTAGTGCTTAATACCTCTATAGATGCTGACGATACCAACCCTGCCCTTAGTGCCAAAGCTGTGCAGTATATTGGAGTATGGGAAAAGTCAATCAATTATATACTTGACTTGGGCGAAACCCAAGATGAATGGAAAGCCCCCATCAACCGAAAGGCTTTTTTTGCGCGCTTTGTTGGTTTGATTCAAGGCGGAATTTTTTTGACCAAAACCACTGGTGATGATGAGTATTTATTGAGTAACCTTGCCTTGCTTGAAGAGTACATTGAAGATATGAGTAAATAATTTTTTTTACATTTTAAAATACTGAATGGTATTTTAAAATAAAGCAAATGCATAATATTTTTTTATGCTTTAAAATAACGATTGGTATTTTAAATATTAACACATTACAAACCTTAAAAAAATAACAATGAGCAATTTAAAATTACAATTAATCAAAACCAGCCTAACTTTTGGCGCCTTGTTTACACCTCACCGAGTAATGAATTACTTTTGGGACAAAATGTTTACTACCCGTAAACGAAGCCTTAAACCACCACATACACAAATACTGGATACTGCCAAAAAAGGACGTTTTGAAACAACCTTGTTCAACAACAAACCAGCCACCATTCAGACTTATAGCTGGGGTACAGGCAAACAAACTATACTTCTGTTGCATGGTTGGGAGTCAAAGGCAGCCGATTATTATAAGTTTATTCCTTTGTTGCTTCAGCAAGGATACAAAGTGTTGAGTCTTGATTTTCCAGCGCATGGTAACTCTGACCAAATACAAACCAGTTTGCCTGAGTTTATCAAAGTTGTACGCCAGTATATGCAGGTTCATCCAGAAATAGAAGCTATAGTTGCTCACTCGTTGGGAGGAACAGCTGCTGCTACCTGGTTAGGCGAACAAACGAATGCCAAAGTAAAACAGTTGATAATGGTGGGTAGCCCCATTATACCTAAAAACTTTTTTGAAGGAGCGTTTAATTTTTTTGGAGTGCGTCATAAAGTCAGAACATTATTTTATGCCAAAGCCCGCAGTACTTTTGGTAAAGGAATAGAAGATTTTGCCCTTGCCAACGCTTTGACCACCACAAACAAAGCTACACAAGTGCACGGGGTATATGATATAAAAGATCAGGTGGTGTCAATTGATGAAGTAAAAATATACGCCAATCAAAACCCCGCAATACACATGCAGTATTTTGATGGAGTAGGGCATCATCAAATGATTAAGCACCCAGAAGTTTTACAGGCTTGTTTGGATATCCTGGCACAAGCTTAGGAATGGTGAGAAATTAAATTACCATTCTTGAGGTAGAGGTTTTGTTTTGAGACGAGGCTATTTTTTGCGCTCATAGCAGCGCTACGGGCAATAAAAATAACGAAGTATCAAGGCGAAAAATCACCCCTCAGAATGTAAATTTATTTTGGTACCGTTCCTTAGGCATAAAATACGATGTAAAGTCAAGATTGCTTTACCAATTCTTAAAATTTAATCGTTATTTTGACATTGCATTTTTACCTTGACTTTACTTTTATGAAAAAAACTTTTCTACTAGCCCTGATTTCTTTTCTGTGGTGCTTCCACCAATCTTGTCAAGCTCAGACAGGCACTCAATTGGTAGCTGCCAATCAAAACGGATTTTATTACCATGGCCGGATCAATTTTGCCAACCCTAAGGCACCAGAGTTTTATTGGCCAGGTACTTCAGTTGATTTTATTTTTCGTGGAAGTAAACTACTTAAAATCTTATTGGAAGATGAAAAGGGAAAGAATTACTTCAATGTCATTTTGAATAACCAATATGCCAAGCCTTATCTACTTAAGTGCCAAAAAGGAAAAAAGAAATATGCAGTGTATAATAACCTGGATGCTGGTAAAAGCTATTCGGTGAGCATCTTTAAGCGTACCGAAACCGATGAAGGCTACACAAAGTTTATGGGAATTGAGTTGGACAACGGGGCAGACCTTGCAATGGTGAAACGAGCGTACTCGCCTCGGATCGAGTTTTTTGGTAATTCGATTACTGTAGGCATGGGCAACGAAGACCCCACCGGGCGAGACAATATGAATCCGGCAAAAAAGAACAACTATTTATCGTATGCAGCCATTACTGCACGAGACCTGGGGCTTGACTATAGATGCACTGCCAAAAGTGGGATAGGAGTTATGGTAAGTTGGTATGATTTGATTATGCCCGAAATGTATGACCGTGTACACCCTGATAAGCCAGCATTAAAACATGACTTTAAGAGTTGGATACCCGACATTGTAGTAGTGAATCTTTTTCAGAACGATAGCTGGTTGGTAAATATGACCAGAGACCCTAACCACAAAAAACGTTTCAAGCAGGGAAAACCCACTGCACAGCAAATTGTAAAGGCATACATGAACTTTATTAGCAACTTACGCAAGGTGTATCCCAAAGCTAAAATTGTGTGTACTTTGGGGTCAATGAATGCTGTAAGCCCAGGTAAGCCTTGGAAAGGCTATATTCAACAGGCAGTAAACCTAATGAAGAAATACTATAAAGATCAGCAATTGTACACCTTATTTTTTGCTTATAATAACCGCAAAATTGGACACCCTACTGTGACAGATCATATTAAAATGGCAGATCAGCTCAAAAAATTTTTGAAACAAAACATATTAAAATAAAACTGTATGTAAGCCAATGGTAATAAGTCTATCAGCCATTAGTCTACATACAACCAGTTACTTTTGGTATACTCTTTTAGCCAAGGTGCCTCTACTACTTCTAGGTGCAATGGCTGGTCGACTTCTACCGTCAGCAACAGCATTGCTCCATAAGCCAAAGTCTCTTGTCTTTTGTACTCTAGTTCGGCTACCTTCACCGATTGAGTTACTTGGTTATTGTCTGGTTCTTGGTGAAAAGGTTTGCCAGTGTGCCCATAAAAATGGTATGATGGACGCAATGCATCCAAGGCTGGGCGTAGTTCTTTCATTCCATAGCCAGGGTCGGTCATATCAGTAGGCACATCATGCGAAATAAGTATATCTATAGTTGGCTTGGCACTAATGGTTTGTCTCAGTTGACGACGTTCGTAAGGTTGAATAAAAGTAGCATTGTCGCGATTTTTACGATCGCCAGCTCGCCCAACCCCCAATACATTCAGGGTGGCATCTTCGTGGGTAAACTGTTGGATGTGCCCCGATTTACACACAAAAACCCGTTTGTAACAATCCACCGGAAACAGTGTTTGATCAGGGTTTAATTGCTCCAACCCATCCAAAAACTCATGGTCTTCGTGGTTACCCCTTACACATACCATCTGGCAATCAGTCTTTTCTAATACCTCTTGGGCTTTTCGATGAGGAATGGTGAAATAATCGTGAAAACCCAGCTCGCTTCTGTCTCTTCTGGCAAAACGCAGGGTAGCAGTATCTAAGTGATCTAGTTCTGGAAATATACCCACATCGCCACATTGTAAAATCAAGTCAATGTTTTGCCCGGTTTCTCTTTGGTACCGTTCTACCAGCTTGAAGGCAAGTAAAAGGCGACCATGTAAATCGGCAAAAATAGCTACTTTCATAATAATTGTATTTTGTGAAGTTAATTATTTATGTGTGTTCAAATGTTATTTGCACAGCTTGGGTCTTAGAGCTTGTTTAAAAATCATTAATTAGGTCTTTTACGTACCTTTCCTGATTATATATTGTCAAATTTAGCCGTTGGCAGAGCCCCGAAACAAGTTCGGGATTTATAAACTCGGCACAGCAAAGCTGTAGCCATCGGTTATCAGCAATAGCGCTGCCCCGAATCAAGTTCGGGATTCCAGAACTATTACTTCAAAATTTGACGCATCTAATCTGAAAAGGCACGTAAAATCTCCTTAAACGACCGCTTTAAACAAGCTCTTATTAATATAAAGTGACTCAGAAAAAAAGCGCAAAATTATCATTAAAGATACCTTTGTTTGATTTAAATTAAGATTATTGTCTCATTTTAACTGTTGTAAACGTAAAGGTTTAAATAAAATGTAGTGTAAAACTGGGCAGAACAAATTGCCAAAATTTACCCTTCGGTAAAACAGTTTGAGCGAATTATGGTGAACTTATGTATAAAAAGTCCCTACTTTAGTAGTCAATCCTGCGTTTAGAATAATTGAAAAAACTCTTATTAAACCCTATACATTAGCTAATTAATTGATATATAATATGAAAAAATTTGTAGCACTAGTAGTTTTTATCGGTGTAATTAGTGGCTTTATTACGCCAACTTACGATGGCTACCGTACCATAAAAAACGATGTGTTTAATCCTGGTGAACACCTAGAGTACATAGCACACTATGGACCTATTAATGCAGGAGTAGGCATCGTTGATGTAAGTAAAAAACTGTTTTACCTGAATGGCAGACTTTGTTATAGAGTAGATGTTTTGGGTAAATCGGTAGGAGCCTTTGACGCCATTACCCGGATACGTGACACTTGGCGTTCTTATATAGACACGTCGGCTTTTGTAAGCCATCGTTTTTATCGTCATATCGAAGAAACCGATTATCGTCGAGATGAACTTACTCATATAGAACCTTCCAAAAACAGAGCTACTATGCGTTATGAGCAATGGAAGGAAAAAAGAAATGGAGCCAAGTCTAAACTTGAAAAGGGGAACAAAGTTGTTGTGATGCCAAGAAACGCCCAAGACATGATTAGTGGGTATTATTACCTGCGTATGTTAGATTTCAATTCTTTAAAACCAGGTCAGATTATCACAATTCCAGGATTTTTAGAAGACAAAATTTATGACCTTAAAATAAGGTATATAGGAAAAAGCATAGCAAAAACTAAATTTGGGAAAATTCATGCCCATAAACTAGTACCTATTATGCCTAAAAACGGGCTGTTTTCTGGTGAAAACTCAATTCGTTTTTGGGTATCAGACGATGGCAATAAAATACCTGTAAGAATAGAAGCCGATATGTTTATAGGCAAAGTAGTGGTAGAAGTAAAGAGCTTCCGCAACTTGCGTCACAAATTTAACTTTAAAAAGAAGAAGTAATATTTTACCTTGTTTTGCAAAAGCCCGGATGTTTATGATTAAACATTCGGGCTTTTTTTGTGTAGCTACAATTAAATATAAACAAAGTACCTCTGGTTTGGCAATTCCCCTGTCTTTATGATTTTACCCACAAAAGTAACCTGAGATTATGCTTGAGTTTTTGTAAGTTTGCTTGCCTTAAAATTAAGCTATAACGCTAAAACTAGAAAAAATGCAAGGATTAAAATATACCGTAGACATTGTAATGTGCATTGATGCTACTGGAAGCATGCAACCCATCATTGATAAAGTAAAAAATAATGCCCTGAAGTTTTATGAAGACCTCAACCAGGTAATGGAAGAAAAAGGCAAGGCTATAGATACCTTGCGGGTAAGGTTGGTTGCTTTTAAAGATTACTATTACGACGGAGAGGAGTCCATGAAGGCTTCAGATTTTTTTGTTTTGCCTGATCAAAAAGAGGCATTTAAAAACTTTGTTGATGGCATTGAAGCCGATGGGGGAGGAGATGAGCCCGAAACTGGCTTGGAAGCAATAGCCCTTGCTATAAAGTCGCCTTGGAATAAAGTTGGTGATAAAAAACGACAAATTGTAGTAATGTGGACAGATGCCAGTGTACATCCACTTGAAAAAGATGCAGGGGCTAAGCCCACTCACTATCCGTCAGATATGCCTGGTAATTTTGATGATTTAACTGACTTGTGGGACGGGCAGTATATGAACCGGGCAGCAAAAAGGCTGATTGTTTATGCACCAGACGCCTATGCCTGGACAGATATTGCTAATCATTGGGAAAACACAATTCAGTATCCCTCGAAAGCTGGTGAGGGGTTGAATGAAGTAGATTACCAAACAATTTTGGATGCTATAGCCAGCAGTGTATAATATGATTAAAAATGAGTACAAAACAGTAGGAGGTGTCTTTATAATTGTATAATACATCGTTGCGGTAACTCTTCTGGTGGTGATCTGTGATAACTTATAAAGTAAAAAAAGCTTTTTAAGTTTAAAAAAAACAGATTAGACACAGTTTTTGCATGTAGTAAATGGTGCAAAATTGAAGAGTTATATACAAGTATTAGTTTTTTGCTAATTTTAACCCGTAAATTCTTTTTTTTGTGGTAAATTTGCCAATGCTATTTTAAAACTGACCAAAAGTTTTCTTTTTCTTGTACATAATAAAATCAGGTACATCAAAGTAACTAACAGATCAAATAAGTAAGTTTATTATCATGTCTGAACAAGCCATTACCCAATCCAGCAATTCTATCAACACAGTTGACAGACGAAACCCGTTTCCGGGATTGCGTTCATTTAAGTATGAAGAAAGCCACCTCTATTTTGGACGCGACAACCAAATAGAAATGGTGCTGAATAAGTTAATTAAACACCGTTTTGTTGCCGTTGTCGGAACATCAGGAATCGGTAAATCATCTTTTCTCTATTGTGGATTGTTTCCCACACTTTTTGGCGATTACCAAACCGATTATAGTAACAAATGGGAAGTATGCACTTTTCGCCCTGGAGAGTCTCCTATTAAAAACCTGGCACAGTCCATCACTGACGAAGCAGTAAAAAATAACCCCGAACTAGATGCTGAAATGACATTTAATGTAGAGTATTCTACACTCATGAGTAGCTCTACTGGGTTGGTTGATGCCTTCAAAGGCAAATATGAAAAGCATCAAAAAAACTACCTCATATTTGTTGATCAGTTTGAAGAACTTTTCAGATTCAAAGATATTGATTCTAGTACTACAGAAGAAACGTTAGCATTCATAAAATTGTTGCTTACTGCCACAGAACAGAATGATGTACCTATATATGTAGCACTTACAATGCGTTCTGATTTTGTGGGAGATTGCTCTCAATATCCTAACCTTACCAACGCGATTAATAATAGTCAGTTCTTGATTCCACAAATGACCCGGAATGAGAAAAAGGCTGCAATCGAAGGACCTATTCAGGTAATGGGAGCCAGCATTGACGACCGCTTGGTACAACAAATCTTAAATGATGTAGGCGACAATGCTGATCAGTTGCCTATTATGCAACACGCACTGATGCGTACTTGGGATTACTGGGAACAAAGCTCTATTCATGGCGAACCTATCAACACTGGTCATTATGAAGCTATTGGAGGAATGAAAACTGCGTTGGAAGTCCACGCAAACGAGGCTTTCAATGAGTTGAGCGATGAGCAAAAAAGGACTTGTGAGCTTATTTTTAAGGCAATCACCCAAAAAGGAGACGATGGTAGGCGTGTACGTCGTCCAACCCAGTTGAGTGAAATAGCAGCAGTAGCTGAAAAGTCTATCGAAGATTGTATTGTAGTGATTGATAACTTTCGTCGTGCTGACCGCACCTTATTAATGCCCCCTCAGGAAGTTCCATTAGATGAAAACAGCGTGATTGACATTTCGCACGAGAGTTTGATGCGTATTTGGGGAATGTTGATTTTTTGGGTAGATGAAGAGGCTGAGTTTGTAAAAGAGTATTTGGGGTGGGCAATGGCTGCCGAAAATCACCAATCGGGACAGGGTGGTCTTTTGAAAGACGCTGACCTTAAACTAGCCCTTGCCAAAAGGGAAGAGAAAAAGCCCAACCTTGCTTGGGGTATGCGTTACCATCCGGCGTATGAGCGCACCATGTCTTTTCTCGATTTTAGTAAAAAATCTGATGAAGAGGCAATCGCCAACCGAAAGAAATTGGCAGAAAGGCGTAAGCAGATTTTCAGGGCAATATTTGCGTTTATCTGTGTAATTATGGTAGGGGCATTGATTGCTTCTTACTTTGCTTATGAAGCCAAGCAAGAAGCCAACAAAAACTTAGGAGAAGCTAAAGCCCAAAAAGAAAAGGCGGTAGCAAGTGCCAAAGCAGCAACCGTAGCTCAGAAAAAAGCAGTAAAAAGCGCTGAAACAGCAAAAAAAGCACAAGGAAAAGCATTGGCAGAAGCAGACAGAGCAACTAAAGCCCAAAAGGCTGCTTTGAGAAGTGCAAAACTTGCAAGGGCTGCCAAAATCAGGGCATTGCAAGAGAAAAAAGCAGCGGATGAACAACGACAGAGGGCAGTAGCCGCCAAGGCTTTGGCAGATACAGCCACCAAAAAAGCAGAGCAAAGTGCTATTGTGGCAACTAAAGCAAAAGGAGTAGCTGAACAAGCCAAACAAGCGGCCGATAATCTAAGTAAAAAGGTGATTGCCCAGAAAATGGGACTGCGTTCTATTCAATTAACTGATCATATAGAACAAGCCTTAGTAGCTCAACAAGCATATCATATTTTCAAAAAATCAAATGCCAGAGGTGAGACACAAGACCCTAACATTTATGATGGACTATACTATGCTATTAAAAGGTTGTCAGACCCTAACTATAATCAATTTAAAGGACACTTTTCTACCATTCGCTCACTAGAGCCCACATTTGGTAATGTGATATATTCTACAGGTAGTGATGGAACTATTCGTAAGTGTGATGTAGGAAACGATTTGTCTATTGGGGTAGATGTTCCTGCATTGGTGACTACTGGGCAAGTAAACCGTTCCTTATCATTGAGTCCTGGTAAAAAAGTAATGGCCTGTGCTGGAAACTCAGCTACTATCAGACTTTACAATGTTGCCAATGATGGAAGCCTTGGCATGGCAAGTAGAATTAATACAGGACAAAGCGAAATACGAAGGATTGTAATGGCTGGAAATAATGTATTGTATGCGCTAAGTGCCAATGGGGAAGTGACTTATTGGGAACAAAAAGGACGTAAATGGAAAAGTGAGGCTGTAGCACAAGATAAAGCTACTTTAATGGCTGCTAATAGTCAGAAAGTTGCGTGGAATAAGGCAAAAAATGTGATTGTTTATAACAACCGTGTGACAACTAAAAGTTATGAACTAACCATCAGTAATCAAGATAGAATCGTTTCTCTTGAGTTTAGTCAGGATGGAGTTTGGTTGGCAGCAGGTACTCAAGGTGGCTTCTTGTACTTGTGGAGTGTAGCCAATGGCAAGCCTGTTTCAATGGGCACAGAGCAATCACTGCCTCGTCACCTTGCCCGAATTAATAATATTGCATTTAATTATAACGATAGTGGTAAAGCAACCCTAATGGCTACTGGTAGTTGGGACAAGTCGGTACGTATTTATGAGCTAAAGAATTTGGGTAAGTCCCCCATTGTTTTAAATGACCACCGGGATTGGGTTTGGTCTATTTGTTTTAGTGGTGATGGCACCAAGTTACTCGCTGGTTGTAAAGATAACCTAATACGAGTATGGCCAACAACAGTAGAAGCTATGAAAGATGTAATAGCGTCTACTGGGAAAGTTAAAAGAAATATGAGTATCAAAGAATGGAATCGTCATGTGTCTAAAAACATCAACTATGCACGCACTTTTTCTGGTATAAAAGATGGAGCAGGAGTAAAACCTGAACATAAGCAGAGAGAAAAAGAGTAAGAACTTGTACTATATCTGCTCTGCAAAAGAAAATAACCAGGGTAAGTAAATGATATTTTTAAAATATTATTTACTTACCTTTATCTGGGTTTACCTAAGATAATAAATAACATAGTTTGGTATAATATGCTCGTATTTGATCAAGGATTGAATTGGGAATAAGGTTTATTAGAATAGTAAAAAAGAGTAGGTTGAGATGCTATAAATGATCAACGTTCGCTTTTGAATTCTGTGAACTGTATAGACTTTTAGCAATGAAGAAGAGCAGCGCTATTTTGCAAATATATCCTTAAACTTGGTCTTGACTAAATGCTAGTTTTACAGAAAAATTGAAAAAAGACTAACCAGATAATTTACAATGTTAAAACGAATTTATCTCTTACTGTTTGCCTGTTTGTTTGCTATAGCAGGATACGCCCAAAAAGAGAAAGCCTGCAAGGATAAACTGAAAGATGCCACTAGAGCCTATGATGAAGGGCGTGTAAGCGAAGTGGAAATTTTGATAAAAGATTGCTTAAAGGACTTAGATCGAGCAAAACAAAAAGAAGCCTATCGTTTGCTTACGCTTAGTGGCCTCTATCTTGACGATAGAGACATGGCCGAGCATAACATGCGTGAGTTTTTAAGAATAGAAAAAGAATACAAGCCTGTGAGAGGTACTGGTGAGAATGCTGATCAACCAGAGTTTGTAGAGCTTTTTGATAAGTTTCATACCAAACCTATTTACCTTTATGGTTTAAAACTAGGTGTATCATACAGCATTACACAATCTACTATGGCTTTTAGTGTAGATGATAACGCTAAAACTAGTACATTTAATCCACGTGTAGGTTTCTTGATAGGAGGAATGTTTGATATTCCTGTGACTGATAATCTACATTTGGGAGCAGAAGCCTATTATGCCACCCGCAACTATACACACACAGAGAGTTTACTTGGTTTTACTGATGTAGTTTTTCAAGAAAATCAATCAATGGTAGAGGTTCCTGTATATGCACGTTATTTATTTGGTAATACTGATAAGCGCTTCAGACCTTTTGTCACAGCAGGTGTTTTTGCCGATTTAGTTCTATCATCAACAGCTGAAGTTACCAGAACTGATTTAATAGGTGACACTAAGAAAGAGTTTAAACTATTGGGTGAAGACATGACACCTCAGCGTAAAAAACTGAACTTTGGAGCAATGGTTGGTGCTGGGTTTTTGCTTAAAACTAAAGGCGGCTTCTTCACAGTTGATTTTCGATATAATTTTGGTTTGACCAACATCGTAAAGACTTCGGAAAGAGGAGCAAACGTTCCACTGATTTATCGTTACGGTTATATAGACGATAATATGGTAATTAGCCCTTTTACATTTTCTCTAGGGTTTTTTATCCCAAAATACAACCCAAGGTTAAAGAAAGAATACAGGAGAGTAGTGCCTCAGAAAAGTGGAAATCGCAAGAGAAAGAGAAGGCGAAAGAAGTAGCAGTACAATGGCGTTGCTACGCTACTATTTGGTACTTGAAAAATAAGCATAAAGTCGTATAATAATCACTGTTATTTTTGGTATGACTAACAAAGTAAAAATCACAATAAGGATATGGCAGATACACCTAACAAACTAAAAATTCAGCGAAAGGCATATGTAGGGGCAACATTGAAGAAAGATAATACAATGACGGGTGGCACAATTCAGTCAGACGGTTCAATCACTGTAGCAATTAACCCTGCAAACCTAAGTTATTCTGTAAATGTCAAATATGATGAAATAGAGATTCCTGGTAGCACCCATCCAGTGGCAAGGTTTAAAAATGTTCAACCAGAAAGCGTAAGCTTTGACCTGATCTTTGATGGTACAAATATGATATACCAGAATGATGAAGGAGTGCTGGAAGAAATTGAAGCTTTTAAAAAGCTAACTTATGGTTATAGTGGTACGCATCACGACATTGGCTACTTAGAAATTTCCTGGGGTTCGTTTATTTTTGAGTGTAGACTAACTTCCTTATCTGTAAAGTATACATTGTTTGATGAAAAAGGAAATCCCATCAGAGCTACTGCATCTTGCCAATTTCGTAGTCATACTTCACCAGACGAGGAAACTAAAAAACAAAAACAAAGTTCACCTGATTTGACCCACGTAAAGGTTGTAAAAGCAGGGTATGGGTTAAGGCACATGTGCTATGAAATATATGGTGATACTAAACTAGATGTAGCAGTGGCAAAATTTAATGGTTTTACCACTCGCTATGTGTCTGAGGGTACAGAAGTAATATTACCACCTCTACAGTCAATCTAATTAAAAATGCAGCAAAAACAAGAAAGTGATGGTCAACTCATTCATTTCCAAATCACATTGGACGAAGCAAATGTCATATTCAAAGCTTTGGGACAAATGCCTTTTGCTGATGTGTATGCGTTAATAGGCAAATTAAATGAGCAAGCAAACCGACAACTTAACCATCCAAATTCTCAACAAAATCAAACACGTGACTAACCTGTAAGTTTTATGGCAGAGCCTCAATTCATAACCGACGATATATTAGAAAATAAAGGGTTTAACAGCGAATTATTATTCGAAGAAGGACTTAAAATTATCCAACAACTTACGGGTGGTTTTTGGACAGATTACAACGCGCACGACCCAGGTATCACTATACTGGAGTACCTTTGTGATGCTATAGTAGAGCTTAACAGCCGTGCTGATGCAGCAATTGAAGATCATCTCTACAATAAGGCAACAGATAAAAAAATATTTTATGAATCAAGCGAAATATTGTCTTGTAATTCATTGACAATTAGCGACTACAGAAAGCTGATTTTAGATGAATTACCAGAGGTGAAAAATATTTGGTTTTTTCCTACCGACCCATTAGAAAATTCGCTAAACGGCCTATATAAAGTATATGTAGATATTCATGACGAATTGGAAACAGAGGAGGTACAACAGAGAATAACTGTACAAATTAAAGATATATTTTGCGCAAACCGTAATATATGTGAAGATATAGATGAAGTTGTAATTGTAGATACGTTGCCTATTCATATTCAAGGTGATATTGAAGTTCGGCGTATGGATGAGGTGGAGAATATTCTGGCGCACATTTTATTTGATCTGAATGAGTACTTTAATCCTACAGTAAGTTTTTACTCTCTGAAAGAGATGGTAGAAAAAGGGTATAGCTTAGATGAAATATACAATGGCCCTTTGTTGAAACATGGCTTTATTCGCCAGGAAGAGTTGATCCCAAAGACTGAAAGAATACTTATCTCTGAAGTGATTAAGATCATCATGCAGATAGATGGCGTATCAAGTGTAAAAGATTTGTACTTGCAGATAGATGGCAAAACGCATGATAACCAAATAGAGGTAGGAAAAACGTTGATTCCAGTACTTGTTTTTGATACAAATTTAGAACAAGGGGGAAACAGCATTAACTTTTATAAAGGAGATGTTGTTTATAACTCTCTTGACTTAATGCTTACCAAGCGTAAGTACAATGAACTTGAGTCTGCCCACAAGAGAGTTTATCGTCAAAACGAAGAAAAAGTAGAGGTGCCAGAAGGACGCCCGTTAGATATACAAAGCTATAGCTCTTTGCAGTATTTATTTCCAGAAGTTTATGGTATTGGAGTACAGGGTGTCCCCAATGGAGGTGGTGAATTAAGGAAAGCCCAAGCAAAACAACTTAAGGGGTTTTTATTATTATTTGAGCAGTTATTATCTAACCACTTGGCTCAATTGGCCCATGTCAAAGACTTATTCTCAACAACTAATGGAATACAGCAGACATATTTCCATCAAAACTTAGATGTTGTTCCTGACGTAGAGCCTTTGTACAGAGAATCAGAAGGTGACTTTATAGACAATGGAGTCGATGGTGAAACCAAGATCCCATTGAATTATAAGCAAGGGTTGCCTAAACTAGTACAGGCTCGTGATAACTTTATCGACCGTCGTAACCGTATTTTAGACTTTTTACTTGCCATTCATGGCGAAGACTATATGAGGTATGCAACCTCTCAAAAAAACTATTATTTCCGCACTAAAGATTATCAAAATTACCTGATAAAAAATAAGAGTCGTTTCTTTGAACACTTGGTGAAGATGAATCAGCATCGCTCAAAAGCGTATGATTATCGCAAAGAGTTGATTGGAACGGAAAATGTTCCAGGTTTAGAAACAAAAATTAACATTTTATTAGGATTTGGGTTTACCCCAGAATCAAAACATCATGAATTGCCTAAAAAGCATCCTTTGCTAAAACCTTTTGACGATCGTAAACTACAATTATTGGATAACACTGCCCCTAACCGATTAAAGAGGCAATGGACAAATGAAACAAATATTGACCAGGTAGGGTTGAATGAAGCCATTATTGAGGAAAATTATGACTACATAGATACGAGTGATATTACTCTAGCAGAGAAAACGGTAGAGTATAGGCAGCAATTACTAGAAAAAGCCGTGTTTATGCGTACTAAAATCATAGATAGTACTTTTTTGGTGCATGGACTTAAGCTAAAAAATTATCAGGTAGGAGAACATCCAATAAATAATGAAAAGTATTGTACTGTTTTTGTGAAGCCTGATAGTCCTCAACCACTGTTAATTGGTGAGTATGATAATATAGAAGATGCTACTAATAATGTTCAGGTGGTGGTAGATTACCTGAGAAACTTAAACATACAAAGTGAAGGGTTCTATTTGTTTGAACATATATTATTACGCCCTGATGTTGAAGATAAAAAATTCGGTATATATCTGACAGATGAAAACGGAGATAACTTTCTGCGCTCATTTGAAAGGTATGAGTTTAAAGAGAGGATTACGAAGGTAAAAGAATTAGAGCCCCATTTAAATGTTTATGAACATTATTCAGTAGAAAGACGCGATGACGGTGATTTTGAAATTCATTTTCATACAGCTGATAAGAGCATGCAGTTTGTTAGTCTGAAAACGTATGAATCGGTGCAAGAGATTCACGAAAAAATGGAGCGTGTGTATAAGTTTCTTGCCAATAAAGAAGATATCAGGTCTTATGAAGAGAAAATAGCTTTTTATATTCAAAACTCTGACGATGATGATTTGGTGCCTGAAAGTTTCTTTGCTTATCAAGCTACTTTGCTTTTGCCTAGTTGGACAGCACGCTTTAGTGATTTAGAGTTTAGATCAATGTTTAGAGACACAGTAAATGAGTGTAAACCCGCAAATGTCAAAACTCAGTTGATGTGGTTGGATATTGATCAAATGAAAACCTATGAAGCCTTGTATTATAAATGGACAGATGCTAGGAGAAACGATAACAATAAGGCAGAAAATGATATTTTGAATAATCAAATGACACAATTATTGTTAGAACTTGCTAGTAAAAAATAGGTTTAATACCTAATAGATTAAAAATATTTCAGCAAGGGTGGATTATCTCCTCCCTTGCTTTTTTTATCGAGAAATTTATACCAACCATTCTACATTCATTACTTTAGGCATCCAAGGTAGTTTAATCATCCCTATCGACCAAGGTAGTTGTTGTAATAATACGTCTACTCCACTTTCTTCTATTTTCAAAAACCAGTTGCCTTCTTTTATTTCTAGTCTTCCTTCACGAATAAAGAACGAGCCACGAAGTGTGTCTGCGGGCGAATCTTTGAGGATACTCCAGTTTTGTACTACAGCCTCTAGCAATTCTTCACAAGTTTCTTTTTCTTCATCAGTAAGAATGACCTTGCCAGAAATAAAAGGTTCTGTAATTTCCATTCCACATAAGACCTTATTAAGCACCAACTCATGCTCTCCAGCTTCTTCTGTTTTTGTTGCCAAATATTGTAGTATGTATACGGCTCTTTCTTTTTCAGCATCACCTTTGAAGTTCACCTTACTTTTTTTTCTCTTTTTGTGTGGGTTTTGGGGTAAAGGTGTTTCCGTTACTGTAGTTTCAGTGAGTTTTAGCATTTCAAATAAACGCAGCAGGTAAGGGTGTAAAATTATAAGCCCTGCATTATTAACATACATTGGTTGGTCAACTACTTGCTTACGTTGTTCATTGGCAGATTTAAAGATTTCTTTTTTGATTCGCTCATAAGTTTCTTTCTCGATGGCTTCAGCTTTACTTTGTTCAACAGTATCACCTGTTTCTTGTTTCTTTTGTTTGGTTGTATGTATCCAAACATCATCTACCCATTGAATAATCTCTGGAGTTTGCTTAGCAAGTAAATCTATTTCAGCTGAAGAAAGTGAAAGAGCAAAGTGTTGAAAGTTGGTAGAATAGTTTGTTTTCAAGGCTTTCAGCCAAATGTTAATGTCTGCATTTACAATGTTTTTGGGAAGTTGTTTTTGTATTAAAAAGTAGCGTAGATAATAAATCAGTAAATCTATATCTTCTACTATTGATTCAGCATCAATAATTGGTAAAGAAGGATCAGTACTTTTACTTTGCTCCTGGTCAGTACCTTTCTTTTTTTCTTTATCATCAATGGTTTGGTCTGAGTCAGAGCTTTCCCTTTTTTCTTTACCATCAATGGTTTGGTCTGAGTCAGTACTTTCTCTTTTTTCTTTACCATTAATGGTTTGGTCTGAATCAGAGCTTTCCCTTTTTTCTTTATCATCAATGGTTTGGTCTGAGTCAGTACTTTCTCTTTTTCCTTTACCATTAATGGTTTGGTCTGAGTCAGAGCTTTCCCTTTTTTCTTTATCATCAATGGTTTGGTCTGAGTCAGTACTTTCCCTTTTTTCTTTACCATCAATGGTTTGACCCTGATCTACTTCTTGGGTTGTATCATCAGTAGTTTCCTCTTTTTGTTTAGCATCCTGTGCTTGCTGATCACTTTTTGTGTCATCATCTATTTCGTCTTTACCAGTGCTTGGTCTTTTATCATCAATTGTATGGGGCAGGGTTTTACTTTTAAACCCTAGACCTTCTGCGAAGTCCCAGTTTTCAAACGCTGGGATGCTTTGCAAAAATACGGCAAGGCGATCCGAAATATATACAGATGGGTCTATTTCAATGATTTGGGTGACCAATTTATACACAAACTCCTCTGATGTTTGTTCAATAAACCGTTGTAATATATGAACATTAAGTAGCTGAGACAAGCTATAGTATTGGTTGTTAAAAGCTGCTTCAACCAAGTTTGCAATGGTTTCTTCTAAAGAAACAACGGGTTGATTGGCAGTATGTGCCAGGCTTCTTTGTACTTGAGCTACTGCAGGTAGTATTCCTTTGGTAAAAAGCTTTTCTAGCACTTCTTGAACATCAGTAGTAATGTTTTGTTGTAAAAAAGCTTTTCTTATTTGATTAACATTTTGGTACAATGAGGCTAGTACTACGTCTTGGTCTGCTTTTACAAACTCAGGGTAATGACTCAGTACTTCTTGAATTTTTGTTTTTTTAAACTGCCAACGTTCATAAGTGTTTAGTGATGTGGTAACTTGATCTGTAATAGTAGCAAAACTATTGATAAGAAAAAGATTACGTTCAAAACCAGCTTGACGGGTTTCCCACAGGAAATCAATAATTTGTTCCCAGGCAACTTTCTCTTCAAGTTTGAACACACGAGTGATTATTTTTACATATTCCGACATCCAGCTACTTTGACCAGGTAAAACTTGCTCGATAAGCTCAATGATTTTCCCATCATCAAGTGCTTGGCTCATCTCAGTTTTTTTTATGTCTTGTGTGTTATATTTTTCCGAAGATGTTGAACTTGTCGCCTCATTGTTTGAGGGTGGTAAGTCTTCAGATGATGAAAATGCAGTTGATCCTTGTAATGTAGGCTGAGTTTTACCAGATACTACATCTTGTGTAAGTTCATTAGTTGACAGTGCTGTTGCCCAGTATTGAGCAGAAATATTTTTTACTTCTTCTATTTCTTGCGCCAGTTGTGCTAGAACAGGGGCAGGGGGGATAGTCCACATTTTTTGGCCTTGCAAAGTGGGGATACTACTAGGGATGGCAACTTTTGGAACAAGTTTTTTCCAAATTTGAGGAAAAGTCTTTTTTAAAAACCGTTGTCTAGTAAAAGTTTGCCTTCTTAGTTCCCATAAACTATCTAAAATAGTTTCCCAAACTTGAGTAGAAGTAGCATCTAATAAAGTGGTTAGAGTATTGCCGTATTTCCAAAACCACTCTACTTGATTCGTGTCTACTATTTGACTCAAAAGTTCTTTAATTCGTTCAGATGTATCAGCATTTTGAGTAGCCTCTATAATATCTTTTGAAAAATCTTTCAGAGTGAGTGTTTGGTGATCAAAAGTAATTTGTAACTGTTTAGCAGCTTGCTCCCAGTTATGGGTAAGTTGAGGCAATACTTTGGCAGAAAGCAGATTAATATTGAAAGCATTGTGTGTGCTCTCCCATAAATAGTCTAAAATACTTTCCCATATCTGTTGTTTCGACAAGTGCTTAAGTATTCCCTGAACGTTTTTAGCATAAGCCATTACAATTTCTGCTTCTTCCTCCGAAAGAAGTTGTAAAAGTAAATGGCGAATTTTTTCCTCAGAAGCATATACTTCTTTTTGTAACTTTTCTCTAGATACTGTGGTAGTGAGTTGCTGTAATGAAGATGCTAAGTAGGGATTAAGTGAGAGCTTGTCTATGCTTAATTGAAAAAAAAATGCTTCTACTTGTTGAATTGGTTGATTAGCTAAGGCCAATAATTTATCTAAAGTTTTTTGTATAATCACTTCCTCCTTGTTTGAATCCCAGTTTAGGAAAATTACTTGCCAAACTACAACCCTTACTTGCTCTTGGACTAGTGACAAAAACTTTGGAGAACTTATTTTTTCAAAGTCTTGAATAATTCGTTTTAATCTGGTACTTCTCTCAGGTGAAATAGCCTTTATTACTTCCAGTAGTTGGTAGTTAGGAATTTGGTCTGCCAGACGATATAAAACTTGCTGATCATTTTGAGACTTCTCGATGAGTTGTATAAGCAACTCTGGAGTCGATTGAAATACAATTTCAAATATTTTTGTGATCTCTAATTTTTCGTCTGTATATTCTTTATTTTGTGTTAGATAAGCTTGCCACGCATTTTTAGCCCACCAAGGCAGGGTTCCTGTTTTCAGAAAAATGCCCAATACTTTAGATAAACCTGCATCAGGAGAGCTAATTTCTGCATCATCTACAGCTGAGTAACTCACACCTTTTAATCTAAACAATAAAGCTCCCAGCGACTCACGCAATTGTCTTTCATATAATTCGGGCACGTCTCTTTCAAAGTGTTTGAGTGGAATAGTTTCCAAGTCAATAACCAGTGATTTAACTTGAATGAGTTGATGTGCAGGCACCAATTCATTTAACACTTTTTCAGTAATGTCTAATAATTTGTCTTTGATTAAATGGCTGAGGGTATATTGAAACCTAAAAGCTTCGTTTTCTGAATTAAACTGAACATCAAAAAGCATCTCTTGTATAGAATGATGTTGTTTATTTGGGTCACTCATAAGGGTTCAGTAGATTATATTTTAATTAGACAGACAAAGGTAAGGCATTTGAAATTAATAGAGACTCTTTGGCTTGACAAAAGTATGAATGGAAGAAGGTTAATTGGTTATAATTAGGTATAGCTTAGCTACATTTCAATGACATTAGTTTGTATAAATTTACTATTTTGATGTGTTATACAAATAAAAAAAAAGATATTGAGTTTTTGGTGTTATTTTTGTTAAAGTGTAGCTCGCAAAGCTGACACGATTTAGAATGTTTTTGCTAAAAAATATACATCTCATGCCTTATAAATGAAGTTAGATTTTACTAGTATATTTTATTGATTTTTGAATTAGTAAAAGTATGAATTAGCATAAGAATAAAAAAAAAAACTATTTTTGTGAGTACAAATAAATACCATCGGCCTTTAAGTAGTATAGAACAAAAAATAGTGTGAAGAACTGTAGAAAAACTGTCGAAAATTATCGTTTTTTTGCAGAAAATCTATTACCTTCACACCCAGTAAGAACAAAGCTTTAAAAACCTAAACGCAAAATGATTTTATCCACCCTTGATGCTGTTGCACAAGCGATGAGTGAATATTTTAGATCAAGCTATAGTGACAATGCTCCTGAAATAAATATTTCTAATTTGGTAAATTCTGATGGAAAATCAGCCATTGATGAAAACACTGATCAGATTGTAATCACACTTATCAATATTCAAGAAGAACGCAACGTAAATAATGGTCGTACCAGTAATCTTAGTGCTCCTTACTTTATAAACTTATATTTATTGATAACATCCTTTGCTGGTAAAGAATCAAAGTATACGGATTCTCTCCGTTATATATCAAGTGTGTTGAGCTTCTTTCAGCATAACCACGTACTTTCCCATCAAAATGCAAAGTTACCAGATGAAATTAGTCAGTTGGTTTTTGATTTTATAAATCATGAAACCCAACAAGTCCAATATATATTCTCTATGTTGGGGGCTAAGTATTCTCCATCATTGATTTTTAAAGCCCGTTTAATTCCTGTTGAAGAAAAAGCCAACATGGGTAGTTTCCCAAGGATAGGTGGTATTAATTTTTAGATGCTATATTTTAATTTTTTAATATATATAAGGCCTCAATAATTAAGGAGGTATATCGTAACAACTACTATTAAATAATCCTCACTACTACAAAATATATGCTAGAGGTAGAATTAAGATTTGGAACATTATTTACATTAGCAATAGAGCATAATTATCTTTCAAACAGGCTTGGAGGAAACTTTTCGCTTAAACCTAGTAATCATACCTTACACTTGATGAAAAAACTAGGTTTGCATTATAAAAAAAGTGCTCAAGCCATGGTTTTCAGTCACCATGAAATGGATGCATTTGAATACCTCGTGAGAAGGCATGCATCACTCAAGTTTTCTTTTTGGCTATACCAAAACGATCTACACTTTATTAATTATACATCACTATTACCCAAAAACATTAGCAAAGACATTGTTTACTTAAGCAATTCCTACTCAGAAAATCAAGGTTCATTGCTTCATGCACGTGACTTTGTGGCTAATGAAGACTGCCTACCAGTCTTTTATGGGCAAGTACCATTTCCTGTACAAAAAAAAGCAAGCAAAGTACAACTCCTTGATGAGTACGGAGGAATCGTGCATACACAAGAACTAGAGGCAGAACAAAGCTTTTCTTATCGTGACCGGAACCTTACCGAAGGCATGTATACATTGGTGGCTAATGGTGAACGAAAATCATTTCTGTTTTTTCATGAAAATTTAGTACCTAAACCACTGGCATGGATCGAGATAAACTGGAGCGAGAAAATGCTGGATAATATCTTAGGGCAAATAAATAAAAATCAGAAAAATGAGCCATACAACTTTATGGTTTCATTTGAAGAACGTAAAACTGTTTGGAGATATATCATTATTCCCAAATATGAAAATCCTTCTAACTTAGAGGTCAGAATGATTGAGGGGCAAGACAAAGTGACATTTTCGAAACCCGTAGAAGGTAAATTTTATAATCAACAAGCGTATATATTCGAGTCTAATCAACTCTTGAGTATGAAGGAACGACCTAATTGTTCTTTTGAACTGGTAAGCGGTTCAAAAATTATCAAAAAGTTACTTCCTGCACCATCTCCTGAGTTGATTAAACCATCATCAGATAATCTAAAGTTTTACTCTGAAATAATTGTCTATATCTAAACAAAAGCGTTATGGCTAAAAACGTAGCAACTCCCGGAGTATATATTGAGGAAAAGAATGCTTTTCCTAACTCCGTAGCTGCAGTGCCGACAGCAGTTCCTGCTTTCGTTGGTTACACTGCTAAAACTACTCGTAACGGGCATAGTATTGTAAATACTCCCGTTCGTATTAGTTCACTTACTGAATACCACAACATTTTTGGTGGTGGTTTTCAAGCTTCTTTCAACATTGTTGAGGCTAACCCACAGCAATTTGATTTTGAGGTAAGTGGTAAACAATACCAAGTAGTACCTGAGCGTGATTCACGTTTCTTACTTTATGATAGCATCCGTCTTTTCTTTGCAAATGGTGGAAGCACTTGTTACATCGTTAGTGCTGGTGGTTATTACCGCGATGCAGATGCTAAAGCTGCCCCAGCAGCAACTAAGCCTGGCGATAAAAATGCCAAGCCTGGTGACAAAAAAGTGCCTGAAAAACCACAAGGTGGTAGCAAGCAAGTAAATGCGATTTCTAAAAAAGCTTTAGAAGAAGCATTGAACACCCTTGTAGGTGAGCAAGAGCCTACTATTTTGGTTATCCCAGAAGCGGTAATGTGTGAGGCTAGCGACTGCTATGCTTTACAGCAGGCTATGCTGATGCAATGTGGTCAAAAGATGAAAAACCGTTTTGCTATCCTAGATGTTCATTCAGGATATGAGAAACGTTCTTATGATGCTAAAGATGTGATCACTAGATTCCGTGAAGGTATTGGTAACAACAACCTAAACTTTGGTGCTGCTTATTACCCTTGGCTCTACACTTCTATAGTTCAAAAAGACGAAATTAGTTTCAAAAACATTAGCAACGCAGATGTTTTAGAAAAACTATTGAGCGCAGAAGCG
The DNA here is from genome assembly GCF_947493425.1 of uncultured Microscilla sp. GTDB lineage: Bacteria > Bacteroidota > Bacteroidia > Cytophagales > Microscillaceae > Microscilla. The sequence goes on along the minus strand of NZ_CANLRP010000070.1, from coordinate 17,688 downwards.
GGCGAAATCAATGCTGATTCAAAGCGTGCTGAAGAAGCTAAAAATGAAATCAAAAAAATTAGTGCTACTGATACTAATGAAGAAAGTTTAAATCAAACTTTAACTACTATCAGTCCTGCATTTAAGAAAGTTGCAAATAGCGTAAGAGCACAGTTAAACATTCTTCCTGCAAGTGCGGGGATGGCTGGTATTTACGCTTCGGTAGATGATGCTCGTGGTGTGTGGAAAGCTCCTGCAAACGTAGGATACAACAGTGTAATTGCTCCTGTAGTTAAATTAACTAATGCTGAGCAAGAAGACTTGAACATTACTGCTACTGGTAAATCTATAAATGCTATCCGTTCTTTCGTAGGTGAAGGAACAGTAGTATGGGGTGCCCGTACTTTGGATGGTAACAGCCAAGACTGGAGATATGTCAACGTTCGTCGTACAATGCTTTACATTGAAGAGTCTGTTAAAAATGCAGCTAAATCGTATGTATTTGAGCCAAACGATAACGGTACTTGGACTTTGATCCGTGGAATGATTAACTCATTCTTAAATGATGTATGGAGAGCAGGTGGGTTAGCAGGAGCTACTGCTGATCAAGCTTATAATGTAGAAGTAGGCTTAGGAAACACTATGACTCCACAAGATATCTTAGATGGTTTTATGCGTATTTCTGTAAAGGTGGCTGTTGTTCGCCCTGCGGAATTTATCGTAATTACCTTCCAGCAGAAAATGCAAGAATCTTAATCATTTTTAACCTACAACTATTATTTGCAATAATTTAAAATATTTATATCATGGCAGATGCTAATTCTAAATGGCCAATACCTAAGTTTCACTTTAAAGTAACCATTGGCGGTGAAGACATAGGTAGCTTTCAAGAAGTTTCTGGTCTGAAAAAAACTGTAGAAGTTATCGATTATCGTGGTGGTGATAGCGTGGAATTCTTTATGCAAAAAGTTCCTGGACTACAGAAGTTTGATAACCTTACTTTAAAGCGTGGTGTGTTCAAAGATGAGAAGCAGTTCTCTGAGTGGATGAAAGAAGTACGTGATAACTTGAGTAATGATGACTTAGGTGAAGCTCGTAAAGACATCACTATTGAACTACTAGACGCTGGCCAAGCTGCAGTAATGACTTGGACTATCGTTAGAGCGTTCCCTGTAAGTGTTACTTACCCTGACTTGAACTCTACTGCGAATGAAATCGCTGTTGAATCTATTGAGCTTGCGCACGAAGGAATCAACATTGAAGGCGTAGATAATTAATAGTCTAAAATAAGACAAATAAACCTGCCGAAAGTTTGTTTCGGCAGGTTCTTTTATAATACAAAGTTTTGCTTGCCAGTGATTCTCATAATATCATAAATTGTTATTATCAAACTTTTGGGTGCTTAAAGAATAAAATAAATTAGTATGTTCGGATTATATCAACCACCTCCTGGTTTTCATTTTACTCTAAAAATAGTAGATTCTCCCACAGGAAGTGGACTAACCCTTGGAGGTTTAGCAAAAGGAGCTTTAGCAGCCGCAGCCGCAGTTGCTTATGATAACAGTTTTATGGAAATATCTGGTCTATCGGGGTCAGTGCAAACTGAGACGATAGTAGAGGGGGGAGAGAATGAAAAAGTATATAAACTACCTAAAGGCAAAGACTTTTCTAACTTAGTACTTAAGCGTGGACTGGTTACTCTTACTTCTGTTCTTCAGAACTGGTGTGAGGAAGGTTTGACAAGTTTGGACTATAAATTTACGCTTAAAGATGTAACTGTAATGTTGCTGGATAACAAACATTCGCCTGTTAAAGCGTGGAAGCTGGAAAGAGCATACCCTGTAAAGTATGAAGTGTCAGGCTTTGATGCTATGACTGGTAAGTTGATGATTGAAAATATTGAATTATGCTACCAACGCATTACCAGAGATAAGGCTATTGAAATGTTAGTGAAAGCCAACCAAGCCGCTCAAATGGCTTCTATGGCTTCGGCTGCTTTAGGTGCTGTTGGAGGCGTAGCCAAAACTGCTACTAGTGCCGCCACTGCTGCGGCAAGTGATGTGGTAGATACTGCAGCTGTTGGAGGAGCGGCCGCCGCCGCAGTAGGTGGAACAGATGCAGTGGAAAAAGTCATAGATAAAGCAGACGAGGCAAAAGATGATATTAAAGATGCAAAAGATGACGCAGGTGATGCCATTGATAAAAATACATAATCAAATTTATATCTGCTCGTCTTGAAACTTAGATATTTTTGGGTGCTATTTTAAAACTTCACATTAGATACACTATATGCCTATTGAGATAAAAGAATTGATTATAAAGATAAATGTAGAAGAGCAAACAAATCACCTGCAGCAAGATACAAACCTGACATCCTTGGATAAAGAAGCTATTATAGAAGAATGCATTGACCGGGTAATAGCTGAAATTGAATACAGATTAAGTGATTAATCAATAGAAAAAACTTCTTACTTAGTACAAATTCTGATAACATGGCACAAGATACTCCAAAAACGCTTGTAAACGTACAAATTTTTGCAGGTAAAGATGGCTCCACACCAATGCCTGGAGAGTTTTTACTAACATCTGTAGAGATAAAAAAAAGTATCAATAAAATACCCCGAGCGGTTCTTACTTTTATTGATGGAGGAGTGGCTGAACACGAAAAGTTTGCAGTAATTGAGTCTGGGTTGTTTGACCAATGGAACAAGGTGGTGATCAAGGGTGGTTATAATAATGTAATTGATAAAAACCCTTTATTTGAAGGATATATTTTTGACCAAGATTTAAAGTTAGGCTCACCTAATAAATTTACTGTGACTTGCTATAATCAAGCAAAGTACTTGACTTTGACTAGTTTAAAAGATGTAGTAGAGAAAAAGAAACCAATTGAAGCGGTAGATTTTGTCTTGAAGAATAATGAGCATAAATCTAAAGTAAAAGGCAGCGTAAAAGACGCCTCCAAATCAAAAGCAGAAGCAAAAGATCAAATCATTTTAGACCCTCAAGTCAATTGCTGGAAATACATTTTGGATAATTTATCTAACTATATTGCTGTCCCTCATGATGATGAGCTCTCTATAGAGATTCCTGATTTTGCCCAAACACCTTCTGACTTTCAAATTAAATATGGTAAAAACCTTCGTAGTTTTGATGTAAAAGAAGCTTCCACAAGTTTGCGAGCCATTGAAATTAAAGGTTATGATGAAAAGAGCCCTGATAAACCATTAGAAGATACAAAAACTGCCAAACAATTATACGGATCCTTCTCAAAATACTTAAACTCTGATTCGGGGTCTGTCTTTGATGTGAATAAAATCCCAGAGTACATCTCAGGTACACATATACACACCAAAGCAGATATGGAAAATATATTAGAAACCCGTAAAACTCAAAACTTGCTGGGTTTTAAGTCGGGTAAAATTGTAATATCTGGAAGTAATGAAGTAGAATTGGCAACCATGGTGGAGGTAGAAGGGTTGCCAACAGAGTATAGCCAATCTTACTTTGTAGGTGGCATAGAGCATAAAATAGCCAGCGACTGGGTAACAACTCTCAAGATTGGTTTAGAAAGTAACGGTTTAGGTGCTACAGGTAGTGGGGCTTCAACAGGAGGCTCTCTGGGAAGTTCTGGCAAAAGCTCTTCTGGTGAAGGTGCTTCTGCTTCTGGTAATCTTACTTTGGGTGTAGTTCACTCTATCCATGAGGACGCTAACGGTACTTATAAAATTAAGGTAAATATTCATAAGCTTGGAGATAAAACCGTAGAGGCACGTATGGTGCAACCTTATGCAGGGAATGGGTTAGGTAAAGACGCACAGGATAAAGGAGAGGGTATGCTGTTTTTTCCAAATGTAGGATCAGAAGTAATACTCACACCTATAGAAGGAGATGAAAATTATTGGGTAATACTAGGGTGCTTATACAGCCCTATTAGTAAGCCCAGTGCTGAGGTTAAAGAAGGCGCTGCCCAACCTGATGAAAAGAATTTGCATAAGTCTATTGTTACCAAACACTTTGTGTTAGACTTTTTTGACGATGATGCTAAAACAAGAATGACCCTTGCTAGTCGTGATGATGGAAAAACGGCGTTAAATGCTAAAAAATACCAAATTTCAATGGATATTAAAGATAAGCCAAATATCCAGATTTTGTTTGATAAAACTTTTATCAAACTAGACGAAGAAGAAGGGGTAATGATTGACTCTGCTAAAAATATTACCTTAAAGGCTAAAGATGATATTTTGCTTGATGCAAACAAGATTACAATAAAAGCAAAAACTGATGTGGCTTTGGATGGGCAAAATGTAAGTGTGAAAGCAAAAACTGCATTAAATGCAGAAGGAGCACAAGTAGCCGTTAAAGGAAAAAGCCAAGTAAACGTCGAGTCTAGTGCTGTAGCTGCATTTAAAGGTGGAGCATCAACTGCAATAGGATAGAGATAAATAAAACTATAAGATACATTAAACTAAATAACTAAATATGCCGAATCCTGCTGTAATGGGAAGCCCAACCTCTGGTCCTATGCTAAATGGGTTTCCAGGGGCTGGTGTTGCTATATCTACTAATCCTACAATTACTTTTGGAGGAACACCTGTCTGTGTATTAGGAGATTCTACAGGACCTACAGGACCTTTAGCTTCACCCGCTTGTTCAGGAAAGGTAATGATTAAAGGAGCTAAACCTGTAATTTGTATGGGAGGAACAACTGGTACAGGTGCTGCTGTAACAGCAAGTGCCGCAGTTCTTGTGCAAGTGAAGTAGAACACTATTCGAAAAGGTGCAACAAAATGAAACATAAAAAAACATTCTTAGGTATAGGGTGGGCGTTTCCCCCCACTTTTGATAAACGTATTAAAAGTGTAAAGATGGTTTCTGAGGAGGAAGACATTCGCCAAAGTTTATTTGTGCTATTGTCAACCAAACAAGGCGAAAGAATCATATATCCAGATTATGGAAGCGATATTCAATCTATGATTTTTGAGCCTATTGATGTGAATACGACTACTTATTTGAAAGAAACTATTCGCCGGGCAGTGCTCAACTTTGAGCCTCGTATAAGTTTAGAAGAAGTAAATGTAGTACAAGATGCTGAAGAGGAAGGGTTGTTACTTGTGACGTTGGTATATACGATTCGAAAAACCAATACCCGAACCAATATGGTATATCCATATTATATAATAGAAGGAACTGATTTATAAATAGCTTACCTATAGTTGATAAATAAATACTGGTAATGGATACAATACAAAACGGTAGATATAGTACTAGCCAGGATTCACGCCTGTTTGATGGATTAGATTTTGATTATATAAAATTAGACGAAAGGTCATTAGAAGATTTACTGCTTTTTGTCTCAAGCTTTTCCAAGCTGGTCAATTTTTATGATACAAACAATAGAATTGATGGTGATTGGTCAGACTTTTTGAATGATGAAATTATAGTACTTGCTTCAATCAAGCAAGTGGATCCTATACGTGCAGAAAACCGTTTTCGTAAATTGTTGGATAAAGCCAACTACTTTAAACGCAAAGATAAAAAACTGCAATATTTGAGGCTTTGTTTTGAAGAAATCCACTATTTAGCATCTTTGTTTGAACACTGGTTAATGGAACTGAAGTCAGTTGAACACTTTGCAAATATTCAAGTAAATGTTCGTGACGACATTTTTAATGCTATCTCTACTAAGTTGGCTCCTGCTTTACAAAAACTAAAAGTGTATGATTTTTTGGCAGGTCATGAAGACGCTTTGGATACAAAGGTAGGGCTAGACTATAGTTCATTTAGTTTTTACTGGGAACTTGACAAAGAAGAGACACACAGTGTAGAAAGTGTATTTGCCGGAGCATCTATCAAAGAAAAAGTACAGTCTTTGTCATATAAGCTAGATGGAGTGTTTCAGGCTTTTTATGAAACTTTGATTTATTTTAAGAAAAAAGCGGATGATTATATTGCCCAATCGTTTGCCAATGACACTCATTATCCTGAAATAGCCCTTCTCATTTCTTTCCTTAAGTTATATGGAGTAGCACAAGATAACCTGAATAGTTTATCTAAAAAATATGTAGATTTTTATTATCGCACGGTGCTTCGCCAAGCTCCAAAGTCTCCAATACACGATAATGTATACTTAACGTTTGATATTGCTGACAATGCTTTATTTTCTAATATAGAGACAGGTGAGAAATTGATTGCAGGAGAGTATGAAAGTGGTGAAAGTATTTTGTATGAAGTAGACCTGCCGATGCAGGTAAACAGAGCCAAGGTTCATACCCTTAAAAACATATTTATAGACAAACGGTTTTTAAATATACGGGGTATTCCTAAGAAGTTAATTACCAACATACTATCGTCTGATATTCCGCGCAACGAAGTAATTCCTTCTGCTGAAACATTGATTCAAAAAAACTACCCTACTTTTGGTGAAAGCCAAATGTATAAAAGTGTTTATGAAAAAACAATGCAAGATGCGGAAGTAGGCTTTGTAATAGCATCACCCAGTTTTTTACTGAGCGAAGGTAAACGAGAAGTAAGCATTACTTTTGAATTTGACCAAGAGTCTTATAAAAACTTAAACCAGTACTTGGCGGATATTAGCCATACTACAGAAGATACAGAAGAAGAAGTTTTTATTAAAAGTTTTATTGATGCTTTTCTTATTTATATCACAGGCGAAGAAAAATGGCATCAAGTATCAAAGTATGTAGTTACCCGTGATAAAGAGAATGCCCAGCTTGTTTTACGTTTCGATCTGGAACCTTCTGAACCTGCCTGGGTACACTATAACCCTGAGCTACACGTTGGTAACTTTAAGGCTGAACTGCCTTTGGTTAAAGTGGTTCTAAACAGTAATTCGTATATATATGGCTACTCTTTACTCGATGCCTTGGCTTTAGATCAAATCAATATTGAAACTAAAGTAAGCGAAGTAAAGGATTTACTGATGTACAATCAGGAAGGTGCCATAAGCCCCGCAAACCCCTTTTACCCTTTTGGTGCCCAGCCAAATAGGGGGGCATATTTAATAGTGGGTAAGAGTGAAATATTTCAAAAACCTTTAGATGATCTAGCCATTACCTTTGAATGGTTCAACTTGCCAGAAGATAATGGTGGCTTTCATAGTTATTATGAAAATTATACTGGATTAGACATTGATAACAATGTTTTTGAAGCAAAACTATCCATATTGGACAATGGGCGATGGTATCCGGAGGAAGGTGAAAAACGCCAAATGTTTAAACTGTTTAGAACAGAAGAAGAAGGGGTGCATCCCAACGAGCCTCAGCCACAAGGTAAGTTAGCAGAAGAAACATCAATTGATTATATAGATATATCTAAAATTAAGTTACCGCCTAACTATAAGGATATAAATGACGACTTAGACTATGATAACACCACCAGTCGTGGTTTTATTAGGCTAGAACTTACTAACCCACCAGAAGCTTTTGGTCATAAGGTATACCCAGCCATAGTTTCTGATATTGCTATGCAAAATGCTAGTGGAGGCATTGTGGGTAACATTAAAAAAGGTATTGCGCAGTCGAAGCCTTTGCAAATGCCTAATATTCCAATGGCCCCACAAGTGCGTAAATTGACTTTGAGCTATTCATCTTCGTCGGCCATTACCCTGCATGAGCGTTCCCAGAAAAACGAGGATAATAGCCGTGGGCAGTTTTATCACATCTATCCTTTTGGAGATAAGTTGGTTTATCCAGATAGCTCTAAGCAGATTACTCCTTTATTACCAGAATTTAATTTTGAAGGAAGTTTATTAGTTGGTTTTACCAACTTAAACCCCCCACAAACGGTGTCATTAATGTTTGACATGGCAGAAGGTTTTACTATTTCTTCAGAGGAAGATCCTCCTGTAATTGAGTGGAGCTATTTAGTGAATGATGAGTGGCAAGTGCTATCTCCTTCAAAAATATTGAAAGATGAAACTAATGGTTTTATAAATACTGGGATTATACTCATAGAACTTCCTTATGGCATACAAAAAGGAAATACTATTCTGGATGGAAATTTGTTTTGGCTGAAAGTATCCGTAATTAAAAATATTGAAACTGTATCAAGGGTGCAAAATATATCTACTCAGGTAACTACTGCCAAGTTGATACCGAACGAAGATATGGGTAGCCACTTACAAAAACCTTTGCCTGCCTTTACAATTGACCGCCCTTATGGCAGTATTAATGGTATTCAGGACATTATACAACCTCTGGAGTCTTTTGGAGGACAGCCAACAGAAAAAGAGGAGAAATTTTATACACGTATTAGTGAGCGCCTAAACCATAAGCAAAGGGCTATTACAGCTTGGGACTATGAGCGTTTGATTCTTGAAAAGTTTCCTGCTGTATACAAAGCCACCTGTTTGCCCAATATGTCAAGTAAAAATTTGGATGCACCAGGTAGTGTACTATTGGTTGTTGTTCCTGAAACTAAAGGCAGTAAATCCTTAGAGCCTAAAGCCAGCAGTGATCTGCTATATGATATTAAAGCTTATTTACAAAAGTTTATTTCACCGTTTACTCAACTTGAGATCAGGAACCCTGCGTATGAAAGGTTGAAAATTATTTGTGAAATTAAGCTGGCAGAAGGATACAATTATGGCTTTTATATTCAAAAGCTGAACGAAGAATTAAATAAATACCTGATAGGTGGTTTGATGGCCAATCAAGGTACAGTAGAACTCGGTGGAAAGATCAATATATCTGATGTATTGAGTTTTATGAGAACATTGCCTTATGTAGATTTTATTACAAAGTTTTCAATGATTCAGGTTGCTCAAGACTTTTTGGGTAAGTTTGTACTACTTGATACTGCACGCGCAGGCGATGAACAATCTTTCCTCAAGGCTACTAAACCTTGGTCTGTATTGATTCCTTCTGAGGATCATCAGATTACTATATTGAATGAAAGAGTTGAATTTAAGCCTTCACAAGCAGGTATTGATGACCTGGAATTAGGCAGTGATTTTATTATACAAGAATAAAAATGATTAACAGCAATGTCGCTACAGAACAGAGATACACTTAAAAGCTTTTTCCGTAAAGGTCAAATGCCTTCAGAACGCCACTTTAATGATTTAATCGACTCCATGATTAACAAAGTGGATGATGGCTTGTCTAAAAATCTTGATGATGGTTTGACTTTATCACCTATTGGTAGTTCAAAAAAGTTAATGAGCTTTTTTAAGAGTATTGAAGATAAAAGCCCTGCCTGGAGTATAGAGATTGACAGTGGAACAGCCAACCTTGATATTAACAATAATCGGGGAGAAAGCGTAGTATCTCTAAAAAATGATGGAAGGGTAGGGGTAAATAACAATGATCCTGAGTATGAGTTGGATGTGAACGGCTCTATAGGCATGATAGGGCGTGTAGGTACTTTTCATCAAGGAGAAGTACTTGCCGATGGAAAGTGGCACCCTGTACTTACAGAACTGGATGGGTGTCATATATTAGAGGTAGCAGCTGGTGTTGGTAAGAAAAAGACCGGTAAGTATTCTGTAATACACGCGATGGCTTTGAGTACGTTTGGTAAATCTAAGAATAAGATTAACATTACACAGGCTTATTATGGCGTAAAGTGTAATAAAATACAGTTGAGATGGACTGGAACGACTTATAAGTACAATCTGGAAATGCGTACTCGTTGTAACTATGGTGGAGAGTTTTATGTGAAATACTACATTTCCAGTTTATGGTTTGACAAATGGATGGATGAAAGCCCTAAGTAAAGTGCAAAAATAAAGCATTCCAAAGAAGCAAAATACTTTATAGGACTACATTTTTGAAGCAGTACATCTGCTAAATATTCTGTTTAATGGAATAAGTTATGTTTGTCGTTTTATTAAAGTAAAAGATTACTAAGTTTTTTAACCAGCTACCTATTCCGTCTTCTCTAAAACTTTTGCTCCCAAAAAATCCAGGTTTGCTTTTTCCTCAGGATGTACAAGTTGAATATCCCTGTAAATAGGTTCTTGAGGCAATTGATCGATAGTTCGAGATAATACTACTTTAAATCTAAAATCTTTTTTCCTTCCCTTACTCTTTATCCTAAATATATCATTTACTTTGGCGCGAACCCAGCGTATATTATGCTCGTTATGAATAATTACTACTCCTTCACTTTGAAATAAAAAAGCTTCATTTTGTTCTTTTGCTTCTTGTTGAGTTTTAGTATTATTAAGGTAAACAGTACTAAAGCCGTGTTCTTCCAACAATGTTTTGAAAAGGTGCATATCACTAGTGGTGTTTACATCAGGCATCAGGTACACCTGACCCTCTATAAATTCCTGTGACAAATCAATAGTATCATCATCGTTATTAATAGTATTGTCATGTTTTAGCTTACCTAAAATAATATCTTTTAACTCTTCTATAGTACACCTATAAATATCTCCTCCTATATGAAGGTTTTCTTCTATCTTTAGGTTGTTAATATAGCGTTTATACTGTTCATTGTCTAATTTACTATTAGTTATCCAAATGATACGCTTTCGAACATTCTCATCATCTTCTTGCTGTTCTTTCGAATATTTGGCCGAAACTTCATTCTGAATAGCTTCAATTGTGTTATTTACTCCATCTTGGCGGTGGTCTATTTCTTCTCCAAACAAGTGAATTACAAGATCTGACTGTTTTAAGTCGTTGTATACAACACTTCTTATGTCTGTGGGTGGATGAATAGAATAATTAATACTTGGAATTACCCTAAACCCCTGGCTAATGAGTTCTTGCTTAAGTTTTTCTCTGAGAGGGCTCGATTGAGGGCTTACTTGGCTCAAAAAGACTGTTTGCTGAGTGTTGGTTGCTACATCAGGAGAATCAGATATTTGTTGAGTACTGCTACCGATTTGTTTTACCTGTAGTGCTATGTCTCTGGCTAGTTCAAAAGTTTTAAATAAAAACTGGTTAATTTTGCTTGAAAGCAATACTTCTTCTGAGATGAGTTCCCCTGATTTAGTATCGTGAGCATAAAAAGCGATTTGTTTTGCTGTCTCCGAATTTTCTGGAATAGTATCAACCTTTACTATCTCTCGCAAAATTTTATAAAAACGAGCACTGTTATATTGTTTACCCCAGTCGTTAAGCTGAGTGACTTGTTCTTGCCATTGTTGATCCTGTATATTTTGTGTAGAGTAAATGCCAAGAATAAGGGTAGGTGTCTCTTCACTTCTTGTATTATTTAGTACTTGCTCAATTGTTTGCCAAGATATGGTAATATTATGTTTTTCGCTTAAGGCATAGGTCAAATAGTTTTTGAAAGCTTTATGCCATTTATCGTTTTCGGAAGTATAATCAACTGTTACAATGTTAATCGTTGAGTTCATGAGATTCAATTTTTGGAAATTATATCAAGCCCTTTTAATAATTAACCGACAATGGTCTTAGTATAGTCTAAAATTGAGTTTGGAATTTCATCATGAAATGATTGCAACTCGTTAAAAAGCTCTTTAGATATTTTATAGACAGAAGTTGGTTGGGTAGTTACAAGCTCTACATTACTGATTGTTTCATTGATAAAATGCCAGTTATGTGCCATTTCTTTTGCTCCAAACCGGGCAAACTCTCCTTTTTCTTTATTTTTCAAAACAAATTCACCTGAGTAAATCACATAGTAGTCCATGTCTTCTATGTTATCGTAAATCATCACTATTTTCTGGGCATCAAATTCTTGTAACGTAGCAATTTTTGCTATTTCTGAGAGTACAAGTCCTGGAATATTTTTTAATTCGTTGATACTCGTAAAGAAGGTGATAATGTCAAACTTCATGTTAGGAGCAATGCTGCTAATGCTTTGCCCTGCTATTACTTCGTTACTATTTTCGCTTGCATCATTATTATTGGCTGCTACTACTTTAGATGCGGCTTCCTTGAGTGTAAGGTATTGGTTTTTAAATTGAAACCTTTGTGCATAGATTTCAAATTTTTCTCTGTCAAGTTGATACAAGGCTTCACAGGCAATTTCACTTAGGATAATGTCAGGGTTTACAATGTTGGATACCAAAAGTTCCACATTATCTTCGCTACCATCTTGCAATAATTCGCGAATTGCACAGGCTTTTGTCCACTTGTTTACCCATTTATAATCTCTTTGTACTAAAGCTATGAGGACCTCTTTTTTATCCATGGTTTCTTTGGTAGGAAGAACAAAGCGAGTACGGTTGATTTTTTCCTCGAAATCACTAATGCTCAAAATTGGAAGAATCATAGGTTTGATTTCTTCTTTTAGCATCATGTCTAATAACCCAAAAGCAAATTCAGCTTTTTCGGGGTCTCCACTGCTTAAGTTTTTCTTAATGAGTGCTACTTTGTTTGTATCATATAATAAAGATAGCAAGCTGTAGATTTTTTCGTAGTTATAATCAATTTCAGAAAGCAAAGCATTTTTGAGAATATCAGAACAGTTGGCATTGTCTAATACTTGTGATGCTACCATATTCCATATAATTACTCCACATACCTCTTCGAGTTCTATGATTACAGGAACTGCTTTTGAGTCTTCAATTGTATAACCACATCTACCTAACATTTCTAATGCCATAGAGGCAATATTTTGGTTAGAGTAGTTGATCTTTGGTAACAGCAAGTCTACTGCTTTTTGACTTCCTACCCAACCATAAGCTTGTACAATGCGCAACTGTACAATTTCTTTTTGTCCTGTGGCATAAAACGCAGAGTCCAATGAGGGGAATAGTTCTTCGCCAGTGGCTACAATTGCAGCAAAAGCAGCATTACTGTACTGAGGTTCGCCCAGCTTTTCTATCATAAAGTTATGCAGTTGTTTGTTGCTGGCATGTGCCGATGCTGCTACCGCATAATACCTTACCAGTGATACTGGATCACGGAATAGCTTATTGAGTAGTTTTGTTTTGATGCTATCATCAGCGTAGGTACATAAAATAGCTCCAAATACACGTTCGAGGAATAGTTTTGACTGGGTAAGTTGCTCGATATACTTAATTTTTGCCAGGCGAAACTTTGCTCCTTGAAGCGTATCGTAGGTTTGACGAATGAGTTCTGCGTTGTCCAATACTGAGAAATACCTTAACTCCATGATTTTTTCAAGAATAGGCAATGCGTCTAAAATACAAAACTTAGAAGCTTCTATAAGAGCTGTCTTTTGAATAACAGCATCTTCTGAAGTTAATAATTTTAATATGGCTTGCTTATATATAATAGGATCAAGTATGTTGAGAATATTTAAGAACGTTGGAATTTGAGGTGCATCTCGATGATCTATTTCTTGTACAATTTTTTCTGGTAGAGTAATAAAGCCTACTTCTTCACTTTCTTGCTCTTCTCCTAGTTTTTGTTGAATAATTCGCTGATACTCGCCGTGCATTAGTTTGATGATAAAAATCAATATGACCAGCAATCCTAGTGCAATGTATATATTATCCATGGCAGATATGCTGGTATAAATTGATAGCAAGTAAAGGGCTATGCCCGCCAGAAAAAAACCTAAATCTTGTGCAAACCCTTCCAGCTTAGCCTGGGTGTCAAACCTTAGCCTTACATCAATGGGGAGCAAATATAATCGATAAATAGGTGAAACAATGGCATTTCTTAGCACGTCGTGGATAAACTTACTGGTCATAAGCAGGATAAAAAAGAATATAAACCTTTTGGCGTCTAGTGTATAGCCTAATCCGTAAGCAGCAGCCAGCGTCAGGAAGATAAAAATAATAAGCAATATTGGGTGAAGACGAAGACTTTGGGCTAGTCCAAAACGGTTTACCACATACCGATACACATACCAGCTTACAACTAATGATGCTGATACTACAATTCCTCCAAATATTGATAAAAAGTCTACGAGTTCGCCAGAGCGTATGTATACTGTTTCGGCAACAGATAAGAACCAATAGTCTAAAAACAAAGCAACAAATATGGATAAAATAGCAAAAAAGACCAGGTATAGTACAAATCGGTTGCTAAGTAATTTAAATGCATTGTTGGTGCTTCTAATCAATTGTGCGCTATCGTTCAATACACTTAAAAAGCGGTAGCGGCGGCTTATGCCTATAATGGAATAGGTGGTGGCTATTGTAATAAAAAAAGCACTAAGAAATAACAGCAATACAGTAGAAAGGCCTGATATATTGAGAATTTGAGGAATGGCAAATAACGCAATGATTTGCCCGATAGCCAAGCCTGCACTTACTTTTCCTGCGAGTCGTTTACTTTCTTGTACATTAAATATACGCCCAAATGTGCCCCAGAATATCAATAACGCAATACTATTGAGAGGCCCCATGAATATAAGCGCAAAACGTATGGCGTTGGGGTGTAGGTTGAGGTAGACACTGGTAAATATAGCAAGTAATGTAAACGCTATGAGTATAAAAAAACCATTGGTTAGGCTCGAAAATGAGAAGTAAGGCTGAGAATAGATAAATATGGCGGATAGTACCATACTCGATATTCCGGAAATAATGAAAACTTCTGGTAACTGACTTGCGCTAAACTTTTGTAAAAACAAAGTGATAGCTCCAATATCATAAAAAGCCAATGCAGCTCCAATAAAACTACCAAAGATAGAGAGGTGCATTACTTCTTTATTTAGTTGCCTGATCTGACTCATAACATTAGGGAATGGGGATTGTTAAATAGGGGTTAAGGTTTTTATTTTTTTTGTTCTAGTTTTTTGGCTTGTTCTTCTTCAAGCTTTTTCATCTTTTTTAACAAGTCGTCTAGTTTTTTCTTTTTACTATCCAGCGCCTTCATTTTTTTATCAATACTATCTTTTTGTTTTTTGATTGTATCTACTTGTTTAAGTGCAGCCCCTTTTTTAGAAGCAAAAAGTTTTTGGAAAGGCTTTACAAATATAAAAGCAAGTCCTTTGACGGGTAACACTAGTACTCCAGCTACAGCATCCCAAAAACCTTTACCTGCACTAGGGTCATCCAGAGCAATCAGTGAATTGTAAAAGCGCCTACCTGCACGATTAAATTTGTAGTAGCAGGCCAAGTCTAGTTGAGCAATGGTTTTAGGTTTTATTTTTATATCTAATGTGTTGCTCGAAATTAGCTTACATATATTATCGTCAAATAACTTAGAGTTTCTAATAAGCTCATTTCCATCAGGTGATTTTTTGAAAGTATAGAAATTTTGTTTCTCATCAAGTACCACCAAAACCCAGTCTTTTTTGTACTTGATTGCAAACAATTTATAAGCGATCTGTTGTAGCGATGTACCCCGATAACTAACTGCCATTTCTTCAAGAGTTTTGGCACAAGGTGGAGGTGGCTGGGGGGGATTAGTTGGTAAATCTTGACTTTGACCACTCTCTAAAGCGAAAAATGATAGTATAATTAAGAAAAAAAACTTCTTCATAACACAAATTAATGTTTTTTTATTGGGAATTTTGTTACTCTATGGTTAGATTTATTTATTTTTGCACAAATATAAATTACAAGGTTTGAAATTGTATGAGATATGAATATAAAACATTACATCAAGCAAACATTTTTTTAAAAAAAGTAATTTATAGCTAAGGAAGCACGAATTTTGTATCAGGCATTATGCTTTTTTCAATTCCCTTGAATTTAGCACAGAAATTACTATTACAAAATCATTTCTTAAGACTTAGTTTATCAAACAACTAAAGTTATTAGAGTTTTCCCGTGAACAAATTAATAACGATAATCTTTAATTCAATTTATCTTTTCGAACCAAAAATATTATTTTGATGGCATTGAAGAAATTACTAACCATAATCTTTATCTCATTTGCTTGCCACAACTTTGTAGTTGCCCAAATAGTTGATAAAATAAACGAAACAGTTGATCAAAAAAACAAAGCAGCAAAACAGGCTAAAGCTGATAGTATAAAAAAAGCTCAAGAAGCACTGCAGAAAGCCAAGGCTGATGCAGAGAAGGCTAACGAAAAAAAACCAACCCAAACCGGAACATTTTACGATAAAAAGCAAACATTTGTACCTGGTGGTGTTGGCGAAACTGGAACCACGCAAAAACCAACCCCGGTATTTGATCCAAGCCATTTTATTGAGATGGAAAAGTTGTCAGATGATGGAAAACCTAAAGAAAAAAAGGATACCATTCGCTCTATAGACACTACTAACTTTGCTTCCAGGTACTTGTCTGTCAAGCAAGAAGTACTCAATTTTCTATATCAAGAGTCTAACAAAGATAAAAGTTTTCAGGCTGGCTTGCAGCGAAAGCTAAAATTTGGAAAGTCCAAGCATCCCCTGTATCAATATAAAAAGCATAAACTAAAAGATAAACTTAAAACTTTTGGTTGGCATCCACACTGGATGAAAGATGCTTATAAAAACTATAACTTCTCATTACTTTCTGCAGTAGCCTTTTTCTCTTATCAATTAGACCCTGGCAGTGGTACCTATACCAATCCGGCGGCTATCAAAGAGTGGAAAAGCACAAAGATGATTACTGAGGCTAAAAAATACAACACTAAAGTACTAATGAGTGTATACCTTGGTGGGGCTGAGAGTAACAAGGCCTTTTTAACCAACCAAGTGGCTCAAACCAATTTTATCAGAATTATTTTAGCCTTACTTAAAGAACGTGAAGCACATGGAGTTCATCTTGACTTTGAGGGATTGGGTAGCGATCAAAAACAAGCGTTTACTGAGTTTGTACTTGATTTATCGTCACAACTAAGAAAAGCAGTAAAAAACTCTTGGCTTACTATTTCTTTGCCTCCAATTAATTTTGATGATGCTTACGATGTAAGAGCACTTGATAAATACGTAAATCTTTTTGTACTGTCAGGGAATGAATTTTATGGCGAAAAAACACAAGATATTTCAGGCCCTTTAAGCATAATTAAGTCGGGTGGCAAATGGTGGGACTATGATATGGATCGTGCAGTGGATGAATACCTTGCTTCTGGTGTTACTGCTGAAAAATTACTGCTTACCGTAAATTATTATGGAGGAGAGTGGATCACAGATAAATTAGGTTCAGCGAGCGCCAGTGAGTTTGTGAAATACAGAACTTATTTTGATATTCAAAAGTTTTTGGGCAACGCAGAAGGGTACGAAGAACCCGAAAGCATGTCGATGTATTATCCATTCAAAATCGATGGAAAATATCACCAGATTTGGTATGAAGACAGCTTGTCTTTGGCTAAAAAATATGACTGGATCATTAGTAAAAAGATAGGAGGGGTAGGTATATGGGCACTTGGCTTTGACAATGGCAGTGTGAAATTATGGGAAGCATTGGCATCAAAAATAGCGAAACCTTTGCCTAAACTAGATGCCAAAAAAAAAGGGTCTAACATAAAAGCCAGAGGGTTTTTCTCCAGAATACGAAGTTCGATCATGCGCCTGATAAGAAACCCTGCAAAAGCTTTACAAAATCCCTCTTATTTTGCCTCAATGCTTGTATTATTATTAGGGCCTGCATTCGCTGGATTTTATGTAATATACAGGCATGGTTGTCGTTTGAAGCGTAGCTTAAACTTAATCTTAAAAGGAGGCATTATCTTGTTTTTAATTATGGCATTTGCCTTAATTACATTAGTGCTTACCAAGTTTAAACACACTACACCTATTATATTGGTAATGGCTGGATTTGTTATTGGTGCCATTGTATTTCTATTGCTTACACGACGATCTTTATCAGAAAGGGAACTACCCTAAGGAACGATGCAAAAATAAAGTTCTATAGTTTAAGGAAATATTTTTTGGTCAGGCGAGGTCAAAAAACGCGGC
>NZ_CANLRP010000069.1 GCF_947493425.1 uncultured Microscilla sp. | reverse complement strand
TTGGCAGGTGAGTATACCATTTGCCAAGAGTCGGATACGAGTTATCAGGTATTTTATAAAAACTACTTGCTTAAAAGGCTCACATACCCTAATAAATGGGCGTTTTCGAGTAAACAATTAATACAAAACAGATGGGGTACCTTTATAGTAAACAATGCTGCAGGAGATATACATTTATTACACAAGAAAGGGGTAACTGAAATATTCAATTTATCACGTTTTCCAAAGTTTTTACCTGATAGTGCGTTGAGCAAGGTTTATTTCAAACACTTTCAGAATAGTATTGGCTATAATGAGTTTAAAACAATGTTTGGTAAATTTAGCTCAACATTGTTTTCGGTAGAGTTTCATGGAAAATACCTGGTAGTGCTGGTGAATAGATCAACTGACCCAATGTTTGCAAAGTATCAGACCAAAGAGTTGTTGGTATTGAACAGGGAAACCAAACAATTGGAAGAAATACCCAAAAACTGGCACAAACTATTGACTATTAGGTAGTGCATACATTACAATATAGAATTAGACACCAAAACGACCTGGAAAACTTTGCCGAAGCCTTTGCCTTGTATATGACCGAATCTAAAACCCTTGAACTATTGAGCCCCCATGTATACCAATATTTCAAGAACCATTACCCTAAATCTAAGTCCGATGATTAGAAACATGCTATTATACCTCGCATTCATTGGGACATGCGCGGCGTGTGCCATTCGCCCAACCGCCCCCGCCCTCTTGTTATGCCATCGCTACTTTTTATGGCAAAGACGGTTTGATCAACCGCCAAGGCGAATGGGTGGTTGAGCCTATGTATGATTATTTGTATTTTTACAGTGACAAACTATTGAAAGCTTATGCACAAACTGGGGGTAAACAGAAAACCTACTTGATTGACTTTAAAGGCAAGGTAATATACAGCATCCCCGATACATTGAGTGTAAGCACAATGAATCATCACAGGCTATTAAAAGCTCGAATAGTCTTGCCTGAGTTTAGGTTTAAAGAGTTTGGCTGTATTAATGCCAAAGGCAAATGGGTGATTGCCCCCCCAATACGATGCTATGGGCGATTTTTCGGAGGGGCTTGTGGCAGTCAAGCGCCAAGGCAAGTGGGGGTTTGTCAATGCCCAAGGCAAAGAAGTGATTGCCCTTAGTTACCAAGCAGTAGAGGAATTTGTCAATGGCTTGGCAATGGTAAAAAAGGAGGGTTTGTATGGGGGCATCAACCGCCAAGGTGGTTGGGAGATACCCCCTCAACACATAGGGTATTTTGTCAATGGCTTGGCAATTGCCCACAAGGCAAGTGGGTAGTGCCCAACCGCTACCTTGGCATAAGCCCCCAACGGGTGCAGGGGCGGTTGGTGGCGAAAGATACCACGGGCAAGTGGGGCGTTATGACTGAGGCAGGGCAATGGGTACTCAAGCCCCAATACGAATATGTGCAACTATTGGGGGCAAACCGCGCTGCTGTATGGCAATTTACTCACCCCCGCAGAACTGCCCTACACTTTGGGCGTAAGCGTACCTTGGTGGCATTGCCATCAGGCAAAATTGTTTTACCCCTTGCCAGAGAATATTTTTTGCAATCCTTTGATCACCACGGGCTTGCCAAAATACTGGGAAAAAGCTTCCAGCATTGGTATAGAATGAACAAGTCAATTCGTGATGAAAACGACATACCTTGGGATTATAGCCATTTGCTATACTTTGATAAATTCTCAAGAGGGGTGCATGGGTTGATAGATACCATGGGCAAAATGACGATTGCCACCAAGTATGATGAAATAGGGGAGTTTAGGGAAGGGTTAGCCGCAGCGCAAAAAAAGCCCAGAGATAGATACAGTTTTATTAAACCAGATGGCAGTGTTGCTATACAAGGTAACTTTATCATTGCTTCCCATTTTCAACAGGGTTGGGCAAGGGTGTTAGCCCCTGCCGACTCGCTTACTTTTATACAAAAGAAAAATGGCAAGTTAGTACTTACACCTGCTTCTATTTCTGACCTCGAAAGCGATCGCTGGGGTTTTATCAACAAAAAAGGCGAGTGGATGATCAAGCCCAGGTTTGAAGAAGTCTCTGATTTTTATTGCATTGAGAAGTAAAGCGCCCCCATGTATACCAATACTTCTGGGGTACCTTTATAGTAAACAATGCCGCAGGAGAGATACATTTATTACACAAGAAAGGGGTAAGTGAAACCATTTTTGTTTAAGTTTAAAATCATCCTTCTCCTCGCTTTATGTCTCCACAACCGAGTTTACGAGTTAAAATAAAGCGCCCAATATTGCCTCCAACCATCGACTAGCCCCACCTATCTAAGGACTAACCGCTTACGGCTTGCTTACCACCCGTCTTCATAAATAACTAATAATCAATTATTTAATTATATTTGTATACCTCATATAATGACCAAGTAGAGAGGTTGTATAGTTGCTTTTCTCGATTTCGACACAAACCATTCTTTGTTTTGTATAAATCCAATTCGCCAGTTTAATATTTTACCAATTTATTTTTTACAGTTTAAAAAAATTACACAATGACTCATTTTAAAATCAACGCTGCTTTATCAGTAACTACACCTAAACACTACTTTTTAGCCTGTCTTTACTTGGGTATCACCGACCCTTAGGAATGGTGAGAAATTAAATTACCATTCTTGAGGTAGAGGTTTTGTTTTGAGACGAGGCTATTTTTTGCGCCCATAGCAGCGCTACGGGCAATAAAAATAACGAAGTATCAAGGCGAAAAATCACCCCTTAGAGTGTAAATTTATTTTTGAACAATTCCTTAGGCAGGCGCCATCATCAACTAATTTGAGATGCACACTCTCCGAAAAATAAACGGAGGAATTGAAAAAATCACTACAGCTTAACTTAACCCATTAATAATGAATCACCATAAAATATTACACGCCTATTGGTTCTGGTTTCTGGCCTTTATGCTGGCCGGAAGCGGACCCCTGCACGCACAAAAAGAATATGGCATCTTAAAAATGCATGCCGTTAATTACGCCACTTATTTTAATACTGGCATTGAGTTGCCCCAAGTACTCGCCCAAGGCAATGAGGGCGAAGCTTCTCTGGAGTTTTGGATGCGCTCTACTTTTAGTGACAACCGTTGGGAATTGACCGATATGTTGCCCGATGACCAGTCGCTTTCGCTAAAAATGACTGCAGGCAATCAACTGCATTTGAGCATTGGTAGCCAAAGCCAAAGCATTACCCTCAACGATGCCGTGACTAACCAACCATTGGTACAGTCGGGCGCCTGGCATCATGTCATGCTTACCATTCAATCGTTGAGTGGGCAATCGCGCATTTTCAGAATCTATATCAACGGCACCAAGCGGGGCGAGCTATTGATGAACTTGCCCAACGTTGCTCACCGTCCTTTGTTTTTTTACCGGGACAAAAACAGCAGTCACTCACTGGAAATAGCAGAAATACGTGCCTGGAACACCACCCGAACCGATAGAGAGGTGGCGCAAAACTGGCTCCGTAGCTTTGCCAAAGACGAGTTGAACCTGTCTGAGGTGACTTACCAGGGGTTGCATACCTTGTTGGGCGACCATAGCAAGGCACAAGAAATAAACTCGGTGGTTTTCTCAGAGCTCAAAACCATACTTTGGGACAACTCTGTGCCGGGAGCCCAAAACATGGGCAAAGGCGTGGGCAGTTATACCAAAGGGAGCACTACCCACGCGTTGATTGAGGTGCGCAATAATATTGAGCATCCCATTCTCAAAAATGAGACTATTTATCTCACTGCCTCTAAAGGGGCTTATGCCAGCGAAGTGGTGCTTAACTGGCCACACGTCAAGGGTGCCACCCAATACACCATCTATAAAAACGACGTTGCCTTTAGCGAAAGGTTGATCGATGCGTCTAACAAAGCCGTGGGTGACCCCATGACTTTTTCTATCAATACCAACCTGCTACCAGGGCAAATTGACCAATACAAGGTACAAGTATCGCAAGGGAGCATAAGCGGGGCACAAGGCACCGACTATGGCTTTATTTTCCATAACGGAAGCATTGCGGGCAAGGTACAATCGTCGAGTGGCGTGGGTACCCCAGAGGTAGCCGTTACTTTTGGTGCTTCTACCCTACCTGGACACGCCATGCAGTTTGGCGCAGGCAGTCAGCCATTGACCATTCGCAATGCCGATGTGTTTAAAAACAATGGTTCGGCGCGTGACTTTATGGTAGAGTTTTGGTACCAGGGCAGCGGGGGTAACAATACCGTTTTTGCCTTGGGCAACCTCAAAATACAAATGCTGGGCAATGGCAGTATCAAGGCGCTCAACCAACACGGTCAAGAGTATATCAGTTTTAGCAGCCCTGCCGTTACCGACGGACAATGGCACCATTATGCGGTAGTTTTTTCACAAAGTGGAGGCGCTATTTATGTAGATGGGGGCAAAGAGGTAGACGGCACCGATGCTCAGAAAATACAAATGGCCAATGTAAGCAATACCACTGCCTACAGCTACAGTAACATTGGGTTGTTGAACAACTTTAGCCTCAATGCCCAGGCGGGAGCTGCCTATGCTTTGGATGAACTCAGGATATGGGATGCGGACAAAGTGAATGTAACCCAATTGGACAACTCGGTGCGTCAAGAAACCACCGCTGAGTTTAACGCCCGCCTTACGGCACAAATAGGCAAGTATAAGCCTTATGTTATTCAAAGCGACGAAAATAATAAACTGTTGTTGTATTACCGCTTTGACCTCAACACCCAAGATGCCGCCTACAATCAGGCAGCCACCACCAAAGGGGATTATATCGCCGAAAGTGCCCAAACTTTGACGCGTGTTGCCAATTGCCCCACGCTCAAGTATGCGACTTATACCAATACGGCGGGCATATATGACATGCGTGAGATCAATTATGGCAGTGGTTCGGTTACGCTGACTATAGACCCCGAAAAAAATAACCATACGTTTAACCCTACTACCCAGGTACGCACCCTGAAAAGCAGCACTACGGTGGGCGACTATAGCAAAACAGGGATAGACTTTACCGACGAGTCTCAGTTTAGCCTGACTGGGTATGTGTATTACAAAGAAGGCGATACGGAGTATCCGGTGCCTGCCGGACAAGCTTTTGAGTTTGCTTCGGGGCGTACGCCGGGAGAAGTAGATTTTCAGCAAATCAATGGTTCAGACGGGCAACCCAAGGCAACCGATAACTTTGGACAGTTTTCGTTGAGCTTGCCCATTGGCTTTCAGAATTTCAGGGTAAAAAATCCTTATCAATCACGATCGTTGGGTGCCCAAAGTCTTAAGTTTGACGGAACCAACGACTTTGCCAAATCAGAAGGAGCCTTTGCTGTCTCTACTCAAGGGCTTACCTGGTCGGGTTGGGTCAAGCGAGGTAGTTTTAGCGGCGCCATTCCTGCCTTGCAAACCATTATGCAAATAGGCAATATAAGGTTGGTCTTGCGAGACAATACTTACCTGGCTTTGTACAAGGGCAACGCATCGTTGGCAGAGGTACCCTTTGCCGGAAGCACCGATTGGCAGTTTTTTGGATTTACTTATGACCAAAGCACCCAAACATTGTATTTATATGCCAGCACTACTACAGCTCAAACCGCCAGTACTACCCTGCCCGCCAGCGATTTAGGCGGAAGCCTTTACTTGGGGGCAAGGTCTGAGGGTAGCACCCAAAGCGAGTTTTTGAAGGGTAACCTGCACTTGATAGAGCTACGCCATACCAATTATAGCCCTGCCTTGCTAAACAACCTGCGCACGGGTAGTTACATAAAAAATGATGTACAGCAATTAAAGGCGTCTTACTTGTTCAATGAAGATACCAAAAGCCTGCGGGCGGTGAGTTCGGCAGCGGGTAGTCAGTCACTTTCGTTGAATTTGTTACACAACCCCAGCGATGAAACCACCATGCCTCAGTACGATGCAGCTATCGTAAACCCTTATACTCGTCAGTATAGGTATGAGTATAGCGCGCAGGGGGCTTACGCCAACGAGGAAAAGATTGCCTTGAATGTAGACGCACCCAAATCGGGGCAAAAGTTTTATAACAATACCCGTTATGGCATTACTGGAAATATTATTATTCCTTGCAACAATAGCATAGGTTTGTGGAATGTAAAACTGGAGCGTACCGATATTACTACCCCAGCATTTAGCAAAGAGTTTACGACGACCTCCACAGTAAAAGCAGCGGATATATTTAATACTGCGGGTACTGTATTTTCAGTAGATGGTTTGTTGCCAGGGGTGTATAAGCTTACGCTGACCAATCAGGCAGACAACAACATTGTAAAAACCCGCTTTGGTATAGACATTACCAAAGGTTGGGCAAATGTAGACATAGAATATCGCAGTCCACTGCAGGTAGCCGCCAGCATAGTGCAGTTATTGGGCAAAGACGTCAACAAAGTACCTGAATGGAAAAGCTTTGACCAAACATTGCCCGCCAATTACTGTAGCGACAAGCAAAATTATATTCTGGAGCAACAGCAACAGTATCAGGTGCGCCTAGAGTTTTTTGAAAACTACAGTGGCAACAAATGCTATGTGACAAACACCAAATACTATGTAGCAGGCGATTTACAACTCAACCACGGGCAATTGGCTTCGCAAACTGTGGGCAGTTCTTCCAGCAAGCCTTTTACTTCGGAAAGTGGCATAGACACCGTCATTGTATGGTCTAATTACCCCAACTTTTTGAAAGACCCTGGTAATGATCCGGCAAAAAACTACAGCCGTACGCTGGAGATCAACGCCACCGAACGCAGTGCATCTGCCAGCCTGCGCGCCTGGATCACGGGGACAGTACAGGACGAAAACCAAAACTTTACTCTTACTTACCCCAATGTACAACAAGTATTGTATGACCCACCCGGCGATGGCAGTAATATTAAGTGGTCTTCGGGTTCTACCCTGAACAGTTCAGTGTCTATCTCGAACAACATTAGCGGAAAAGCGGCTACCAAAATTACTACTGGAACCAAACACTCGGCATATATGGGTGCCTGGGCAGGTTTTGGTGGCGGAGTGGTTGCCTTGTATGAGTCGTCTACCGGAAGCGTAACCGCCGGCGGAAAAATAGGCACCAGCCATAGTGTAAAAATAGGCAACTCTAGCAGTTACTCGCTCAGCTTCGACAAAAGCATTAGTACCTCCAGCGGCATCAGCCCATTGCCAGGTGCCCAAAGCGACGTATTTATTGGTACCAGTGATGTGGTATACATTGGCTCAGGAAATACAGTGAGCGTAGATGGGTGTACTGCCACTGCCAATAAAGAGGATGCAACGGCTTCTACCGAGCCAGGGGCGTCGTTTCAATACTCGCGCTGGACTATTGAAAATACCTTGTTGCCCAACCTCGATAACCTGATCGCATCGTTGCGGGGCAAATTGGCTGACCCTACGGCTGAAACCCAAAAGCGTGAAAATTTATCGGTAAGTGACCGGGGCAAGGTAGATACGATTAAGAATTACCTTCAGGACATTGAGCGATGGAAGACTATTTTGGCGGAAGCCACCACCCAACGCCAAAAAGTAAAAGATGGGCAAAACAATACGACCTTTAGCATGAGCAATAATGCAGGTACCAAGAGTTTGCCAAGTAACCATATCACTTTTGGCGGAGGGGGAACTTCTACCAATTATACCATTGGCGAGAACGAATCTACTACCAACAAAGTGAGTCATAGCCATAGCCTGGACCTGACCAAATATTTTAATACCAACCTGACCATATTTGGGTTTAAGCTCAACCTCGAAATAGAGCTCAACCTGGGTTATGAGTTTAGCCGCGACCAGGAAGGGGGCAGTGGCAGTGGTAGCTCTATCAGTATTCATCTAAGCGACAACGAAGCCGAAGACAGCTTTGACGCTGTGTTTCGTCGCGACCCCAAGTATCCTACTCCAGTAATTATTGCCAATGCCGGGCAATCTATGTGCCCTATAGAGCCCAATACAGTGGCGCGCCAAGGGGTAGAAATAGTGAGCGCCAATGCCATTGGCTGGGCTGACCTGACGGGTGAAGCAGTGTTTGACGTAACCATACGCAACACCCAAAAAGCCAACGAAGCAGTAAACGCTGGATTTGCCAAAACCTATAAGCTCAAAGTGCCTTCGGCTGATTTGCCTTCGGGTGCTTCGGTACGGGTAGAGGGCTTGGGCAATTTGTTGATTCCACGTACATATACCCTTGAACCGGGGGAGTCTAAAACCCTAAAAATATACATCAAACGGGCTGAAACTACTTCTCCTACTGAGTTTACCAATATTCCGCTTACTTTTTACTCGGCGTGCGATGAGGGTGTGCTTGATTTTTATGAAGGCGAAAAAGTATCGGACGGACAAGGTGGTTATACTTATGTAAAAGGCGAAGACAAGCGCGCAGCTTTGTACAACTCCGATGGGTCGGAATATGTGCGCTTGCGTGATGTGGTAAAGCTGACCGCAAAATTTCATGCGCCTTGTGCGGGCAGTATGGCGGTAGCCGCCCCTGTAGCCAATTGGGTAGTAAACAGCACTGCCAATAATTTGCTCAAGTTCAGGTTCAAGGCAGTCACGCCACACACTACTTTTGAGAAAGTACGCCTGGAGTTTGCCTTGCCCAACTCTAATACTATTCAGTTTGCCAAAGATGTAAAAATCAGTGATTTGGGCAACACAGACAGTCAGGGATATTATACCTACGATTTAGATGTGTCGGCAATTGGGGCAGACCAGGCATATAGAGTGCGGGTGGTACCAGTATGTGGCAGCGAAACCGAAGGCTGGCAAACCAACACTCCCAGTGAGTGGATCAACGGCGCTATTGCCCGCAAAGTACCATTGATTACCGGGGTAACCCCTGCCAATGGAGCTACCACACAAGTGGCAAGCTTTAGTGCTACTTACGATGCCGTATTAGACGCCCAGGGAGCCAATCCACTGAATGTATCTCTGCGAGGTATTTTGGGAGGCAATACCTATGTGCCTACTTCAGCTTGGTTCGACCAGGTAGCAGACCAAATCACGGTGCCCGATCAGTCGGCACTAGACTTGGCAGATTCTTATACGGTGGAGTTTTGGGTAAAGCCAAGCCGCATGCATAGCACCACCTTGCCTACGCCTATTATAGAAAAAGGCAGCAATATGTATATTTCTTTTATTCAAGGGAATAAAATATACGCAGGGCAAGCAGATGTCATCTCTACCCAAACTCTGGGCACGGATGGCTGGACTCATGTAGCGGTGGTATTTGTAAAAGGTAGCAGTACTCACACCCTGAAAATATACCTCAATGGAATGCTCAACAAAACCGTATCGGCAGGGATCAATGCTTTTACAACCAACAACGACCCACTGACTATAGGCAAAGCCAGCGCAGGACAGGGTTTTAAAGGAGGCTTGGACGAAGTACGTATCTGGAACAAAGCCTTAGATGCAGCCGATATTCGCACCCACATGAACAAACGTTTGTTGGGTACCGAAAACGGCCTACAGGCGTATTATGTGCTAGACAATAATGCTCTAGACGGAGAAGCCATTCGCGACTATACGGCAAAAACCCGAAGTACTACTCAAACCGGGCTTTCGTTTGTGACGAAGCAACAAGCAGCTCCTTTAGAAATAGCCACCATTGTTCAGGATATTCCGGTAACGGTGACTACCTCTTCGGCTAAAGACAAGCTCATTATTCAACCCAAGAGCGACTACCCCAGCGAGTTGTTGGAAGGGGCACTGCTTACGGCTACCATTTTCGACAATGCCATCAAAGATGAGTATGGCAACCCAGCAGTGGGTAAGTCCTGGACGTTTAGGGTAGACGGCAACTATGTGAGCTGGAACAAAGGCAACCACACCGTGGCACAAACCACAGGCAATAGTAGTTCGTTTGGCTTGACCTTGAAAAACGACAATGCGTCGGAGGTGCAATACCAACTGACTGAAATACCTATGTGGCTCAAAGTGACTAACAATGCTTCGCAAAGCAATGGCTCCTATATTTTACCGTCGGGCAACAGCCACCCGATGACTTTTGAGACGGCAGCCTGGCTAAGTGCAGGCACTTACAATGGTCAAGTAAAAGCTAAAATTTCGCAGGGAGCCACCTTGTTAGGGTATGAGACAGTAGACATCAAGGTAATTGTAAGTTGTGATGTTTCTTACCTCAGCCTGGCTCCTACTAGTTTTGCCCACCAAATGAGTGCTACTTTTTCTTTGCAAAAAAATGGGCAGGCTTACGCCGACGCTCAGGGTAAAACAGTGTTGGTAAGAAACAGCGCGGGCACGCTGGTAGGCAAAGGCATAGTACAGTTGGTAGGAAGCGACGCCATCGCAAGCCTCAATATTTATTCTAATACTACTACTGACACTTACACGGCGTATTTATGGGACGATACAGCTTGCCAGGAAAACCCTATAGGCACGGGCAACTTTGCCAGTGGCGGTAGTGTAAACCAAACCCTGGATGTAGGCTACCAGGGCAAAGCCCAATATACGGTCAAGTTGAGCGTAGCGGGCTACCACTGGATGAGTTTCCGGGTAAGCGATGCAGCTGGTGGTTCAAGCCTCTTGCTCAGTCAAATTACCGGGTTTGGCGCAGGCGATGTGATCTCGGAACACGGCACCAACGCCAGCAAATCGGCGGTATACAATGGGGCTGCCTGGTCGGGTTCGCTTACGGCATTGAATACCGCTAAGTCTTATCAGGTGCAAGTACAAGCGCCTCGTACTTTACAGTTAAACGGCTATGTGGTAGACGCCAGCCAAAGCATTGCCTTGACCGCAAGCGCCAACCAAGGCAACGATGGCGACAACAACCCGTTGGGTTATACCCGCACCGATGCCATTACCATTACTCAGGCATTGGGGCGCATGACACCAGATGCCAGCATAGGCGATGTGATTACTTCGCGTACAGGCAGTGCCCAGTACATTATGGTAGATGGGGTAGGTACTTGGGTAGGTTCGCTCACCCATCTGATTCCTAACCAGGGGTACAAAATAAAAGTAGCCCAAAATTCCAGCATTCGTTACGCCAGTGTTGGCACCAGCAGCAATGCCCGCATAAGGTCGGTAATGCCTGCCCCCAACAAGCAAGTGTGGCAAAACGCGGCTCAGTTGAAACTAGAGGTAAACCCTTATGCTTATGCCTTTGCTCACCACATCACTGGGATATTGCAACAAAGAGGCAAAGCAATTGAAAATGAGTCCGATTACTTGATTGTAGCGTATGCCAACAACGAAGTACGTGGGGTGGCGGTGCCCCAGCAAATAGCTGGTAAGTGGTATTATTTTATGACCGCTTACGGTCACCAAGAAGGCGAAAAGCTGGATTTTAGACTGGTCAATAAAGCCAATGGCGAAGCGTATGCTTTGAGCAATACTTTATCGGTACAGTCGGCACAGATGGAAGGCAAAGTAGCCAAACCTTATGTATTCCGTTTGGCGCAAAACCTGCAAGCGGCTCAGGTGGCACCTGCCAATGGTTTGAAACTGTACCAAAACCACCCCAACCCGATGAAGGGGCAAACGGCAATTACTTATGTAATACCCAAAGAGGGTAAAGTAAGCCTGACCATTAGCAATGCCTTGGGGCAACAGGTGGCTACTTTGGTAAACGAAGCCCAAACTGCTGGAAAACATCAAGTAATCTGGCAAGGCAGAACAAAGCAAGGTGGAACCCTTGCCAAAGGGGTGTATTTCTATACTTTGAAAACGCCCTGGGGTACACTTACCAAGCGTTTGACGATTCAATAAATTGTAAGCAGTTAGCTACAAGCTACTTGTAGCTAACTGCTAATTATAAATATAGCGATCAGTAAATCCTTTACTCTAACTACAACTCTCCTGTTAGCGCTACGGATTACCGATTGATTGCTCTTAACTAAATTCACAATGAAGAAATTGATAAAAAAAATATACATCGGATTGGCAGCTACTGCTATTGTTACTTGCCTTAACACAAATGCTGGATTTGCTCAAGCCCAACCCAGTGGCTCAAGTGTGCATTGGATGAACCACAATTCAAGAATTGTGATTCGTGCCAATAGTGATGGCTCAAATCACGACGAAGGAATACAGTTTGCTGCAGGGGGTGGCAGTGGTAGCAGTTTGCCTTATCGACAAATTATGCGCTTGAGATACAATGGGAATGTGGGGATTGGCACTGACAACCCAGGAGAAAGGCTTCATGTAGAAGGGCGTATGCGCATTGGGGGTTCTAATGCTGGATTATGGGTAGAAGCTGGCACTCACGACTGGTTTATGGGGCGTAATAGCAGCACTGGCTCTTCGTTGAGGTTTTATAACAATGGTGATAAAATGATCTTGAGCGCTGACGGACGTCTGAGCTTGGGTATTAGCTCGGCTACGACAAGCAATAGCTCGGCAAAGCTTACCGTAAAATCAGGAGATATTCATTTGGAAGGTGGCGCCTTTAGCAGCCACGGCACACTCAACTTTCGCCCTGATACCGACAATAGCGGAGACGATGCCATTGTATTTAAAAATAATGCCGAGGCAGAAACCATGCGTATTCATACTAATGACAATGTAGGCATTGGCACCAATAACCCCCAAGCCAAACTACACGTAAATGGCACTGCTAAATTAGCGGGTACTTTGACAGGTACATCAGCCAACTTCAGTAGTAACCTTACAGGAACTACCGCTAATTTTAGCAGCAATGTACAAGCCAATAGCCTCACCCTCAACGTGGGTTCTTTTCCTGATTATGTTTTTGCCAAAAGTTATGACTTAATGCCGCTTGAGCAGGTAGAGGCTTATATCAAGACAAACCATCACTTGCCCAAAGTACCCAAGGCGGCTAAGGTAGAGAAAGAAGGCATGAACGTGGCACAGATCAATGTATTGTTGATGGAAAAGGTAGAGGAATTAACTTTACATACCATTACCCAACACAAACAGATCAAAGGTTTGCAACAACAAAACCAGGAGCTATTGAAAAGACTGGAAAGGTTGGAGAAATTGCTCCAAAAGAATTAGGAATAAACGCTAATCTTGTAGCTAAAGACTTGCTACTGCTTTACTTAACCCAAAATATCTATTACAATGAAAAAGTTATTCATCAATATTACTACCTGCTTATTGCTTTTTTTATTTTCTGGAGTTTTTACACTTCAGGCACAAACAGGTACTTTTTGGAAAATTTACCTTTCCAGTAGCAATGGTGCCAATGATAGCCAAGCCTATTTTGCGGGACAACCTAACGGGTTTTACTTATATAACCTTAAGTCATACAACTCTAGCACACACGAATTTTCGGGCTTGTATTCGGAGGGGTATACCATCAGAGCGGGCGGTGACTGGAACTTTAGCCAAAGAGTGCGGCTCAATGGCAGCAATGCAGGCTTGTGGATAGAAGCTGGCACAAATGACTGGTTTGTAGGACGTAATAGCAGTACTGGTTCTTCGCTAAGGTTTTATAACAACGGCGACCAGATGACCCTGAGTGCCGACGGGCGGTTGAGCTTAGGCATTGGTACTGCCACGGCAAGCAATAGCTTGGCAAAGTTCACTGTAAAGTCAGGAGATATTCATTTGGAAGGCGGCGCTTTTAGTAGTCATGGTACACTCAACTTTCGCCCCGATACTGATAACACTGGTGACGATGCCATTGTGTTTAAAAATAATGCCGAAGCAGAAACCATGCGTATTCATACCAACAACAATGTGGGCATTGGCACGAGCAACCCTTTGGCAAAACTGCACGTGAATGGCACTGCTAGATTAGCAGGTGCTTTGACAGGTACTTCGGCTAATTTTAGTGGCAGGGTACAAGCCAACAGCCTTACCCTCAACGTGGGTTCTTTTCCTGATTATGTGTTTGCCAAAAACTATGATTTGATGCCACTTGAGCAAGTAGAGGCTTATATCAATGCAAACCACCACTTGCCCAAAGTACCCAAGGCGGCAAAGGTAGAGAAAGAAGGGATGAACGTGGCACAAATTAATGTGTTGTTGGTAGAAAAAGTAGAGGAGCTTACCTTGCACTTGATTGAACAAAACAAGCAAATGAAACAAATGCAGCAGAAAATGCAGGCATTAGAAAAGAAGGTTCAAAATTTAAAGAAATAAACTAAAAGAAAAATCAAACCAATGAAACGATATTTAATTTGTATGGCTTGGCTTTGCCTGTTAGTAAGCACCACTTATGCCCAAAGCGATTATACTACTTATCAGCTCACTTTTCGCCAAGGCAACAAAATAGTGACAATACAACCAGACTTTGCAACAGCAGGTACCAGTAGCAATGCGCGAACTGATAAGAACGACCAAAGCCAGTTTTTTATTTTTAAACGCCAAGGCGATGGCACATTACTGATTGCCTCGGCAGCAGCTCCCGATAAGTTTTTGAAACGCAATGGCAACACACTAAGCTTTGCTGCTTATAACGATGGCCAAAAAACAAACTATCTGTGGCAACTCAAGGCTACCCAAAGCAACACTACCCCTGGCATAAACACCAGTGATGGAGCCAAGCTGCTTGCTTTGTTGGTTGACCCGGCAAATACCAGCCAAGTGCTTACTTTGCAAAGTAATGGATCGTTGACAATGAGTACTGTAAACTACAGTTTGTCGGATGACCCTTACCGCATATATATCGGTAAAAAACTGGTACCAGGAAAGTTTTAGAATGATAGTCGACAGTTTTCTGTCGATGAACCATTGTATTAGCGGTTTTATGATTTCCCTTTTTTCTCTGAGTATTTGCTTTGGGGAGAAAAGGGATTTTTTTGTGTGACAGGCGATCGATAGCTCTGGACTTGCCTATCTTTGGTTTAGGATTACCCTCCAATTGCTCTTTATTTTCTGGGGCTGATTTGGTTTTGAGTCTTCTCCCCCCCCCTTCTTGTCCTTCGACTTTGACAATAGGGGGTTTGTATTGAAGGATTTTCTTTTTATTTAGTTGTTATGTAACTATAAATTATGTTAAGTAAAATACTAAGTAACCCAAGATTTTTTAAACGCTTGGTTTGAGCAACTACTTATCTGATACACAGTTTTTTTTAAGACGGCTTATTTGATGAGCTCAAAAACTTGCCAATGACTACTGCCATTACAAATACGGTGTAAAAGTGACCAATCAAAGCCACAATAATGACTAGCTTTTGAGACAGTTCGGAGGTAGGGGTAATGTCACCATAGCCAATGGTTAGAAGCGTGATAAAACTAAAATATAGGTAATCTGCATACTCTTTATTGACTGCAGTGCTGGTAAAAGCCTCTGATGAGCGATCCATAGTAAAAAACACAATGCTTGCCAAAACACCTAGCAATATATAGCCACAAAATGCTGCACTGATCATTTCCAGCCCTACCGCCTGTTGCTTTTGTAAAGCCTTGAGTATTTCAT
The DNA here is from genome assembly GCF_947493425.1 of uncultured Microscilla sp. GTDB lineage: Bacteria > Bacteroidota > Bacteroidia > Cytophagales > Microscillaceae > Microscilla. The sequence goes on along the minus strand of NZ_CANLRP010000069.1, from coordinate 25,895 downwards.
AACTAATTAAAGCAAAGTAAATGATATAAATTAAGGCAAACCCAAGCGACCCATCATAACCAATAAGGGGGATTAACCGGGTAATGATGGTGACCAAAAATACCACGCCAACCAATCGTTTTATTTTAATGGATTCATGGATAAAAAGAATGAAACTAAAAGCAATATTTTGTACCAATAAAATGGTTTGTACCAGGTTTTTATCCTGAATAGGCAGAAACAAATCTCCGAATATAAGTATTAAAAAGCTACCCAGAAAAACCGAAAAACGGCGATTGTACAGGTTATCTAACATTTTGCAAAAACTCTTATTCCATCATTTTTTCGTCAAAAACATATCCATCATATTTCACTTGGTATAAAATACTATACAAAGACGGAATAAAAAGAAGAGTAATTACCGTCCCAAAGAGTAATCCCACCATAATGGTTACCGCCATTGGTTCCCAGGTGGCGCCTCCCCCCAGATACAAAGGGATAAGACCGAGTACAGTAGTAAAAGTGGCCAACAAAATGGGTCTAAATCGTTGCAAGCAAGCCATAATTACTGCGTCTTGGGGTGCTCTTTTAAGCTCATTTTCTTCAATCTCAATTCTATCAATCAAAACAATGGCATTGTTAATCACAATTCCAGCCAAAGAAATCATCCCTAGAAAAGCCATAAAACCAAACGGGGTTCCAAAAACAAAAAGTCCCACTACCATCCCAATTGCCCCTAGCGGAATCGTACAAACGATCATAAACATTTTTCGGAATGAGTTGAATTGAATAATCAACAACATCATAATGATGAAGCCTGACAACGGCAAGTACTTAGCAACTGCTCCCATATTCTCCGCAGTACTTTCGGCTTCTCCTCCTAAGCTGTACGAGTAATCATCTCCCCATTTCTTTGCCTGAGTTTTCAACCAGGGCGTTATTTGAGCCATAATAGCCGAAGCATTTCCATCTTCAGTCAATTGGCTCGATATTACAATGGTTCGCACCAAATTTAGTCTTTTAATCTTAGAATATTGCCACTGAGGTACAATACGCGCTACTTGTAAAAATGGAACACTCCTGCCTGAATTTTGAGAGTAAATATTCAGTCCCATCAATTTAGTAAGCGTTTGTTCTTTGCTGTCTCCCCCTTTCATTATAATAGGAATTGACTTATCAGCTTCCCGATACTCTCCCGCCTTGAAACCATCTAATACTGTTTGCAACGAAACCGCAATATCCTGGTTGCTCACCCCAGCACTCTGAGCTTTGTTCTGGTCTATTTCTACAATGAACTTTTTCCCTTTGGGTCCCCAGTCATCTTTAATATTTTTGGTTCCCTTTATCTTAAATAGTTCAGCTTTGATGGCATTAGAAATCCCTGATAATTTATTTGGGTCATTGCCTGATACTTTAATCTCAACAGGTGCCCCTCCTCCTGCCGAACCTAAACGCCCAATTTTTATCTCTGCATTAGGAAAACTATTAAAACAAAAAGCATCTAACTTACTGATTAATTCCCCATTGGCTTCAAATGACGAGGTATTGACCAGTATATGAGCGTAATTTGAATTAGCTTCATCGGCACTGTAGCCCAAGTCATAAGATGATGGCCCTTCGCCTATAAAAGAAGCCCAACTTATGACTCCTTCGAGGCGCCCCTTGTTAACCTTTAGCTTTTGCTGCATGTACTGCTCTATTTCAGTTACAACTTTGTTAGTGGCTTCTATTTTGGTGCCTTCCGGAAGATTTACATCAATCGTAATCATGTTTCGGTCACTATCAGGGAAAAACAAAAATGACAGAAATCCAAAACCAACGATCGACAAAACAAACAATGCTACAATAGACAAAATAACCATTCGTTTCCAAGCCAGGGCTTTTAGAATTAGGTTTTTGTAATACCTTTTAAGCGTATTGATAGTTCTGTCAAGAAAACTTTGCTTATTGCTGCTTCCCTTTTTTACCTTCAAAAAAAACACCGATAATAAAGTAATAATACTCAAAGAAAGCACCCAAGAAGAAAGCAACGCAATGCTAATCACTACAAAGAGTGGCCCCATAATATCTCCCATTACCGATTCAGCCAAGTAAAAAGATAAAAATGCTGCGGAGGTAGTCAATGTTGAAATGAGGAGGGGCACAAATAGTTCACTACATGAGTCGATAGCGGCTTTCTTTATATCTATTCCTTGCTCTACTTTTACCATAATCGACTCTGCCACTACTATTCCATTGTCTACCATCATCCCCAACGCCATGATCAACGCAGCCAAGGTAATCTGATTAAGTCCTACTCCAATCAACCCCATAATTAGCAACGTAGTAACGGTTACAAATGGAATTAAACTGGCAATGACCAAACCTGTTCTAAGGCCTAAAAAGATCAACATTACTACCAAAACAATTACAATCGCCTGGATAAGATTACTTACAAAGTCGCCAATTTTTGCACTAATGTAGGTATCGAGTGAAGATACTCGAAAGACTTCTAGTCCAACAGGTAACTTGCTTTGCCATTTCTTAAGGACTTGATCTACTTCTTCTCCAAGTTTGATAACATTTGCTCCTTTTTTCAAAGAAATATGTAACGAAAGGGCATTCAGTCCATTGATTTTTACCACTTGCTTTGGCGGGTCAATATAGCCCCTTTTTACTACTGTAATATCTTCTAAAGGAACTACCTGCCCAGCTTCCCCAATGGGGATTAACATTTTTTTAATGGCAGATATATTGTTAAAATTACCTGTAGGCTCGAGAACAATTCTTTCTTCTTCTACTGATATTTCTCCCCCAGAATTCAAAATATTGGTATTTCCAATGATTCCTTGTAATCTACTGGCGGTTAATCCATAGCTTTTGAGCCGGGTATTGTCAAATTCTATAAAAATACGTTCTTCTTGCTCACCGTTAATTTCCACCTTAGCAGCATCTTTTAACCTAATCAAGTTATTTCGTAAGTGATCGGCATGTTTTTTCATTTCGGCATAAGAAAACCCATCGCTGGTAAGACCAATCGCAATCCCAAACACTTCACCTAGTCCGTCATCTTTGAGGTGAGGGCGCACGCGTTCTGGTAGTCCTTGAACATTGCTTAGTTTCCTCCTTAGCCGATCCCATACAGGCTGCAATTCTTGTGGCTTTACTTCCATTCTTAGCTCCACCTGAACCACTGATAGACCAGTACGTGAAGTACTTTTAACCAATTTAAGTTCTGGTAATTCCTGGGCTACTTTTTCAATTTTATCGGTGACCAACTCCTCTACCCTCTTGGGGCTGGCACCAGGAAACACTGACACAACAGAAGCCACCCTGATGGTATAAGGGGGCATACTGTCCCGGGGTAGAGACTGATACATCAACAACCCTGTAATTACTATGATACCCAGTATGCTTAAAACTATTCGATTTCTTTCAATTGAAAATTTTGTAAGATTCATGGCTAAGTATATAGAGTTATTGAAGTTTTACTTTTTGTCCATCCAACAAAGTTTGCAGACCAGCTGTAGCAATGAGTTCACCTTGAGAAAGCCCTGTTTTAATCTCAAAGCCATCTGAAGAAATCTCTCCTATGACTACTTTTCTTTTTTTGACAACCCCCACCTTGCCATCTTTAGAGGTGACTACAAACACAAAGTTTCCATTTCCATCTTCTCCTACCGCCTTCACCGGAACTACTACCTTGTGCTTTTCTTCCTTTTGTTTTTTTCCAAATTTAAAAGTAACATCGGCTGCCATGCCTGGTCTGATGGTACTCACTGGGGCTATTACATCTATTTTGACTTTGTAGGTAGCCGCTCCTTTATCAGTGATTTGGGCTACTTCCACCACACTACCTTTAAAAGTTTTTTTGTCTAAAGATGAAAAAGACAAATCTACTTCCATTTCAGTAGTAATCTTATTAATCAAGTTTTCAGGAATGCCTACTTCTATTTGCATGCCATCTCCTGCATTGAGGGTAGCAAACTGATGCCCCGGTTGTACACTCTCCCCTACATCACCATCAACCCCGGCAATTACCCCGCTCTGAGGGGCATAAATAAATCCATACTTGGTTTGGGTTGCCTGAATGCTTTGATTTCGTTTGGCAGATTCGTATTGAGCCAAGGCATTTTGGTAAGCGTTTCGCGCTGCCTGATACTCTTTGAGTGAAGCACTATTTTTTTCATAAAGTGTCTTTACTCTATCGAGTTCACTTTTGGCAGTGTTCATTCCCGACAGTGCACTATTGACTGAAGTAGCCGATTTTTCCAATGCAAGACGGGCTTCTACGTTGTCTAGTCTGGCAATCAAATCACCTTTTTTCACTCGATTTCCTACTTTTGCTTTTACTTCGGTAATGATGCCCCCCGCTCGGAAGCTTAGCACCACCTCGCCTGCTGCTTTGGCTATGCCGCTAAATGTTCTTATTTTTTCCCCACTGTAAATGCCTACTTTTTTGTATTTAACAGGGCGCAGTACTTCTACTTTTTTTTCTTCCTTACCTCCACAAGCATTGAGGCATAAAAAAATCAAAACAACCAAGGAACAACGAATGATTCCTGTCATATTTTTGATGTAAGTTCTCATGAATAGCTTCTTTTATCGGTTAGTCCTTAGCATTTAAATATTTTTCAAAACGGTCTTCAAAATCCTTCAATTGTTGTTCGGGGGTAAGCATAGAGAAAAATCCTATAGCAAACTCAACCCTCAGTTTAGCCAGTATGAAGTTATAAATAGATAAAGCATTACTCAACTGAGCGTTCAATGCAGCTCTCTGAGCATCAATGAGCTGAGTGATGGTAGCCGCTCCCTGTTGGTAGTTATTTCTTACCAGCTCAAAATTTTCTAAAGCATTCTGAGCAGCAAGTTGGCTAAAATTGATATTAGTAGAGGCACTCAAGGTAGTCAATAAACTAGTTCTTACTTGTAACTCCAGGCTTTGATCCAATTGGGTACGGGCTAACTTGATTTGGTCTAATTGGATATGGGATTTTTGTAGGTTGGCTCTTCTTTGGTTTCCAACAAAAATGGGGTAACTCAAAGACAAAGCTACTTGCCAGGGATTATCTACCAGGTTAAAGCCAGGAATTCCTTCAGAACCGTTACCGCTTCTATGAAATACATACCCCGCTGATGCTTGAATGGCAATGGTGGGAACATAAAACAAACGCTTATTTTGGAGCTGGGTTCTTTCAATGGCCTTGAGGTTTTCCAGCAACTGCTTTTTATTGGGGTTTGAACGTACTGCTTCTGTCACCAAAAAATTAGACAGGCTGGAAAAATCGCTGGGGCGCGTGATAAGTTTTGATATTCTATCTTCACTCAATTTCTTAAAAATGTCTCCTTCAATGGTAATATCTGCAATATCAAAATCCTGTTCCAACGTATTGGCAAGTAAATTATTCAGCCTGAACTTCGCCGACATCACGGTTGTTTCGGATTGCACCACTGCTTGGCGAGAAGCCGCTACTTCGCTTTCCCACCTTAGCGCATCGGCTTTGCTGGAAGCTCCCGTACTTATTTTTACTTTGGCAATTTCCAGGTTTTTCAGCGAGTTTCTTAGGTTTTCTTGTTGAATCAATAAGTCAGTTTTGGCTGACAACACATTAAAATACGCCTCATAAGTGTTGATCAATACAGTCAGTACATTGGCCTGAGTTTGATATTTTTGAGCCTCATTAATGTATTTAGCTATCCGAATAGCTGCTACTGCTTCTTCTGAGTATATCACCTGAGTAAGGGACAACTGCGCATTTCCTTGCCTTTCTGGAGAAATAAAACTGCCCTGATCAGGGTTGAGCTGGACTGCTGAAACATCTAAACTTACATTGGGTAAAACCGAAGAACGTGCCAAGACAATGTCTTGCGAAGTGAGTTCAATATCTTTGTAGGCAAGTTTGATATCGAGGTTTTTTTGCAACGACTGGTCTAGTATCTGGGTGAGCGAGTAAGTAGTCGACTTTACTTTATCTTCATCTATTAGATTGGCAGTAAATAATACATCAAATGCTGGCGACAAGCCAATTTCTCGGGCAGTTTTCACATTTAAACTGTAAGATTGCTTAAAATTGATACTCACCCGCATTTTTGCCAGAGCACTTCCCGACAAAGCATCATCTACCATCAGCGACAACCTTCTAATTACCTGTCTGAGATCGTTTTCTTCACCATTGCTTCCCAAAATACCACGCTTGACATGCCACTGGCTTCCTGAGAAAGAGGGTAATTTTCTTTTCTTAAGCTCGCTCGCAATGGCTGTTATATCGGCAGATGTTTTGCCATAAAGGTGTGTAAGATATACCGCATCGGTTTTTGAAGGGAGGGCATTTAATGAAGTAGTTATATTGTCTCCTATTGGAACCACGCTGACTTTGGCAGAAAATGCTTTGCCTAAGGAATCAAGCAGTCTTTTTCCTTTTTGGGTATTTACGGTTAAAGCAGATGAAGCATTGACAAGCACCGCCAACTCTTTGAACCCAACCAATCTCCTGAACTCGGACAACTCTTTAAACACATCTTTATTTGCCCAAATGTAGCTAAAATTGTATTTCCCAGAGGTGCCATTTTGGTAAGGTAGCTCCTGGAGGTTAGGGTCGATGACTCCAATCGCAATCGTTGGCTTATTCAAACGCTTGTTTTGCAAAGCCCCCTTGGTGCTAATAGAACCGACAAGTAAAACCAGGTCAACCTTACCGCTTAACTTGTCATAGTTTTGTTGTGCTTTGCTCAAGCTATTATTACCAAAAAACACTTGGTCGTTGGGCAATGTCACTTTCTTAGAAGCGCCCAAAGTACGATCAATTTCGGCAACCATAGATTGAAATAGAGAATCTGAAGTGGTTGTTTTTTCAAAATCAGTGGATATACCAATACGGACCCGTTTTTGACCCATCGCGAAATGGGTAATTGACAATAGTAGGATTAGAATTTTTAATTTGTACATGGATTGACCTTTTTTTGAATCAATTTGCTTATAACTCACCAGTTCATAGTCACTTAAAAATAAGTGCAAAAACAACTTATGTAAGCAAGATAAAGTTTAAAATAAACTCTATGTACCAAGACAAAATTAAATATACCTAATATGCAAGTATAACTATCATATTATGAGAGAGTTATCTTTACTTGTAGCTTATACCCATCCTACTATACATTTTTCGGTTGTGGAGACACAACTCGAGGCGGACGCGCCGCTGGCAGTGTCTCCACTGCCAGCTTGAGCCAAAATGTATAGTAGGATGGCTTATGCCTAATATGCAAGTGTAACTATCATACTATGAGAGAGTTATCTTTACTTGTAGCTTATAGCTAATTGCTTGTTGCTACTTACTTAATTGTTTAAGTATCTAAGAAAGAGAGCTACGGATGAAATGGTAAGTTATATCGACAAGACAAGTATGTACTATTTTTTGCTATTAACAAACTTTCAAGCGAAAATATACTTTTGTTTAAACACATTTACCTGACCTTCAACAAAAAACACTCGTCATCTATTTAGGGGTCAATTAAGAAATAAAATAGGCAAAATTTAGGTGGAGATTTTTCTTGGGGGCGAGGCATTTTTTGAAGTAATGGCCATTACTATAGCCTTCCGAGTATTTTGTAAAGGATCAAAAAAATACTCCTGATTTATCAGGTTGCCTCTTTGTTTTTCTACTATATTGCCCCAATCATAAGTGCTAAATATTTCACCTAATGAAAAAAAAAACTACTTTTATTTTCATAGCTTGTTTACTTTTTTGTACTACTTATCTATCTGCCCAAGAAGCGAAAACAGATTCCTCGCAAACCCCTTTCAGAAAAGGCAGGTGGTTTACCGGGCTATCTGGTAGTATAGAATCCAACAGTGGTAGTCGTAGTAGTGGCAATAATTTTTTTTCGAATGGTTACCATATCGAATTCTTCAACGGAAAATTTTCTGGTGGGCGGTTTTTGCCTGGTTTTCGTCTGGGTCTTGCCCGAACCAGCGATAACAATGAATTTACAGAAAATGAATCAGAAACACTATTTGCAGCTCCTACATTTGTAAAATACCTATCTGACAATTCGCAAGGCTCTGTGTTTATATCAATTGCATTTGGCTACGTACGCTTCTTCCAAAAATCAATTATTCAGAACGGTACAGCATCTATCAAAGAAGTTACCAGAGGTAATGGGTATGGAGGCGAAATAGGTATAGGATATTCCTACGCCATCACTGATCACCTTGTTTTTGACCTTGGAGTAGACATCAACTCCTTTAGGGTAGTAGCCAACAAATCGATAGACCCTTCGGGGCTAACGATAAGGGAAAACATTGCCTTTGGGGGTATTTTGTTTTCATTTGGATTTAATGTAATACTGGATAAATATTTCTTTTAATGAAGCTACTCTTTACCCTGATCATTGTCTCTTTGACATTTTGTTCAGCGTTTGCCCAAGAAGAAGAAAATAATATTATTTATCGCCTTGACACCATTGGCAAACAAAAGAAACTGAAAATTATTGGTTTACCTATTGCCTTTACCTCTCCTGAAACAAACTTTGGCTTTGGTGGTGGAGCCCAGTTTATACTATTAAATAATTCCAATGTATATAATTCGCGGACTTCTAACATTTTGATGAGCGCTATCTATACACTTAACCAACAGCTTTCTCTAGAGGTAAGGCCTCAAATTTACTTTGGTCGGGGAAATTACTTTCTGGATGTGGAGACAAAGTATAAAATCTTCCCTAATTCTTTTTGGGGTGTCGGAAACGATACCCCTGCATCTAATGAAGAAAGATACAATATGACCTCTACCGAAGTGAAGGCTTCATTTCTTAAACGCCTTCCCCCTTTATTGAATTTTGGGATTGGATTAAACCTTCAAATGCATCAAGTTACCGAGGTTGCAGAAGGTGGATTGTTGGCTCAAGGCAACATCTTAGGTAGTGATGGGGCTATCATCAGTGGTTTGAGCATTATATTTAATTTTGATAGCCGCGATATGATTGAATCTCCCCGAAAAGGATTTTTCTTTGGAATGGATACTCAATTTTCCAGCGAAAATTGGGGGGCTACATCTGGGTTTAACAAATTTATTGGTGATTTTCGTACTTATCAATCCATTGGCACAGGTAGTGTTGTGGCAATGCAAGTATATTCTGAAAATACATTTGGGGTGGTACCCTTTCAGGGCAAAGCCTGGTATGGAGGTGGCCAACGAGGGAGAGGTTATTTTAGAGGTAGGTTTGTCGATAACCATATGTATGTGGGTCAATTAGAATACCGTTTACAGCTACATTCCCGATGGAGCATGGCAGCCTTTGGTATCATTGGTGGCATAAGCGATGTGCCAAATCGACTTTTTGATGACTTTAAGGTCAGTTTTGGAGGAGGATTTAGGTTTAAATTTGTAAAAGACCAAAACACCTTGCTTAGGCTCGATTATGGGTACAACAGAGACGGCAATGGTGGAATTTATTTTGGGGTAAACGAGGCATTTTAATTTGACTTTAGAGTATGTGTTAAATCATCAGGTCTTCAGCGCTAAAAATGATGAGTTTGTAATGCTGGTGAGGGGTGTTTTTAAGCACGACAAACTCCAGTAGATGTTGGACGAATCTCCAGCAACGGAAGCCATCGGTTTCTTAAGAGTTGAGCATTAAAAAAAACAGACGCATAAGCCATCTGCAACAGGCTAAAGTCAACGGTCTTGTTAAGGAACCGAGCTTACGAGTCCTTAGATGCCAATGTATATTGGTGCTCAGCGGAACTACGCCAGCATTAGTCCATCATGGGCAAGGCATTTTGTTGCTTTTCTTAGGCTATTTTACCGACATAAAGAAGTTTTTCAAACCACTCAAAATATTCTGTACTGCATAAGAAGCCAATATCAGTCCCATCACCTTACTAATGATAATGATACCATAGTCTCCAATTCTTTTTTGAACTGCTACGGCGGCAAGCAGTATGAGGGCGGTAAGAAAAACCACCAAAGCCACTAGTAAAGTGGTAACGATTTGTTGCTCTATAGTATAGATATGGTTATCGGTCAATATTACCACCGACATAATAGCCCCTGGAGAAGCTATAGAGGGGATAGCAATGGGGAATATGGTCACGTGTTTATAATCAGTAATCAGTTGTTTCTCCGACTCAGGTTTACTCTCACCAAAAATCATAGTAAGTGAAAACAAAAACAAAATTAGTCCACCCGATATTCTAAAGGCATCTAGAGTAATGGACATACCTTCTAAAAAAAACTGCCCAATGACAATAAAAGCCAGTAAAATCATGAAAGCAATGAATGAGGCTCTTACAGCTATTTTCTTTTTATGCTTTTTATCAAAATCCTTAGTCGCCTCTAAATATACAGGTACAGAACCAATGGGATCAAGCACTGCTACAAGAAAAAGAAAACTATTAATCAAATCGCTCATCTATATTTGCTTTATGGGTATGCACTATCCTTATCTCAAAATGTCTCGCAAAGTTATTCATTTTTGTTAGCAATTGCTTGGCAAGACATTTTTATGTTAAACAAAAAAGGGAGTGGAGTGTTTTATTGTATAGGCACTATTGCATCCCTATTTTAAACCATACCATACCCACCCTAAAATAAGCACAATACCATATTAGAATAATTATTTGACAAGTCACAAGTAGGCAATATTTATGGGTTGTCCTCCCCTGTTTCTATTTCAATATATTCTGCAATAACTACAGGAATTAAAGCGCTTTTAAATAAAGCCTGAATTTATTACAAAGTACTTTATTTTGTCTATTCTCCCCCATTTTTTTTATTTTCACATAATTATGTGTAGCTGCTTTGGCGTTTGTATTGTTTTATAATCAAACATTATGTTAATTAAAACATAAAAGAACATGCCCATCGAACTTCAATGGGCATATTATCTCAATACATTAAAACCAGCAAAAGCTACTCTTCAAGTACAATCACTTCGGTACGTCGGTTGAGCTGATGCTGAGTTTCGTTACAAGGTACACCGTCTGGGCAAGGGGTAACTAATTTTGTTTCACCAAACCAATCTACAATAATGCGTTGGGGGCTAATACCACGACTCACTAAATACTGCAACGCTGACTGCGAACGCCTTTGCGACAATTGCACATTGTATTTAGAAGTGTTGCGCGAGTCGGTATGCGACGACAGTCCAATGCGCATTTTTGGGTTTCGATACAAAATAACCAAGAGTTCGTCCAAGGTTTTTACCGCATCGGGTCGGATAAAGTATTTGTCTAAGTCATAATAGATGGTTTTTACCTGGATAATCTTGGTGGAGTCCCAACCTCTGCCTGGCGGCGTCCGTAATATGTTACCTCCCCTGCTCGGCTTACCTGTTTTGCGTGCAATGATAGGTGGACCCAAGGCAATTTTAATCGTATCTACTATTTTACGGTCTTGGTTTTTACAGTCAATCAATTGTTGATGGGTAATTTCTATGGTTTTGGGCACATACCCCTCTTTCGAGGCAGTGATTAAATAATTAGTGCGTATTTTGGTTTGTAGTGTAAATAAATACTTGCTTGCATTTACATGAATGACCTGTTTTTTGGTATCTTCTTCGTGGATTTCAAGGTGAGCCCGATCAATCATTCTGCCTGTCACAGAATCTACCACTACTGCAGCTATTTTACAGGGGTGCAGCTTAAAATAATAAATATCATCGTCTCCCACTCCCCCATCGCGATTAGAACTAAAGTAGCCTTCGTTTTTATCAGTGTCCATGATAAAGCCAAAATCATCTTTACTACTATTTACAGGGGCACCCAGATTTTCGGGAGGGGCAAAATGCCCATTGATATTACGCGCAAGAAATATGTCCAGTCCACCCAGCCCAGCATGTCCATTAGACGCAAAAAACAAATTATTATCAGCGTCTAAAAAAGGAAACATTTCATTTCCTTTGGTATTAATGCCAGAACCCAGGTTTTGGGGAGGTCCCCATTGTCCTGCCTGAAGCGTACTCTTAAAAATATCGGTGCCTCCTAGCGAACCAGGCATATCAGATACAAAATACAACGTAGTGCCATCACTGCTTAAGGTGGGGTGACCTACCGAGTATTCGTCATCGTTGTAAGGAAACTCGGTAATCTCGGCAAATTTGTCACTCACTATGGTAGCAAGGTAAAGCTTCAATTTATTTATCCCTTCTTTGCTCTTTTTAAACTTGCCGTTGTAATAATTATTCCGGGTAAATACCACCGAATTCTCTCCATTATAAAAACTCAAAGGTCCTTCGTGATAACGAGAGTTAAGATCCTTATGAAAGGGTTCAGGAGAAGTCACTCCTCCCCTGGTGTAGTACAAATCCAGGAAACGATCACCGTTCCACCCATGTTTTTCTTTTTTGTCTTTTCTTTTGTCCTCATCAGGCTCTCTACTAGAGCAAAACACAATGCCATTGCGATAAAACATAGGGCTAAAGTCTGCCTTTTTTGAATTAAATGGTGCTAGTCTTACCTCATACTTGCTGGCATCTTCATAAAACTGCGCCAAGTTCTGATACGTTTGTTCAAACACATGCCCACGTTCATCATGTCCTACTTCTTTGGCGTATATTTTATACCACTTGCGTGACTCTTTGTAACGCCCGTTCATAGCCAATGCCTGGGCATAGTACAATTTGTTGGTAGGGTTGGTGTTAGGGTGGTTTACTACCACTGCATACCATTTTTCGGCATTTTTACTATCATTTACCTTCCGATAAGAATGCGCCAGGTTTGCTTGTGCCTCTTTATTACTAGGGTTTTTTGCCAGGTAAGTTTCGTATAACTTAATGGCCTCTTTGTAATTAAACTTTGCGAATTCAACATTTGCTTTACGCAAACGGGTACGTTGTGCCTGTACCCACATCGAGCACATTAAAATAATAATAAGCAAGACTCCTTTTTTCATTCCTGTAGTTGTTTTCAATAACACTGGGTAATTAATGGTTAAGTTTATTTTCAGTTAATTGTTAAGTAATGCAGTCAAAATAACTTCCCCATTTTAACTGTATATTTTAGTCGCTAGACAAGGCGAAAGAATATTTACTGACATTATTTCGGCAACATTAAGTAGCAGCAAGTCCTTAGATACCGATGAATATCGGTGCAATTAGCTATAAGCTACAAGTAAAGATAACTCTCTCATAATATGATAGTTATACTTGCATATTAGGTATATTTAATTTTGTCTTGGTACATACTAAGTTAGCAGCTGATAACTCACTTTTATTAAAAATAACGGGGAGTCAATATCTTGGTTTTGTCTTTGCCCACCCCAAACTCCACTCGTAACATTATTTCATGGCTACCCGAATTGTACCTCCCCAACTGGGTGAGGGTAAGGTCATACGCATACCCTACCGAGATATTATTTGAAATACGGGCTTCGGCTAATAAATTTACTGCGTCTCCTATTCTATAAGACCCCCCTACCGCAAACCGGTCAAACAACCATACATTGGCGTTTATGTCTATAGAAAAAGGGGCACCCGATACATATTTGGCAAGCAGCGAAGGACGTATTTTCACTGTAGGCGATACATCAAACACATAGCCTGCTGTAGCAAACACGTGCCTCGATTGACGAGCATTAGAAATATTTCCATCTGCCAGGTCCCAGTTGATCAATTGAGGTACAGACAACCCCGCATAAAACCTGTCAGTATAATAATACACGCCAGTACCAAAGTTGGGCAGGGTCTTATTGATATTCTGGTCAAACGCCGGGTCGGTACTGGTAGGGTCTACCGAAAAGCGTACATCAGTAAAATTAGCCCTGAACTGAGTAATGGCTGCCTGAATACCCATGGCCAATACTCCAGTATTAAACCTGATCCGGAAGGCATAAGAACCAATCATTGAAAAATTGTTGGTAATACCTATTTTGTCATTGACCAAGGTCAACCCCAGACCAATGCGATCTTTGACAAGGGGCAAGTGCCCAGAGAGCGTTTGGGTAACCGGGGCTCCTTCAATGCCTGTCCATTGTTTACGAAACAATCCCGTAACACTGAACACATCGCGACTACCTGCATACGCTGGGTTAATTGCCAATCCATTGAACATGTATTGGGTAAATTGTACGTCTTGTTGTGCCTGTCCTTTCTGCACCGACAGCAGGCTAAGCCCCCAAAATACCAAAAGGCTTAATAAACCATATTTTTTAATGTGCATCATAGTTTGCCCGTTCGTTTTTAATGTATTATAAATTTTTATGTTTGAATAACCTCAACCCTCACAAAGCAAGGGCTGAGGTTGGTATATTCTATCGTTGTAAAATCAAATAAGCAGCCGATGGTTTTTGGCCATTGTTCAAGTCAATAACATAATAGTAAGTACCATCAGGTAAACGTTGCCCGCTTAGGTTGCCTTGGTTGGCAAAACCATTCCAGTCATTTTTATAATCCTTATTAAAGTATACCCGACTTCCCCAACGGTTGTACACGCTAAATGTTACCTGGTATTTTTCCACTCCCAAAATCACATAAGTATCGTTCTTACCATCATCATTTGGCGAGAAGCCATTTGGAATAAATATTTGTCCACATTCAGTCACATTCACAATGAGCAAGGCACTATCACACTTACTAATAGAAGCGTCATCGCATACTTGGTAAGCCAGGGTGTCAATTCCCACAAAGTCCTCAGGAGGCGTGTAAGTAAACCCACCGTCTGCTTCAAGTATAACTACTCCACGACGATTGGTTAATAACGAGCCTACCATACTTATTTTCAAGGTATTGGTGTTGGCATCCACATCATTTAGCAACACGTTGCCCGTGAGCACCTTACAATTATCAATGGTGTACACATCATCTTTGGCCTCGGGGGCATCGTTGGTACAAGCCTCAATACTGATATAGATTTTGCCGTCAGCACAACTACCGTTAGAATTACACACTTGGTAAGACACACTATCGCGCCCAATAAAGGCGGTGCGTGGTTCATACTTAAATGTGCCATTGGCGCTCATATTGACAATCCCTCCCGTAGGCGTTACAAAATCTCTGGCTTCGGTCACAGCAAAGGTAACTCCACCTTGCGCCTGATTGGTTGAATCAGGTAGCAAATTCAGGTTAATGTCTGTACAGTTGTCTGTTTTCAGCGTCAGGTTATTTGCCACTGGTGTATTACAATTATCAATGGTTATCTGCGCCCGATCAGCCAGCTTCTCGGATGGACAAGAGGCACCACCTACTGCCGCAGGAGTTGCATATACATCATAAGTTGCCGAAGCTGTGGGAGTTGGCAAATTGCTAAATGTAAGCGTTCCACCCGCACTTACTTGCGAGGTAAGTACAGTAGCCCCATTTCTTAACTCATAGGTTGTACCAGCTTCGGTATTACTCACTGTGATATTGAATACAGCTGGCCGTTGATCTATACAGAAGGTAGCATCGCTTACTTGCAAATTAACCGTAGTAACAGGTGCTGCAATCACATTCATTACCATATCGTCAGTGCTTGCAGTACAACTTCCATTGGTAATTGTCCAACGGAAAGTATAAGAGCCAGCCACCAAACCAGTGATTCCAGATACGTTTGCTCCTGGATTAATAATGTTGGCCGTACCCGGACCACTAACCTGTGTCCAGCGTCCGGTACCCACTGTGGGGCTATTGGCAGCAAAAGTGGCAGTAGTGGCTCCACAAAGTGTTTGGTCAGGTCCCGCACTTGCAATGGTAGGCTCCTGATCTCTTACGATGCTCACACTGGCCACTGACGGCGTACAACTTCCGTTAGAAACTGTCCATTGGAAGGTATTTACTCCTACACTCAATCCGGTTACCCCAGAGTTAGGACTCGTAGGATTGGTTACGGTTCCGGTTCCTGCTACAGTCGTCCAGTTACCAGTACCCACGGTGGGCGAGGTAGCAGTCAGTGTTGCCGTGTTTACACAAACAACCTGATTGCTGCCAGCGTTTGCTGTACTTGGAGTAGCTTCTTTGGTAACACTAATGCTTGACGAAGAACTGCTACAGGTATTGGTGATTGTCCAACGGAATATATTTAACCCTACACCCAGGTTAGATACTTGCGTATTAGGGTTACCAGGATCAGTAATAACACCTGAACCGCTCACAATACTCCATTGCCCAGTACCAGTAGTGGGTGTATTACCTGTAAGATTCACCGTAGTGGCACAAGTTGTTTGATTACCTCCGGCAATAGAAGTTGTAGGCGGCGCATCCCTGGTAATGTTTACATTTGATTCAGAAACTGGACAAGAGCCATTAGAGATTGTCCACTTAAATACATTGACTCCTATGCCCAGGTTAGACACAGTAGTATTAGGGCTTGCTGCGTTAGAAATAGTACCACTGCCGCTTATCAAAGTCCATTGACCCGTACCAGCACTTGGATTGTTACCATTCAAGGTCACTGACGTTCCACATACCCTTTGATCTGCGCCAGCGTTTGCCGTGGTTGGGGTAGCCTCACGGGTAATAGTTACCGTAGCGGTGCTATTGGTACAATTGCCATTGCTGATTGTCCACTGGAAGGTGTTAATACCTACTCCCAGGTTAGTAACTGTAGTAATAGGGCTTGTAGCATTGGTAACGGCTCCGCTTCCAGAAATCAACGTCCACATTCCCGTACCTACCGCTGGGGTATTGGCATTCAATGTAGCAGTAGTAGCACATACTGTCTGAGCCCCTCCTGCATTGGCAGTGGTAGGCGGCTGATTCAACGTAACAGTCATATCAGATACAGACGGAGTACAATTACCATTACTAATTGTCCAACGGAATACATTGGTACCGTAAGACAAGCCCGAAACTGTGGCATTGGACGCATTGGCATTGCTAAACGACCCTGTACCAGATACCACCGTCCAAGTTCCAGTGCCTACCGTAGGGTTATTCGCGGCAAGGCTTGTACTCGTTGCTCCTGTCAAGCCACACAAAACCTGATCTGCCCCAGCATTGGCATTGGTAGGTGGCTGATTTAATGTAATGGTTACATCAGAGCTAGACGTTGGGCAAGAGCCATTGCTGATTGTCCAACGGAATACATTGGCGCCATAAGACAAGCCCGAAATAGTAGTATTAGGCGTATTGGCATTGGCAAATACCCCACTTCCCGAAATTACTGTCCAGGTTCCCGAACCAGCTGTAGGTGTGTTGGCAGTAATGCTTGCTGTGGTACTGGTGTTTACTCCACACAAAGTTTGGCTTACCCCTGCATTGGCTGTACTTGGTGGCTCAAACAAGGTAACTGTTATATCAGCAACCGTTGGTGTACAATTGCCATTGGTTACTGTCCAACGGAACACATTGGCGCCATAAGACAAGCCCGAAACCGTTGCATTGGCCGCATTGACATTGCTAAATGAACCTGTACCAGATACTATAGTCCAAGTACCCGTACCTACCGCTGGATTAGTAGCGTTGAGCGTGGCCGTAGTAGTAGTGTTGAGCCCACATAGGCTTTGGTTACTGCCAGCATTTGCCGTGCTTGGTGGCTCAAACAAGGTAATCGTCACATCAGAGGCAGATGGTGCACAAGTACCATTGGTTACTGTCCAACGGAATACATTGGCTCCATAAGACAGTCCAGAGACCGTCGCATTGGCCGCATTGACATTGCTAAATGAACCCGTACCAGACACTACAGTCCAAGCACCCGTACCCACCGTGGGTGTGTTTGCCGCCAAATTTGCCGTAGTAGTGGTGTTCGGTCCACATAAGCTTTGGTTCAACCCAGCATTGGCAGTAGTTGGTGGTTGAAATAAGGTAATCGTTACATCAGCCATAGAGGGTGTACAAGTAGCACCATTGCTAATGGTCCAACGGAATACATTGGCTCCATACGATAAACCAGAAACTGTAGTAGTAGGCACATTGGCATTACCAAAGCTTCCCGACCCTGACACTACTGTCCAGGTTCCTGTACCCACTGTTGGAGCATTCGCGGCAAGGTTTGTCGTGGTGGTAGTATTTACCCCACATAATTGTTGGTTACCCCCTGCATTGGCTACTGTTGGTGTCGCATCTACTGTAATGGTTACCTGATCTTCAGAGTTACAAGTACTATTGGTCACCATCCACTTCAGTATAGTTGGTGTAGTAGTACTCAAACCAGTGACCGTCGCATTTGGATTATTTAACTGTGGCGCTGCAATCGTTCCTGGCCCAGATACTACTGACCAAGTTCCGGTGCCTACAGTTGGGGCATTGGCCGATAAATTAGCCGTAGTTACCCCACACAATGTTTGGTCGGTACCTGCATTGGCAGCAGTCGGCAAAGCATCTACAATAATGTCTACCGTACTGCTGGAATTGGTACAAACCCCATTACTGATCACCCACTGATAACGAGTAGTAGAACCAGCTGTTAAACCAGTGATCTGAGCCGTAGGGTTGTTTACCTCAGCCGCCGCTATGGTACCCGGACCCGATACCTTCACCCAAGCTCCGGTGCCCACCGCAGGCGTATTTGCCGCCATTGTTGCCGTGGTTACATTACACAAGGTTTGGTTCGTACCTGCATTAGACACCGTAGGTGCTGCATCTACTGTAATGCTGATTTGGTTTTCAGAAGCAGTACAACTTCCGTTGCTAATTGTCCATTTTACAAACGTAGGAGTAGTTGTAGTCAAACCTGTCACCGTAGTGGTCGCACTGTTTACATTGGTAATCGTTCCCGGACCAGATACTTTCACCCAAGCTCCGGTACCCACCGTAGGCGTGTTTCCGGTAATGGTCGTGCTGGTTACATTACAAAGCGTTTGGTCGCCACCAGTTACTGCCGCCGTAGTAGGTGCAGGGCTTACCGTAATGGTCACCTCGTCTTGTGAATTGCAGCTTCCATTGGTGATTACCCAACGGGCTACCGTAGGCGTAGTGGTACTCAATCCAGTAATAGGTGCATTCGGGTTGTTCAAGTCTGCTCCTGCAATGGTGCCAGGACCCGATACAATTTGCCAGGCTCCGGTACCCACCGTGGGGTTATTTGCAGCAAGTGTGGCCGTGGTCACATTACATAAGTTTTGATCGGCACCGGCTGCCGCAATCGTGGCCGCTTCATTTACCGTAATGGTGATTTGGTCTTCCGAATCGGTACAGGTGCCATTGCTGATTACCCACTTCACCACAGTTGGCGTAGTACTGTTCAAGCCATTCACCGTGGTAGAAGCCGCATTTACATTCGCAATCGTACCAGGACCTGATACTTTCACCCAAGCTCCAGTACCTACCGTAGGCGTATTGCCACTAATATTGGCCGTAGTCACATTACACAATGTTTGGTCACCACCAGTCACCGATGCCACCGTGGGCAAGGCGTCTACACTCAGGCTAATCTGGTCTTCCGAATCGGTGCAACTTCCATTACTGATTACCCACTTCACTAATGTAGGAGTGGTACTGTTCAAGCCAGTGACCGTGGTAGAAGCTGCATTCACGTTGGTGATCGTGCCCGGACCCGATACCTTCACCCAAGCTCCGGTACCTACCGCAGGGGCGTTTCCGGTAATACTCGCCGTGGTCACATTACAAAGCGTTTGGTCACTTCCGGCATCGGCTACCGTAGGCAGTGCTTCTATGGTCAAGGTAATTTGGTCTTCCGAATCGGTACAGGTACCATTGCTGATTACCCACTTCACCACAGTTGGCGTAGTTGTGTTCAAGCCATTCACCGTGGTAGAGGCCGCATTCACATTGGCAATCGTACCAGGACCTGATACCTTCACCCATTGACCAGTACCTACCGTAGGCGTGTTGCCACTGATATTGGCCGTGGTCACATTACAAAGCGTTTGGTTGCCTCCGGCATTGGCTACCGTAGGCGTAGCATTTACATTGATGCTGATCTGGCTCTCAGAATCAGTACAACTACCGTTGCTGATTACCCATTTCACTACAGTTGGAGTAGTGCTAGTCAAACCTGTCACCGTAGTAGTAGCCGCATTTACATTCGTAATCGTTCCAGGACCTGATACCTTCACCCAAATTCCGGTACCCACTGTCGGAGTATTTCCAGTAATGTTGGTGGTGGTTACATTACATAAGTCTTGGTTGCCTCCGGTTACTGCGGCCACAGTTGGCAAAGCATCTACAATAATGTCTACTGTACTGCTGGAATTGGTACAAACCCCGTTACTGATCACCCACTGATAGCGGGTAGTCGAACCAGCCGTCAAACCAGTGATCTGAGCCGTTGGGTTGTTTACCTCGGCCGCCGCTATGGTGCCCGGACCAGATACTTTCACCCAAGCTCCGGTGCCTACCGCAGGCGTATTTGCCGCCATGGTTGCCGTAGTTACATTACACAAGGTTTGATTGGTACCAGCATTAGATACTGTGGGTGCTGCATCTACTGTAATGCTGATTTGATTTTCAGAAGCAGCACAACTTCCGTTGCTAATTGTCCATTTTACAAAAGTAGGAGTAGTTGTAGTCAAACCTGTCACTGTAGTGGTCGCACTGTTTACATTGGTAATCGTTCCAGGACCAGATACTTTCACCCAAGCTCCGGTACCCACCGCAGGCGTGTTGCCAGTGATGGTTGTGCTGGTTACATTACAAAGCGTTTGGTCGCCACCAGTTACTGCCGCCGTAGTAGGTGCAGGGCTTACCGTAATGGTCACCTCATCTTGTGAATTGCAGCTTCCATTGGTGATTACCCAACGGGCTACCGTAGGCGTAGTGGTACTCAATCCAGTAATAGGCGCATTCGGGTTGTTCAAGTCTGCTCCCGCAATGGTTCCAGGACCCGATACAATTTGCCAGGCTCCGGTACCCACTGTGGGGTTATTCGCAGCAAGTGTGGCCGTGGTCACATTACATAAGTTTTGATCGGCACCTGCCGCCGCAATCGTGGCCGCTTCATTTACCGTAATCGTGATTTGGTCTTCCGAATCGGTACAGGTGCCATTGCTGATTACCCACTTCACCACAGTTGGCGTAGTACTGTTCAAACCAGTTACACTGGTGCTTGCCAGGTTTACATTCGCAATCGCTCCCGGACCTGATACTTTCACCCAAGCTCCAGTACCTACCGTAGGCGTATTGCCACTGATATTTGCCGTAGTCACATTACACAATGTTTGGTCACCACCAGTCACCGATGCCACCGTGGGCAAGGCGTCTACACTCAGGCTAATCTGGTCTTCCGAATCGGTGCAACTTCCATTACTGATTACCCACTTCACTACAGTAGGGGTAGTACTAGTCAATCCAGTCACCGTGGTAGACGCCGCATTCACGTTGGTGATCGTTCCCGGACCAGATACTTTCACCCAAGCTCCGGTACCTACCGCAGGGGCGTTTCCGGTAATACTCGCCGTGGTCACATTACAAAGCGTTTGGTCACTTCCGGCATTGGCTACCGTAGGCAGTGCCTCTATAGTCAAAGTAATTTGGTCTTCCGAATCGGTACAAGTACCATTACTAATTACCCACTTCACCACGGTAGGTGTCGTACTGTTCAAACCATTCACCGTGGTAGAGGCCGCATTCACATTGGCAATCGTTCCAGGACCTGATACTTTCACCCATTGACCAGTACCTACCGTAGGCGTGTTGCCACTGATATTAGCCGTGGTCACATTACAAAGCGTTTGGTTGCCTCCGGCATTGGCCACCGTAGGCGTAGCATTTACATTGATGCTGATTTGGCTCTCAGAATCGGTACAACTTCCGTTGCTGATTACCCATTTCACTACAGTTGGAGTAGTGCTAGTCAAACCTGTCACTGTGGTAGAAGCTGCATTCACGTTGGTAATCGTGCCAGGACCAGATACCTTCACCCAAATTCCGGTACCCACTGTCGGGGTATTTCCAGTAATGTTGGTCGTGGTTACATTACATAAGTCTTGGTTGCCACCAGTTACTGCTGCCGCTGTTGGCAAGGCATCTACTGATATGGTGGCATCGTCTTGTGAGCTACAGCCAGCACCCGTGCTTACCACCCAACGTACTACCGTGGGGGTAGTACTGTTCAAGCCTGTAATAGGTGCATTTGGGTTGTTCAGCTGTGCCCCAGCAATCGTTCCAGGACCAGAAACTACTGTCCAGGTTCCAGTACCTACGGTGGGCGTATTTGCCGAAAGTGTGGCTGTGGTTACATTACATAAACTCTGATCAACCCCCGCATTAGCCACGGTTGGAGCAGCGTTTACTGTGATTGTCATCTGATCTTGTGAGCTACAAACACCACTTGTAATCACCCAACGTACCACAGTAGGATTGGTGCTATTCAAGCCAGTCACCGTTGTTGTAGTACTATTTACATTGGTGATTGTTCCCGGACCAGATACTTTCACCCAAGCTCCGGTACCCACCGTAGGCGTGTTTCCGGTAATGGTCGTGCTGGTTACATTACAAAGCGTTTGGTCGCCACCAGTTACTGCCGCCGTAGTAGGTGCAGGGCTTACCGTAATGGTCACCTCATCTTGTGAATTGCAGCTTCCATTGGTGATTACCCAACGGGCTACCGTAGGCGTAGTGGTACTCAATCCAGTAATAGGTGCATTCGGGTTATTCAACTGCGCTCCCGAAATTGTTCCAGGACCCGATACAATTTGCCAGGCTCCGGTACCCACCGTGGGGTTATTCGCAGCAAGTGTGGCCGTGGTCACATTACATAAGTTTTGATCGGCACCTGCCGCCGCAATAGTGGCAGCCTCATTCACGGTAATCGTGATTTGGTCTTCCGAGTTACAAGCCCCACTTGTAATAACCCACTTCACCACCGTAGGCGTAGTTGTATTCAAGCCAGTCACCGTAGTAGTGGCTGCGTTAACATTCGTAATACCACCCGGTCCCGATACTTTCACCCATTGACCGGTACCTACCGTTGGCGTATTGCCACTGATATTGGTCGTTGTTACATTACAAAGCGTTTGGTCACCACCTGTTACTGATGCAGTGGTAGGTGTTGGGCTTACCGTAATATTAATGTCATCTTGAGAGGTACAAGCCCCACTAGTGATTTCCCAACGTACCACCGTTGGGGTTGTGCTGTTCAAACCTGTCACCGTAGTAGAGACCACATTTACATTCGTAATCGTACCAGGACCCGATACTTTCACCCACTGACCAGTGCCTATGGTAGGCGTATTTCCAGTGATATTTGCTGTTGTTACGTTACAAAGCGTCTGGTCACCACCTGTCACCGATGCCGTAGTAGGTGTTGGGCTTACTGTAATGTTGATGTCGTCTTGTGAATTGCAAGCTCCACTAGTAATTTCCCAACGTACCACCGTTTGTGTGGTACTAGTCAAGCCAGTCACCGTGGTAGAAGCCGCATTTACATTCGTAATCGTGCCAGGTCCTGACACCTTCACCCAAGCTCCGGTACCTACCGTAGGCGTGTTGCCAGTAATAGTGGTAGTGGTTACATTACACAAGGTTTGGTCGCCACCTGTTACTGCTGCCGTAGTAGGCGTTGGGCTTACCGTAATGGTTACTTCATCTTGTGAGGTGCAGCTTCCGCTGGTAATCACCCAACGAGCTACCGTAGGAGTAGTGGTGCTCAAACCAGTAATAGGGGCATTCGGATTGTTCAAGTCTGCCCCCGCAATAGAACCAGGACCTGATACAATTTGCCAGGTTCCAGTACCCACCGTCGGGTTATTCGCAGCAAGCGTAGCTGTGGTCACGTTACACAACGTTTGATCGCTTCCAGCATTGGCTACAGTTGGAGTAGGGCTGACAGTCAAAGTAATTTGATCTTCCGAATCGGTACAGGTACCATTACTAATCACCCACTTCACCACAGTTGGCGTAGTTGTGTTCAAGCCATTCACCGTGGTAGAGGCCGCGTTCACATTGGCAATCGTACCAGGACCTGATACCTTCACCCATTGACCAGTACCTACCGTGGGAGGGTTTCCACTGATATTAGCCGTGGTCACATTACAAAGCGTTTGGTTGCCCCCGGCATTGGCCACCGTAGGCGTAGCATTTACATTGATGCTGATTTGGCTCTCAGAATCGGTACAACTTCCATTACTAATCACCCATTTCACTACAGTTGGAGTAGTGCTAGTCAAACCTGTCACCGTAGTAGTAGCCGCATTTACATTCGTAATCGTTCCAGGACCTGATACCTTCACCCACTGACCAGTACCCACTGTCGGGGTATTTCCAGTGATATTGGTAGTAGTTACATTACATAAGTCTTGGTTGCCTCCGGTTACTGCGGCCACAGTTGGCAAAGCATCTACAATAATGTCTACTGTACTGCTGGAATTGGTACAAACCCCGTTACTGATCACCCACTGATAGCGGGTAGTAGAACCAGCTGTTAAACCAGTGATCTGAGCAGTTGGGTTGTTTACCTCGGCCGCCGCTATGGTACCAGGACCAGATACTTTTACCCAAGCGCCGGTACCCACTGTGGGGTTATTCGCCGCCATTGTTGCCGTGGTTGCATTACACAAGGTTTGGTTCGTGCCTGCATTAGACACCGTAGGTGCTGCATCTACTGTAATGCTGATTTGGTTTTCAGAAGCAGTACAACTTCCGTTGCTAATTGTCCATTTTACAAACGTAGGAGTAGTCGTAGTCAAACCTGTCACCGTTGTTGTGGTGCTGTTCACATTGGTAATCGTACCAGGACCAGATACTTTCACCCAAGCTCCGGTACCCACCGCAGGCGTGTTTCCGGTAATGGTCGTGCTGGTTACATTACAAAGCGTTTGGTCACCACCAGTTACTGCCGCCGTAGTAGGTGCAGGGCTTACCGTAATGGTCACCTCATCTTGTGAATTGCAGCTTCCATTGGTGATTACCCAACGGGCTACCGTAGAGGTAGTGGTACTCAATCCAGTAATAGGTGCATTCGGGTTGTTCAAGTCTGCTCCCGCAATGGTTCCAGGACCCGATACAATTTGCCAGGCTCCGGTACCCACCGTGGGGTTATTTGCAGCAAGTGTGGCTGTGGTTACATTACATAAGTTTTGATCGGCACCTGCCGCCGCAATCGTGGCAGCCTCATTCACGGTAATCGTGATTTGGTCTTCTGAGTTACAAGCCCCACTTGTAATGACCCACTTCACCACCGTAGGCGTAGTTGTATTCAAGCCAGTCACCGTAGTAGTGGCTGCGTTAACATTCGTAATACCACCCGGTCCCGATACTTTCACCCAAGCTCCGGTACCTACCGTAGGCGTATTGCCACTAATATTGGCCGTCGTTACATTACAAAGTGTTTGATCGCCACCTGTTACTGATGCAGTGGTAGGTGTTGGGCTTACCGTAATATTAATGTCATCTTGAGAGGTACAAGCCCCACTGGTGATTTCCCAGCGTACCACCGTTGGGGTTGTGCTGTTCAAACCTGTCACCGTAGTAGAGACCACATTTACATTCGTAATCGTACCAGGACCCGATACTTTCACCCACTGACCAGTGCCTACGGTAGGCGTATTTCCAGTGATATTTGCTGTTGTTACGTTACACAATGTTTGGTCACCCCCAGTGATGGCCGCCGTAGTAGGCGTTGGACTTACTGTAATCGTAATTTGATCTTCTGAATTACAAGCACCACTTGTAATTACCCACTTTACTACAGTGGGCGTAGTGCTGTTCAAACCTGTCACCGTAGTAGTGGCTGCGTTAACATTCGTAATACCACCCGGTCCCGATACTTTCACCCATTGACCGGTACCTACCGTTGGCGTGTTTCCAGTGATATTGGCTGTTGTTACATTACACAAGGTTTGGTCGCCTCCCGTTACTGATGCCACAGTAGGGTTAGGACTTACCGTAATCGTAATGTCTTCTTGTGAAGTACAAGCTCCACTTGTGATCAACCAACGCACCACTGTGGGAATGGTACTGTTGATGCCAGTCACTGTGGTAGTGGCCGCATTCACATTGGTAATCGTACCTGGACCCGATACTTTCACCCACTGGCCAGTGCCTACTGTAGGCGTGTTTCCAGTGATATTGGCTGTTGTTACATTACACAAGGTTTGGTCGCCTCCCGTTACTGATGCCACAGTAGG
>NZ_CANLRP010000068.1 GCF_947493425.1 uncultured Microscilla sp. | reverse complement strand
ACAGAGAACAAAAAAGGCTAAAAGCTAACGGCTAAACCTCACGAAGAACAGAAAGGCCAACAGCTCTACAGAGAACAAAAAAGGCTAAAAGCTAACGGCTAAACCTCACGAAGAACAGAAAGGCCAACAGCTCTACAGAGAACAGAAAGGCTAAAAGCTAACGGCTAAACCCCACGAAGAACAGAAAGGCCAACAGCTCTACAGAGAACAAAAAAAGAAAAACACAAATAAATATGGATACAGTAATAGAAACATCAAAAACCACTAACCAACAAGAGTTCTTACCCATCAACGGTACCGATTATCTTGAGTTTTATGTGGGCAATGCCAAGCAGGCAGCCTATTTTTATAAATCAGCTTTTGGTTTTCAGTCGCTGGCGTATGCCGGGCTGGAGACAGGGCTTGCCGATCGTACCTCTTATGTAGTGCGTCAGGGTAAAATTACGTTGGTATTGACCGCACCCATGCAGCCTGGCAACGAAATAACCCACCACCTGGAGCGTCACGGCGATGGGGTAAAGGTGATTGCATTTTGGGTAGAAGATGCCGAAAAATCGTATAACGAAACAGTAAAACGCGGAGCAAGGTCGTTTCTGGAGCCCACCGTAGAAACAGACGAACATGGAGAAATAAAAAAGGCAGGGATTCATACCTATGGCGACACCGTGCACATGTTCATCGAGCGTAAAAACTACAATGGAGTATTTTTGCCAGGTTTCGAAAAGTGGGAAAGCGATTACCAACCCAGCGAAATAGGACTTAAGTATGTAGACCATTGCGTGGGCAATGTAGACTGGGGACAGATGAACCACTGGGCAAAGTTTTATGAAAACGTGATGGGTTTCTCAAACCTGATTACATTCGACGATAAGGATATTTCGACCGACTATACTGCCTTGATGAGCAAAGTGATGCAAAATGGCAATGGTAGAATCAAATTTCCTATCAATGAGCCAGCCCTGGGCAAGAAAAAATCTCAGATAGAAGAGTACATCCAGTTTTACGGGGGAGCCGGTTGTCAACACATTGCGGTGGCTACTGACGACATTGTGCATACCGTGTCGGAGCTGAAGCGTCGTGGGGTAGAATTTTTGTATGTACCCAGCGATTACTACGATACAGTAGGGGAACGCTGTGGCGAAATAGAAGAAGATCTGAAGGTGTTGAAAGACCTGGGAATATTGGTAGACCGTGACGAAGAAGGGTACTTGTTGCAGATTTTTACCAAACCTGTAGAAGACCGTCCTACATTATTTTATGAGATCATTCAACGCAAAGGAGCACACTCGTTTGGCAAGGGTAACTTTCAGGCTTTGTTTGAATCTATAGAGGCAGAGCAAGCTCGTAGAGGTACGCTGTAGTACTATAATATCAAGTAGTTGTATGACTAAACTGTTTTGTGGTAAACTGCGAGATAGTTTAGTTTTTTTCTTTTAACTTTTTTGGCAAAATTTGTAGCAAATAAACGATTACAGCCGTAATCGTTTAAATGTCATAATTCACAACATATAAACAAGTTTTAAAACGTGAAAATTCAACTATCTTCAATTACTTTCTTTGCTTTGTGGCTTACTGTGTTAGTAGCCTGTACAAAACAACCTATGCCTGATCCTGAAACTCCTGTGTCGAACAAGACTGTAGTAGGTACAATAGAGTATACTGGTATGGTAGCGGCTGATGGCTGTGGGTATATTATCCGTACTGATGATGGACAAGTACTGAAACCTCTAAATCTGAGTACTAACTTTCAACAACATGGTACTAATGTGGTGGTGACTTATAACCTGGGAAGCGAATCTTTTTCGTGTGGGTTATTGCCTACTATACTCACAACGATTAATATCATCAATATTAGAAGGATATAAAGAAATAAAACGTTAAAATCAATGATAACAAAAAAGGCGCTAATCAGCGCCTTTTTTGTTTATAAATAAAATGTTGTATAACACAATCTAAGTTTGATTGTTGTATAGAATATAAATAAAAAAACGACTTCTTGCGATGGGTTTGCCCTGAGTATCAAAGCAGGATAAGCTTGAGCGCTTGATGTCAATCTTTTGTCACTTTTAACCAAAAAAATTATGCAAAAAAAAACCGCTTCATTTATTTTCTTTTTACTGTTATTAGTTGTGTCTTATGCTTGCACCAAACAGACGTCATCTTTGTCAACTGCTGAGAACAACAACCAGCATCAAGAAGCCATTGTGGGCAAGGTATTGTACACCGGGTCGGTCGCTGCCGATGGTTGCGGATATGTCATTAGCTCCAACGGCAAAAAACTCAAGCCAGTAAACCTGGATAAGGCATTTCAACAAAATGGGTTAGATATTTCGTTTACCTACCAGACCAGTGATGAAGAGTTTTCGTGTGGTATGCAAGCCACCAAGCTTACTACGATTGACATTGTAAGCATCAAAAAACTATAATAGTATACATACAGCATACCCCTTAGCTCTTATGCAGTACAAACTAAAATGTGCTGCATAAGGTTAAACAGAACTTGTTTGAACCTGTGTGTAGTATGGGTTTCGTTGAATTTTTTACTCAGGTGCGTTCAATCGAGATTTAGTGCGTTTAACCAGTCTTTTCAACCAATTTTAAACATTTAATTGTGCCTTGATATTTGCGACAAAGCTAAGGAATGGTGTAAAAATAAATTATAGTAACGCTAAAATATTTTGTTGCTATACGCGGCACGGCAATATCCAGTGGATATTGAGCGAGCTTGAGGGATGGTCGGCTAATAGCATCGCTATTCGGCTATTTTTTAACAAAGTATAGCCTCAAAAGATGAGGTTAAGAATGCGTATTTATTTTGGTGCCATTCCTAAGAGGTTTATTAAACTTTAGTGGAGCATTTGTACTTTACTTTAGTAAATACTTTCTAATTTTTTTGACATATTAGTACTAATTAACTAATATTGTAATATATAAATAATTAAATGTATTATTTTGAAAGATGTAATTGTAAAAACAGCCATTCGTTTATTCAACCAAAAAGGTTTTGCTCATGTATCTATGAAGCAAATTGCCGATGAGCTAAAGATGAGTGCTGGAAACCTGAGTTATCATTTTAAAACCAAAGAAGTATTATTAGCAAATATTTACACCCGAATGCGCACCGAGGCTGTAAACTATATTTTGCCTGATACTTACCTTACTTTACATCATTTCGAAGAAATTATCCAAAAATTTACCCAACACCAGCAACAGTATGCTTTTTTCTTTCAAGATGTGGTAAACATTGTACGGGCTTACCCAGAAATTGCCACGCAATATCACGAAACCACCCAAAAGCGTTTTGTTCAAGCCCGCCAATTGATTGATTATTATATTGAAACAGAGCGGCTTAAGCCCGCAGACGAAATGGTAAACTATGATCAGTTGATACATGTAGTCTGGATGGTGACTACTTTTTGGGCATCACAGGCACAAATTGCTCAAATGCCTGGTTATACCGTCAATCAGTGCCAGCCTATAGAGTTGTTATGGAACCTGACGATTCCATTGATGACCAAAAAAGGCAAAGAAGAATATAAGCAAATACGAAAGTTTGTAAAGCTTAATAAATCATAAAACCCGGAAAATTTTATTACACAAAAAAACAAGTTATTATGAGAAAGGTAGATCAGTTACTAGACGAGTACGGCGAAAGCCACCAAACCAAGTTTAACAAATTAATTCACTATGTCTGTGTGCCCGCCATTGTGTTTAGCGTAGTAGGTTTACTTGCCTGCATACCCTTAGGCTTTTTGGCGCGCATGTTACCAGCATCATTGGCACCCTATGCTCACTTGGGGTCTGTACTTATTGTATTGAGCCTATTGTTTTACCTGCGTTTGTCAATACCTTTGGCTATAGGCATGTTCTTTTACTCGGTGTTGGTGTTGTGGGGCAACTACCAAATAGTAGCCGCAGGTTTGCCCTTGTGGTTGGTATCAGTGGCCATTTTTGTAGTAGCCTGGATATTCCAGTTTATAGGACACAATCACGAGGGTAAAAAACCGTCGTTTCTCAAAGACGTACAATTTTTAATGGTAGGTCCTGCCTGGATTTTAGGCTTTGTGTTTCGCAAATGGGGCATACCTTATTAGGTAATAAGGCTCAGGTAAACTGCAAGCGATAAGTTTGTTTTCAAGCTTGTCGCTTGTGTTATGCGCCTACACCCTCAAGTTAACATGCTTTATAAGCAACTGTTAGCATGTCAGTATTTACAACTATTCAACTCACTAAACCTCCTCAATTATCGACTCTCCCTCCGAACAATCCCCACTTGTCCACTGCCACTTTTCGTGCAAACGGATTTTGCCATTAGGCAATACCTCCGGCGTAGACACACAACGCCCCGTCATAAACTCCATTTGTTGATTGAGGTGTTGGTAACGCATTTCTATTTGTCCTTGTGCGTTTACCTTGCCTATCAGGTTTCCTTGTTTTATTTGCCCTCCTTCATAACTAGCCGTTATAATGTCCCCACTTTGTTGGTAACGAAAAAGCGTTTCGCTACTTACTTCGCCATTATCGGTATTGTTTACCGAACGAAATTGTTTGTTGTGATAATTCATTATTTATGCTTGTATTTTTATGTTTTGTCTTGCCAAATAATGCTGGAAGAAGCATCAAAAAAATAGTAGATTTACTGTCTTTCATCCATCGTTTTTGAGCACCAACACCTCCACGAATTGTAAAACAATGCCACTCCCTGCTTTTAGCGTTCAGCACCAATACTAAGGAGTGGTAATGCTTTGCCGTCTATCAAAACTTATTGAACAAACCTACTTATTCAATTGCTTTTCCCATTGACTAATTACCTCCTCGTTAAGGCGTACATAATCAGGGTTGCCCGCCTTTTTTGCCTTTGCTATGCTAGTTTTGGCAGTAGCAATGGCTCCTTTATAGTCTTTGAGTTTTCCTTGAATTTTGGCCTTTAGGTGCGCTATCCAATAAGCCGAGGGTGCGAGTGTTACTGCTTTGTCTGCCCAACCAAGTGCTTTGTTTAAGTCGCGGTTGGTGTTGTAATAATACGTGGCAGACTCAAAGTACACGCTAGTAAGGGCACGCTCAGGGTTTTGCATATAACGGTTAATTTTTGCCATTACTTTAGCATCTACATCACTGGTTATTTTGAAAGAAACCACCGTGTTTTCCCACATCAAGTTCAAATGGGCCGCATTGGGGGCAAAATTTGAGAAATCAATCGTAAACGACTCAAAGGTATGTTTGGTTTGAGTAGGAGCTACTTTAAACCTCATCAAATCATTTTTTTCCTGGTATACAGTTCCCCAGGCAATGCCTTTGTTTAAAATAATGGTCCATTCTTTTTTGCCCGGAATGGTATAAAGAGAGTATTTGCCTTTAGGCACTTCTTTGCCCGCGATTTTTACTTTATCGCCAAAAGTTATGGTAGTAGCCATGTTGGCACCCGTACGCCAAATGCGACCGTAAGAAATAATACCGCCAAAAATTTTGCGTCCCTTGATACCAGGGCGCGAGTAAGCAACAGTAATGTCGGTTAAACCCACTTTTTGTTGTAGGGTGGCTTGTGGGCTAGGTGCAGGCAAGCCTATATTTAACTGTGCTTTGGCCTGAAACAATCCGCCCAGGCAAAAAAGGGTAATAAGTAGGGTAATTCTTTTCATTGTGAAAAAACGATATGTTGATTTAAGAATGATTAATTTTGCAGCAAACATAGAGAGTTTATGACAAAAACCTTGTTAAAGTAGTGTTATTTGTAGTGTGCTTAACTTTTCAATAAAAGCTTACGTTTGATTTAAAAATTAACCAAACTAAACTCAAAAACCAAGGTACTCAAGCGCTAAGTACCCCTATCTTTAGTAAGCACGTGATCAACATGGATACAAAAACCAATAAAAGAAGAGAACAAATAGCCAATGCCTGTTGGCAACAATGGTTAGATGTGGGCTATCAGGAACAACAAGCAAACTGGAAAGATTACCAACAACGCGAAGTTTTCTGGAAAGAGTACGAAACCCTCATCAATGAAGCAAGGGGATCATTGGGACAGTTTAAAATATCGCCTGTTAAAGTAGCACAGCCTCCTCTAAAAAGCCCTGCCCCAGCAAACCCACCTGTCAAACTTAGTTTTAAGGGCGACTTTAACTACTCTTTACAATTGCCCAAACAACTGCGAGACAATGCTTTGAAAGGCTTCATCGATAAATTTGCGACCGATAATTCTACCTTGTTTTTTTGGGGGTTGGTGGGCTACGTGATTGGTTTGGCAATAATGGGGGGCAATATGGCCAACACAATCAATTATGTGTGGTACATATTAGGTTGTAGTGCCTTAGTAGGCACCAATTATGGTATAAAGTACAATGAGGTAACCACTGCCTACGAAGTAAGCCCTGAAAAGCTTGGTAAAAGTAGCATATTTGGAGGCTATGTACTGAAAAGCGAAGAAATTCAAAAAGTGGAAATGATCGATGGCAACTTAGTCGTTTATATCTCAAACATTGAAGGAGACGGCTTAAGTCGGGCTATGTTTATTCCAGCTGATGTTGAACACCTTGATGAGCTTGAGCAATATTTGTTGGCGTTGGTAGCCAAAAATCATCGCTTAGCTACCCAAAAAAAGCAAAACAAGTTAATCAAAACAAGGGCGAAAAATACCCCCTCCAAAAAAGCGAAAAAACAACGCAAACAAAAAATGCAAATGCATAAACTAGCCAACCCTCACTTCAAACACCAGCAACAACAACACAAGGGCTTACAAAAGTACCATCAACGAATGCATAGACGAAAGTAGAGGAGTAGTGGTGTGATACATTCCTAGTACTACCGTGTTATTTTTAGGTAATAAATGTGTGAAAACCTCCTTACACAAAGCAGATTTTTTTAGAAGAATTTTTAGGAGAATATATCCCCGAAAAACCATATTTCCGCCTCGGGCAGTGTCTCCACGCCCGATCGAAACCTTGTGCTTTGCAGGCTGCAGCGAGGTTTCTCATTTTTTATAAGAAAGCCCTGTTACACAAAGCCCGCCCTACTTCCTAAGTTATTTGCGAAGCAGGGCGATTTGAAGCTTGAACCCTCCAACTGCTTTATTTCGCCCTGCTGAAACAATCCTTGCCTGTGCGGTGTCATTTTCTTAAAGCTAAAGTTTTGGAAATAAGGTACATAGCAAGATATAGTTTTAGTTGCTTCGGTTTTGGTCACAGAACTGAAGAACTTCCCCCCATGCTCAAAACTTATACGAAAACTGTATATAATAGAATTGCTGTTTTGATAATATGTTAGTTTTTACTATCTTTATTGCTAATATGATAATTTAATTTCATATTTGTGAAAGTGCAATTGCAAAAGCTGTGGGTGATTAGGAAGTTTTGATGCCCAATAGTTGTTGAGCATTATATTATGACAAAGTGACGTTGTAACTTAAGTAGAATGAAGATTGTTAAGTAATAAACTAGTCAGTAATGACGATACGGCTTTTGGTGTATTATGATTAGAAGCTACATTATAGCAAGTACTTCATTTGCAGATAATATATAACTATTGAAAAATACCACGATAACTTATGTAATAATGGAAAAACTGTGGAAATGCTGGGTACTTTTGCTTTGTATTCAAGTATTTGTTCCTGTCCAACCATTCGCCCAAACCAATACGCAACTCAAAATTATAGATAGCCTAAAGGTGCGTGTACAACAGCCTGCTTTGCCCGATACGGCAAAAGTAGATGACTTGAACGAACTTGCGTGGCTATACCGCAACTTTGATTATAACCATTCTTTGCACTATGCCAAGCAAGCAAAAGTACTTGCCCAACAAATAGGTGATGAACTAGGGCTTGCCACTGCTTATAATCGTTTGGCTACCACTTATAACCATCAGGGGGAGTATGTCCAAGCATTAGAAAGCTACCGTAAGGCACTCACAATAGAAGAAAAGATCCAGCACAACTATGGCATTTCTAGGGCTTATAACAACATGGGCATTGTATTTATAAGACAACGTAAATATCAGGAGGCGATTCGATACTTTGAGAAAAGCATTGAATATTTGAGAAAAAGTAAAAAATATAGCAAAGCCAAA
This sequence comes from uncultured Microscilla sp., assembly GCF_947493425.1. Taxonomy (GTDB): domain Bacteria; phylum Bacteroidota; class Bacteroidia; order Cytophagales; family Microscillaceae; genus Microscilla. The sequence continues at coordinate 33,379 of NZ_CANLRP010000068.1, read as the reverse complement.
CTAGCAATCAAAAAGAGGAACTTAGCAGTTTGTTATACAAGTTTAGGTAAGCTTGAAAAAGCGATTGAATACTACCTTGAAGCAATTGATGTTTTACAAAAGACACCAGATGTTTACAAGAGAGGAGAACACTTAGCATCAAATTTATTAGGTCAGTGTTATCTGGGTGTTGGAACATTATACCAAAAAACTAATCATTTCAAAAAAGCCAGAGAGTATACATTGAAAGCTTTAAATACCTTTGAGCGAGAACAAAATAAAAGGATGTTGATTAAAGTCTATACTCAATTAGGGGTTTTGCATTACAAAGTAAGTGACTATGAAACAGCTCTCAAGTACTATCTTCAATCCTTAGATTTGCGAAAAGTGTTGGGAACTGCTCAAAACATTCAAGGGGTATATAGCAATATGGGTTTAACTTATCTGCAATTAGCCAAATTAGATAGTGCCCAGCATTTCCTACAAAAAAGTATCAAACTTTCGCTTGAAAAAAATGATTTCCAGACATTGGCTCAAGCATACAATACCCAAGGTTTGTTATTGACCAAGCAAAAAAAATATGTTTCGGCGGTAGAGTATTTTAACAAGGCGTTGCAATTATCTCACGAGATAAATGATAAGTTTGGCAGGCAAAATGTGCTGGAAAATCTTAGTAACACCTACGCCAAATTGGAACAGTATGATAAAGCATTTCAATATTTTGATGTCTTCAAAAATGCCCGTGATTCGTTGGAAGCCAGTTTTCGAAAGGCGCTGGATTACAAAGACAACTACGAAAAAGAGAAGCATACACGAGCATTAAAAGATGCTGAACTAGCCCGCCTCAAAGAATATTCGTCTAGGCAAACCTTGGCAAACTACTTTTTTGGGGTAGGTTTGCTCTTGTTGCTCGTTATTGTGTTTGGCATTGTAAAAAACTACCAAGAACGTCGCAAAGTGCGCCGCAAACAACAAAAAATAGATAAACTGCTCAACGACCAGGAACTTCTTGCCTTGAGCAAAATGCTGGAAGGACAAGAAAAAGAACGCGAACGGTTTGCTCAAGATGTTCATGATAGGCTAGGGGGGATGTTGTCGGTAGTGAAAATGCAGTTTATTGCCTTGAGTCAGTCGATAGATTGGGGACAACCCGAACATGAGCAAAGGTACGACAAGGCAATGAATTTGCTTGATGAAACCTGTGACTCTGTACGCAAGGTATCACACGATATTTCTGCAAAAGCCTTACAAAAATTTGGGTTGGTATCTGCACTTACCGACTTGAAGGAGAATATAGAAGCTATTCAAAGTTTAACCGTTTACTTGGTTACTGTAGGTTTTGGAAGGCAACGCTTACCCGCTAAGTATGAAGTACAAGTCTATCGTATTGTGCAAGAGCTTTTAGGAAATGTATTGAAACATGCGGGTGCTACTGAGGTAGACATACAATTGTATTGGAAACATGAAGAAGCGAATTTACACATCAGTGTAGAGGACAATGGGCAAGGCTTTGATGTGGCAGAAGCCCAGGCAAAACGCGGCATTGGGCTGGTGGGGCTTGAATCGAGAGTGAAGTCGCTTTCAGGAACATACAGTATAGACTCAAGCCTTGGTAAGGGTACTACAGTGATGGTAGATATACCTGTGTCATTTGCAACCAATGATATAGCAGAAATTAAGTAGCTCAATTTTATGCAAAGTCAAAAAAAAATTAAAGTAATAATAGCCGATGACCACCACATGGTACTCGATGGTTTAGAAGCATTGATTAAATCAACTGAGGACATAGAAGTAATCGGGCTTGCTTATAATGGGCACCACGCTTTTAAACTATTGGAACTGAATCAACTAGATGTAGACATTGCAGTGTTAGACATAGACATGCCTGTGCAAGATGGGCTGGAAACTACCCGAAAAATAAGGGCTGAATACCCTAATATCAAGGTGTTAATTTTGACCATGCACAACAACGAGTCTTATATCAAAGAGACTATTGCGGCAGGGGCTTCTGGTTATATTCTCAAAAACAAAGGAAGCAACGAATTGGTCAACGCCATTCGCGCTATTCACTCTGGCGAAGAGTATTTTAGCAAGGCAGTAACCGATACCCTTATTAAAAGTATTCAGGAAAGTAAAAAAGCCAAACCAAACCCTAAGGTAAAGTTGACTAAAAGAGAAAAGGAAGTACTCGCCTTGATAGGCGAAGGAATGACCACTAAAGAAATAAGTAAGCAGTTGTTTATAGCAAACACTACAGTAGAAACTCATCGTAGGAATTTGATAGACAAGCTGGGAGTAAAGAATAGCAAAGAATTAGTGTTATATGCAATAAAAGATGGTTTTAGTGCTTCACGTTCTGATAGTGGCAAGTCAGTAAGACTTAATCGTCCATTTTTAAATACCTCCCGGCTTGATTTATTAACCCGTAAAGAGAAAAAGGTGTTGTTGCTCATTGGAGAGGGGCTAAGTACTAAAGAAATAGCCAAAAAACTGTCAATTGCTGATAGTACTGTAGAAACTCACCGAACCCATTTGATAGAAAAGTTGCAGCTTAATACAACTAAAGATTTAATTATATATACAGTGGTAAATAAACTCTTGGAAAGCCCCCTGTTAACGGTAGAAGAAGTAAGCCTGAACACACAAGAAGAAAAAATACTTTCCTTGATAGGGCAAGGATTAAGCTCTAAAGAGATTGAACAACTCACCTCTATTGCCGCCCACAATGTAGACACTTATCGCCGAAATTTGATTAGTAAATTGGGGTTAAACAATTCGAAAGAACTTATCAGACATGCTATAGAGCGAGGAGCAGCTAGTTTTAGTTAATCTTTATCCTAAGTTTTTGAAAAAAAATCCTAAGTTTTTGAAAATAAAATAAAATTTATTTATTCACTTGCTAAGTGATTTGTTATTAGCTGTTTATGTTATTTTTTTCTCAAAAGTGTTGAGTTTTACTACAAGGAAAATCCTCAAAAGTGGGGATAAAAGAAGCATATATTTATAGTAGTTTTGTGTAAAGGTTATTTCTAAATAACCAAGCTTAGATCGAATCAAGACTATTATTCATATATAATAAAAAAAGAGGAAGAGAATCTCGTACATTCTCTATCCTCTTTCTAAAAAATGCTTAAATCATAAGCATTCAAGTAAAACAAAAAAATCACATTGCTTCAACTAACTTTGAAACAAGTTTTTCAATCAAAACCACTGCTACAGTGGAGCCTATAAAAAGAAGAACTCTTTGCAGAGTCTTTTTAAATTTAGGCTTTTCTTCCTTTTTATTCATACATAATAATTGTTTAAGTAAACTACACTATTATTATAGTGTAGCAAAATTGCGCTTAAGGTAAGAAAAAAAGTATTAATTCCCCTCCAAACTATTCCCTATTTTAAGTCAAATTTCCCAAATTTTCTTTTTTTATAACCCTCTTCCACATCTCCCAACCATTCACCCCCGCATACCCCGCTTCCTGAGCATCGTTACATTCAATAATCACCCAGCGATTGCTGGCAGTGAGCGCAAGGTCTATGACCAAAAAAGGGACTTGTAAGCGTTGGGCAGCAGTGTGGGCAATGTCAAGCGCAGCATCTTGTTGAGCATTTGTCCAGGTGTATTGGGCAAACTGTGACCAGTAGTGCCCAGCACCCACCAACTCGCCTTGCCACCAAAATGTTCGAAACTCAAATGAAAGCGGCACCTTATTCGGGGCTTGTTGCTCTAGCTTTTGCAAAGGAACATACTCACGGCACACCAGTTTTTGCCAGTGCAAAATGTTATTTTGTTGGTAAGCTGCCAAAATGCGGGTAAGATCGTCGAGTGTGTGGGCAATGGCAAGGGTAGGGTTGTGCTGGGCGGTTTGGCGGTTGCCCTTGATAAATACCGGTAACTCAAAGTGTCTCATAATTTCGTCAGGAGTAGGTACTTGTTCAAATACAATACTTTGAGGGGTAAACTCGGCAATGATAGGGTACCAATGTTCCAGTGCACTGGCAAGTTGATGTTGGGTAGGAGAGTTTACCAAAGCAAACCCGTACTGTTGTAGTACTTCATAAGTGTGTGTATAGTTGGCAATGGCTCCTAACCTGGCTACAGTAGGTACAGTGCCAGCAATACGAGGGCGGCTTACCTCAAACAATGGAGTAAAACTGAAGTCGTATGCTGGGACATTCAATTTTTTGGCAGCAATCCAGCAAGCGGATTCTACACAAAAAAAATCAATGCCTTGAAGTAATTTGTCCATAGTAGGCAATACTTGTTGATTGTTAAACAAATATAATCTACACTATGGACATTAGTTAAATGGAATACAAACCTTTTATACAGTAAGCAATTCTACTGTGCACAATTCTTTGCACACCGAAAACACTACCCGCTCAAAGTATTTGATCTGAATAGTAAACTGAGGTTGGTAATCTTGTTGCATTTGAGCAAGTTTTGTATTTACCAAGGTTGTTTTTACTACAGCTTCCACGTCTGTGGGTGAATAATTGTTGAAATGACCTTTACTACAAAATTTTGCTACTACCTTTTTTATTGCTTGTTGATATTGCGTGCTGTTTAACAACTCCTCAGGGTTGTTTTTGAGCAAGTCATACGCTTTTTTTTGTGAAGGGTTCATGTCCTTTAAGTTGAATCAGTTTTTAGTGTAATTGCCATTCAATAGGGCAATAGAGTTGGGAAAACGACGAACAGTGTGCAGGGCTTTAGGTGAAGGATATTTATAAAATTAGTAGATGCTTGTTCGCCATCGAGATTTTAATTAAAAACAAGTATTCTATAGCCAGATGTACTTTATCATTGGCTGATAACTGAGTGTTTTTAAATATGCAGGTAGCATAAACCCTTGGCAGCTGTATGTGTTGGTATTACTATTTGCAGGGATTTGCTATCTTGTAGACTATCGGTAAGGTCAAAGTCAGATTGTTTACTGTTTTGTATAATATATCGTATTGGCACAGTAACAATTAAGTAACTTACCAAGGCAATACTAAAACAAGGCATTTGGGCATATTTTTACCTATGACCAATCAACGCCTTTCTTAACAGTCTATATCTTCCTTTGAATGTCTTTGGTTGTTGCACCCGTGGTTTGAGTAGGTGACTTTTTAATTTGTATCATGTGTTTATTTTGCCTGTTGTAATAAGTAAATAAAGATGCTAAATATAGCCCAAATAGCTATCTAATTATATTTGCCTGAAATTAATATTGTAAAATTAGTACATTTTTCATTAATCATGAATTTTTTATTAAAAACTTGTCATTGATAGCAAAATTAATTGAAATCACTATGTTTTTTAATTGTTTATTTACTGAGTAGCTTTTGCTTCAATAAAATATTCTTAAATTTCTAAACTTTCAATTATTACAAAACATTGCTCCTGTACACTTGGTTGCTTACAGAACACCTACTAATAAATGTATGGAAAATAAGCAAAAAATAAATAATCTCCGCACCCGGGTAAAAATTGTTTGGTTTAGAAACGATTTGCGGGTACATGACAATGACGTATTGGCAAAAGCTGCGAATGATGCCGACTACCTGTTGCCTGTCTACTGTTTTGACCCCCGTCAGTACGAGACTACTTCTTTGGGCTTTGCCAAAACTGGTGCTCATCGTGCCCGGTTTCTGATAGAAACCCTGGCCAACTTGCGGGCAAACCTGGAGGCAAAGGGCAGCGGCTTGGTGATAAGGATAGGCAAACCAGAAGAGGTAATTGCTGACTTGGCTAAAACTACCCAGGCTAAAGTGGTATATGCCAGCCAGGAGATAGGCACCGAAGAAGATGCTATTGTAAAACAACTCGAAAAAAGACTATGGAAAAACCAGGTATTTTTGGAGTTGCTTTGGACAGGTAACCTCATTCATCCGGCAGATTTACCCTTTCCTTTGAATAGCTTGTCTAATGTGTTTACCGACTTTCGCAAAGAAATAGAGCAAGGACTGAAAGTGCGCGAGGCAGTGACAATCCCCGATGCCTTGCCTTTGTTGCCCCCCGGAGTGGAGGCAGGGAGTTTACCCCAAATCACTGATTTGGGCTTGACCCATACCACACCCGACACCAGAGCAGCCCTACACTTTAAAGGGGGCGAAACGGCAGGTTTGCAACGCATAGAGGAGTACATCTGGCAACGAAGTTTGCTTCAGGATTACAAAGAGACCCGCAATGGTTTGCTGGGAGCCGATTATTCTACCAAGTTCTCTCCCTGGTTGGCCAACGGAGCCATTTCTGCCCGAATGGTGTACCACGAGATAAAAAAATATGAGCATCAAGTGGTCAAAAACAAGTCTACCTATCATTTGGTGTTTGAGCTGCTGTGGCGCGAGTATTTTCGTTTGGTGGCACGCAAATACGGACACCGTATTTTTGTAAAAGGGGGGATCAAAGCCAAAACTGATGTAGACATGGCATCTAATCGAAAACGTACTTTTAAGCGCTGGAAAAACGGCGAAACGGGCATTCCTTTTATAGATGCCAACATGCGGGAGCTAAACGCTACTGGCTTTATGTCGAACCGGGGCAGGCAAAACGTGGCAAGTTACCTTGCCAAAGACCTTAAAATCAATTGGGTACACGGAGCCATGTACTTTGAGTCGCAATTGATAGACTATGATGTGAGCAGTAACTGGTGCAACTGGAACTATGTAGCTGGGGTGGGCAACGACCCTCGCAAAGACCGTTACTTTGATATACCCTCGCAAGCCAGCCGCTATGATGCCAAGGGTGCTTATGTAAAACATTGGTTGCCCGAATTGGCAAACCTACCCGAAAACAAAGTACATGAGCCACATCAACTAAAGGCCACCGAACAGCAGGCCTATGAGATGATTTTGGGGCAAGATTACCCCAAGCCTATTCCTTGTAAAAAATGATGTTGGAACGGGGAAAGGATGTTTTTACTGCCTTGGTATAAATAAAAACCCCAGAGCGAAAAACCTGGGGTTTGATTAATATATATCAACTAACGTTCATTGATTTAAATCACTTAAAAATCAACGCCTTATACGCTTGCTTAGTTGCGCAGATCAGCCGCGGACTTGTCGCTAAAAGCTTGAGGCTACATAGGCATCGCCTTAAAACTTAGCATTACCTGGAGTACGTGGGAATGGAATCACATCGCGGATGTTTGCCATCCCTGTAATAAACAAGATGAAACGCTCGAAACCTAAGCCAAAACCACTGTGGGGCGCCGAACCAAAACGACGAATGTCCAGGTACCACTCCATTTCTTCGTGAGGAATCCCCACTTCAGTCATGCGGGTCATCAAGCGATCAAGGTCATCTTCGCGTTGCGAACCACCAATGATCTCGCCAATGCCTGGTACCAATATGTCCATGGCACGCACGGTTTCTCTGCCTTCTTCTTCACCCTCGTTTTGCTTCATATAAAAAGCCTTGATGTTGCGAGGGTAATCATACACAATCACAGGTTTTTTGAAGTGCTTCTCTACCAAATAGCGCTCATGCTCCGATTGCATGTCAATGCCCCATTCTACCGGAAACTTAAACTTCTTCTTTTTATGTGGTTTAGAGTTCAGCAAAATATTGATTGCCTCGGTATAGCTCACCCGGGCAAAGTCGTTGGCAGCCACAAATTCAAGCTTTTCCAGCAAGCCCATTTCGCTGCGCTCGTTGGTAGGCTTCCCATTGTTTTCTTTGGTAAAGCGCTCATCCAAAAATTTAAGGTCATCCTGGCAGTTTTTCAGCACATACTTAACCAAGTATTTCAAGAAATCTTCAGCCAGGTTGTGGTTGTCTTCCTGCTCATAAAAAGCCATTTCCGGCTCAATCATCCAAAACTCCGCCAGGTGACGGGTAGTGTTAGAGTTTTCGGCACGGAAGGTAGGACCAAAAGTATAGATCAATCCAAGCCCCATAGCGGCAAGTTCGCCTTGCAATTGTCCCGATACTGAAAGATTGGTAGGTTGCCCAAAGAAATCTTTTTTAAAATCAACCTTACCTTCTTCGTTTTTAGGAGGATTGTCTAGAGGTAAGGTTGTTACCTGAAACATTTCCCCGGCACCTTCAGCATCCGAACCTGTAATAATAGGCGTGTGCAAATAAAAGAAGCCGCGATCGTTGAAATATTGATGGATGGCGTAAGCCGCCGCATGGCGTAAACGAAATACGGCACTAAAGGTATTGGTGCGCATGCGTAGGTGTGCGTTTTCACGCAAAAACTCCATCGAGTGTTTCTTAGGCTGAACGGGGTATTTTTCGGGATCGGCTGCGCCCAAAATCACTACATCGCTTGCTTGTACTTCACAGCTTTGTCCAGCACCCTGAGAAGCCACCAAATTACCATTAACCTGAAGACAAGCACCCACGGTGATTTGATTCAAAACATTGCCATCCAAATTACTGGCATTGACTACAATCTGTATGTTTTGAATGGTAGAACCATCGTTAAGGTGTACAAAAAACACCTCTTTGCTGCCTCGTCGGTGACGCACCCAACCCCGTACCGTAACCTCGCGGTCATATTCGGTAGAAGCCAGCAGTTGCTTGATGCTGCCCTTCTTGGTACCCGTTAGGACTTGCTCCATATTAGTTAATATTAAATTGGTGAATAAATAAGGCTATAGGCTTGAATTACAACACTATAGCTAACTAAGAAGGCAAAGGTAAGGAATTTTGCCTGTAAGATTCAAATTTGAATTGTTTAATTGTCAGATTGCCGTAATTGTTGCGCAATAGAAGTAAAATCAACCCTAAAAAGTATACAAAGTGTCCTAACTTGTTGAGTTCAGCACAGTAAAATTATAGCTTGAGTTTTTCAAAAGTACCATCATCGTTTAAGCGTATGCCCTCACAACAACGATGGTACTCCGTTAGCCAACGGAGTGTCCAGCCAAGCAAATTCAACATTATAGTTGGGCGTTAGGAGACAATAGTCAGTAGCCTTCGCTTTATACTTACTACTTGATTATTTTTTAGACATTCATATTTAGCTTGAACTTTCTACGATAGCACACGTGGGGATGACATGCACCAACGGTGATGTAAACGTTTTGATAGGTGTTTTTGCAAGAGCTAACTATGCTAGGATAGTATACTCAAAATTTATATCTTTTGGGGTATTTTTCACCTTAGGAATTGTTCAAAAATAAATTTACACTCTGAGGGGTGATTTTTCGCCTTGATACTTCGTTATTTTTATTGCCCGTAGCGCTGCTATGGGCGCAAAAAATAGCCTCGTCTCAAAACAAAACCTCTACCTCAAGAATGGTAATTTAATTTCTCACCATTCCTTAGGAACGATGCAAAAATAAATTTCTATAGTAACGCTAAAATATTTTGTTGCTAGACGCGGTACGGCAATATCCAGTGGATGTTGAGCGAGCTTGAGGGATGGTCGGCTAATAGCATCGCTATTCGGCTATTTTTTAACAAAGTATAGCCTCAAAAGATGAGGTTAAGAATGTAAATTTATTTTGGTACCATTACTTAGTATAAATCAAAAATTATGAAAACTTACAAAGAGTTGTTACAATTGGTAATAAGGAGATTATGTATCATGTTATTTTTGGGGTTAACCAACTACCAAGTTTCTCAGGCTCAGTCATCTTTGGCAAAGGCTTTGAAAACACCAGATAGGACTACTACTCTTTATTTGAACAGAGAAAATCTCACCGCTTTATCAGAAAAAATTGGGCGTTTAAAAAACTTGCAAATGCTAGATTTAAGCTATAATACACTTTCCAGTTTACCCAAAAGTTTGGGCAATTTAAAAAGCTTGGAAAGACTGGACTTGAGTGGTAATAAATTTACGAAGTTGCCTGAAGTCATTGGTCAATTAACAAGTTTACAAAAGCTGATTTTAGCCCAGTCTCAAATTACCAGTTTCCCGAAAAGTATTCAAAACCTGAAAAAACTCTGGAGTTTAAACTTGTCAGCTATTCAAACAACCCAACTCCCTACAAATATTGAGCTTATCACAAGCTTAGAGAAACTACAGGTGGAGGCTGGCTCACTTACTAAGTTACCGAAAAACATTGGTAAGTTGACAAATTTAATAGAACTCAAGTTGAACCATAATCAGCTTATCAGTTTGCCTGAGAGCTTGGGTGATTTGAAAAACTTAAAAAAGCTCATTTTGTATAGCAACAAGCTTAAATCATTGCCAGCAACAATTGGTCAATTGAAAAATCTAGAGCTTTTATCTTTGGGTGATTTTAGGGGTACCAATGAGTTAACTGTTTTACCCGAAAGTATAGGGCAACTCAAGAGCTTGAGAGAACTCCATTTGACAGGAAATAGACTTACTAAATTGCCTAAAAGTATAGGGCAACTCAAGAGCTTGAGAGAACTCCATTTGATGGGATGTGGGCTTACTGATTTGCCAGACAGCATAGGGCAGTTAGAGAACTTGGAAGTGCTCTATTTGTCAGGAAATAAACTTACTAAATTGCCCAAAAGTATTGGCAAGTTGAATAGGTTAAAAAAAATATATGCCCCCAAATCACTAGAGAAAGAAAAAGCAAAGATAGAAAAATGGCTTCCCAACTGTGAGGTAATCTTTTAACGCATTGTATTACAAGGTATGCTTCATGTTGGTTGCAGAGAATGATTTTTAACCAGAGGCTTACCACTTTACTCAATGGTTTGATGATTGGTGTTGACTTGCCAACTATCAAACCATTGATTCGTTATTCTGCTCCATTCAATCAAACATTTTGTCTTTATAACTTGTTTCGACTCGTTAATATGGCATGTTTTGCCAGAAGCTTACATCTACTGGCTAACAAAGCCAATTATTCACTAACTTTGCATTATGAATAAAGGACAGAAAGACATAAAAAAGACTCATATAAACGAAAGACCCATTACCGACTGGCTCCCCATTACTATGAAAGAAGTAGAAAAACGAGGGTGGGAGGAGTTGGATGTGGTGTTGATTTCAGGCGATGCTTATGTAGACCATCCGGCATTTGGTCCGGCTGTGATTGGCCGAATTCTCGAAAATGCGGGTTATAGGGTGGCCATTATCCCACAACCCAACTGGCGTGACGATTTGCGTGATTTTAAGAAGTTTGGCAAACCCCGCTTGTTTTTTGGAGTTACGTCGGGCTGTATGGACTCCATGGTAAACCATTATACCGCAGCCAAACGCCGCCGCTCTACCGATGCTTACACTCCAGGTGGAGAAGCAGGCTTTCGCCCCGACTACGCGGCAAGTGTGTATACCAAAATCTTAAAAAAGTTATATCCCGATGTGCCCGTATTGGTAGGGGGTATTGAAGCTTCGCTGCGCAGAGTGACTCATTACGACTATTGGCAAAATAAGCTTTTTCCGAGTGTGCTCGAAACCAGTGGTGCCGACATGTTGGTATATGGCATGGGCGAACAGTCGTTGCGCGAAATACTCAAGCTGGCCGAAAAAGGGGTGCCTTTCTCTTCTATGCGCACCATCCCTCAGACTGCTTTTATGGTAAGCGAAGATGAAAAAATGCCCCGCAACAAAAATTGGAAAGACGTAGAAATAAACGGGCATGAAGACTGCTTGAAGGACAAAATAAAGTACGCAGCTAACTTTAAGGTAGTAGAACAAGAGTCTAACAAAGCCCAGGCAAGGCGTATTTTGCAAAAAACAGGCAAGCGTACTTTGATCATTAACCCACCTTACCCTCCTATGGAAGAGGCAGTGATAGACCACTCATTTGACCTGCCTTATACCCGCTTGCCCCACCCCAAGTACAAAAAAAGAGGCGCAATACCAGCCTACGAAATGATCAAGTTCTCGATCAACATGCACCGGGGTTGCTTTGGAGGCTGTAGCTTTTGTACCATCTCGGCGCACCAGGGCAAGTTTATTGCTTCTCGCTCCAAAGAGTCTATCATGAAAGAAGTAGACGCCGTAACCAAAATGCCAGATTTCAAGGGCTACATAAGCGACTTAGGAGGACCTTCGGCCAATATGTATAAAATGAAGGGCAAGGTGCAGGAAATTTGTGACCGCTGTGTGGCTCCTTCGTGCATTCACCCGGTAGTATGCCATAACCTTGACACCAGCCACAAGCCATTGACCGAGATTTATAAGGAAGCCGCCGCCCATCCTTCGGTCAAAAAAGCCTTTGTAGGGAGTGGCATTCGTTACGACTTGCTGGTAAAGGGACACAACAAGGTGGGCGATGATGACGACATGGAGGAGTACATGGACAACCTGATCCAAAACCATATATCGGGGAGGTTAAAGGTAGCACCTGAGCATACGTCTGACAACACTTTGAAGATTATGCGTAAGCCTTCGTTTAAGCACTTCCACGATTTTAAGAAACGTTACGACCGCATTAACAAAAAGTATGGCAAAGATCAACCTCTGATTCCTTATTTTATATCGGGGCACCCTGGTTGCGAAGAGGAAGACATGGCAAACCTGGCATGCGAAACCAAAGACATGGGCTTTCAGCTTGAGCAGGTGCAGGGTTTTACGCCTACGCCTATGACAGTGGCCACCGTGATTTATTATGCAGGGGTACACCCGTATACTCTACAGCCTACTTATACCGCCAAAAGCGAAAAGGATAAAAAGAACCAGCATTTGTTCTTTTTTTGGTATAAATCGGAAAACCGCCGCCGCATTGCCGACAAGCTAAACAACGTGAACCGACCCGATATGTTGAAAAAATTATTGGGCAAACCCCAACCTGAAAAAAAGACCAAAACTGATGACCGTAAGAAACAATATCAGAGAAATAAAAATAAAAAAAGAAGGTGAAAGTTAGGTTATGTAAGTGTTTTTTAACTACCTGATTACCTGGGAGTAATGATGTTTTATCTGGAATTATTATCAAAATTGAGAACAATATTTCCTTAACTCTCGTTATTGCTGGCATACGAACTTTAATTATTGACCTATTAAAAAACACTTACATTTTATGAAACTGAATACTCAACACCTATTTTTTTCATTAGCCCTTGTTTTTACTTTTTGCTTTTTAGCACAAACCAATGCCCAGGCCCAGGCAATGAAGCCTTGGAGCTGGAAGAAGTACAGCATTAAATGGAAAATGCCTTCTAATTGGACAGCTAAAGACAAAGGAGGACGTTCTGGTAAGTTTACCGCTGCCGGAGGAGGAGTTTCTTTTCGTTTAAAGCCCTGGCGCGATGCTTCAGCTTCGGCAAAGCAAGTAGCCATGAGAGCTTACAGAGGTGCCACTTCGGTACAACGTAAAAGAATCATCAGCCAACAATACATGACTAGCAAAGGTGGTTTGAAAAAGTATATGATCCTTGCAGAAGGATGGCAAAAAGGTAAAAAAGTAAGAATTGGTATTATGGGCTTTATCAACCCTAAATCTCCTGTAAACTTGTATTGTCGTTTCTTATGGTGGGCAAGCCAGGATTCTAAAAACAACCCTATTTCTTACCGGGTAGCGCAGAGTTTTTCTGCAATGTAAAAATAGATACGATCAACCTATACTTATACAAAAAAGCCTCTGTTCATGACTCGAACAGAGGCTTTTGCTTTTTATCACTTCTATTTAGCTTTCTTCTTGCCAGTAATTTTCCTGGCTAAAATCAAGAATTTCTTCTTCGGTCACTAACAATTGCCAATCAGGATTTTTCTCAAAAGCTTTGCCTTCTGGTATATCCAGGTTGACCCGTTCGAGAGGGTTGCTAGTGCCAAAAATTTCTAATTGTCTTTCTTTGATAAATCCCTCTTTCTCTGGGTAAAGGCTACTCTCTTGCCAGACCTCTTCATAACAAGCCTGACACTCATTACCCAACATAGCCACACATCCACATACTTCACAGGCAGTAAAACTATCAAACAGTGCTTTGATATACACAGCATCTTCAAAACGGGCAGGCATATACTTAAGTAACCAATACCAGTTATCTATATCGTCGGTAAGGGTAAAAGTTTTGCCAGTTTTTAGTTGAATTTTTAAGGCAGTTTTGGTCTCATTCAAATGGGCTGCTTCTACTTCTTGCCATTGAAACGATTCTTGGCTGATTTTTCCGTGATTAGACACTTCGTAAGTTACTTGATAATTGGTAGCCTCGATAATGTCCAAGTAGGTTTTATTTTCGTTTTGGGCTAAAAAATCCTGCACATACTGGTGATCAAATTTGGTAAAATATGAGGGGATAGACTGAAGAAGTTCGTGCCAGAAGGTAGCGTTTTGGTCAAGTTTGAAAACTTTGCCCTTGATGTCGGTAAAAATTAAAGTGTCTTTTGATTTGTTGAGACGTATATCCTGGAGGTTTTTCCAGTAAACAGGGGTATGCTCCAGGGTAGGTTGTGCATTATCTTTTTTCCTTACAATATTGACCAACGTAAAGCCTTGGTCGTTGATGTCTTTGATGATATGCTCTTGGGGAGTTTTATAAAAAAACAGGCGGTAAATAATAAAAATAACGACTATCGTGATGACTATATCCATAGTAAACCAATGAGTAATATTTTTTGCACAAATGTAGTAGTTTTAGCCATTCACCATCAACTTTTCGCAGGTTTTATATCTTCAGCTATTTTTTATGCAACTTTGATTTTGCCAATATTTTCAAAACTTCGTTCTTGTGTTTGATCAAATTTTTTAGAATTAACCAAACAAGTGATTCTACACCTTTCTCACCGTCAGGTCAAACACTTGATTGAGCGAAAATGACAAAAACAACCTTGGTTAGACGCCAGTTTATAACTTTCCCTACATTCAACTGTATGTGATGTTGAAAGGTACTTATACCAGATAGTGGGAATGAATGCATTATAAATTTGAATTATTTGAAATGAAAATTTTTTACAACAAACAACAAACAGTCCGCTCTATCATCAGTGATTCTCCCAGTGCAGGAAAACCCAAACTCGTTTTGCAAGCCTGGAAAAAGTTGGGGTACCCCATAGAGATAATGAAAGTTCGCCCTTTGACTGTAGACGAATTGTGTTTGGCTCATGACCCTTCTTATGTACGAGGTGTTTTGAAGGGGAGTATCAAAAATGGGTTTGATAACAAAAATAAAGAAATAGCCAAGAGCTTGTTATGGACTACAGGTAGTTTTGTTAGTGCGGCTGCCCATGCTTATCAACACCGTGAATCGACATTTTCGCCCACCTCTGGTTTTCATCATGCCTGTTACGATCAGGCTGCGGGTTTTTGCACTTTTGCTGGTTTAACAATTGCCGCTATTCTGATGAAAAAGCGTTTTGGAGCAAAGAAAATTGGTATTTTAGACCTCGACTCTCACTCAGGCGATGGTACCGACCAAACCTTACATAAAACAGGACATGAAAATTTAGTTGAGCATTATTCACTAGGGTACGAAGATGTGAACATTTACAATAATGAACAATGGCTTGCCAATCTGCCCGACTTGATTCGTAAACGTTTTAGTGATTGTGAAGTGCTTTTTTATCAAGCGGGTGTCGATTGCCACATGGATGATCCGTATGTTGATAGTGGTGAGTTTACCACTGAGCAAATTGCGGAACGAGAAAAAATTGTATACACCACTTGTCGAGAGCTAAAGCTACCAGTTGTGACAAATTTGGCAGGGGGGTATCAAAAACCAATTGAAAAAGTAGTTCATCTACATAACCTAACCGCAATTGCCTTTCATGAAGCAAATCAATGAAAGTGTAGCGAACGGTATAAAGTACAAAAAGCCTTTGGTGCAGCGAACCAAAGGCTTTTTGTATATAAACGTGTCTCAATTTATTTCTTCTGGGCAAGCATCAGGTTAGAGTTTCCCTTGAGGTACTGGTAACCAATGCCAAAGGGAAGTTCTTTTACCGGATACCCTTTTTTATAGGCTTGGTTCAGGTCTTGTTGGTAATGATGGCGAAACAGTTTGATAGGTCCGGCGTAGCGCCCAAACAGGGTAATGTTCCAGTGGTTGTCTTGGGTAAAGTTTTTAAACGCCATGCCTGAATCGTCTTGTAACACAAACTTAGATTGATTGAGAATCAGATTACGGATCGTACTAAAACCAGCTCCATACATAAGGTAAGACGCCGACTTCAGGTAAGTAGCCTGTGGCTTTAGACTTTGAATGTATTGCTTGAGGTCGTTGCGTTGTGCCAGCCCACCCAAGCCTCTGTAAGGCGAGTTAGACAGATTAACCCCAAAGAAATACAACGTTTTGGGGGTGTTGTCACCTTCCTTATGAAAACTCAGCTTAGTACCATAATAAACGCTTTTGTTGTGCACAGTTTCAAGATTGGCGTCTACCGGAGCAAGGGTGCCATCCTGATTTATCTTCACTTTTTCATAGTTCAATATCCGGTGCCCGGTGCGTGCCATAAAAATCATAATTGCGGGCAAAGTACCATCAATACGCTTGTCTATTCGTCCGTTGAAATCTACATCCATAGACTTGGTAATAAAAAAACTGTACTTAAGCACAGCGTATAATGCGCGTTCCAACCCTTTGTAATAAACTTCGGGCGAGTGTACACTAATGTTTTCCATATCGGGCAAGTTACCAATGGGTTCAAGCCCCATCATTACAATCTTGGTAAGCTTAGGAAAAAACGTGCTGGCATGCAAAAAGTCAGGCCCACTAAAGGGGTAAAACAACAACCCAGCTTCGGCATTGGGAGCCTGTAAGTATTTTTTTTGCCACTCCATCATTGTGGGGCGTTTTTCTTTCAAAATCTTTTCCCAGATTTTATCTGCTACTTGCTGATACTTTTTCCACGCTTCATTTTCGTGGTGTTTGGCAAGCTGGCTTCCTTCTTCGGCAGGTAATCCGGCAAGCAGGCGCGCCAAATCATTAAATTGACGGTCTACCGGTTTCAGGTCAGGCTTGGTTGCTGTTTGTGTGCTTGTGCCTGTGGTGTCAGTAGTAGTACTGGTGTCCTGAGTGGTTGTATTGTCTTTTTTGGTGCCGCTCTGACAGCCCGAAATCAGGGCTACCCAAATCAATAACAAGTAACCTATAAGCGTGTTTTTAAGCATTCTGATTAGTAAATAAAATGATGATAAATGAACAAAGCCACGGTTATATGTGCATATAACCGTGGCTGTAGTATATAATGTCTTTTAGAACAGTATACTTGATTATTTTTTCTCGGCAAGCATCAGGTTCGAGGTACCCTTACGGTATTGATACCCTATACCAAACGGCAACGGCTTTACATTGTTACCACTACCACTGCGATATGCTTTGCGCAAAGCTGCCTGATAACGGTTGCGAAACAAAGGAATAGGTCCGGCATAAGCCCCAAAGAAGGTAAGGTTCCACTTGCTGCGGTCTACATAACGCAACGCCATGCCTGAGTCATCCTGTAAGAAATATTTTGATTGATTTAATATGATATTGCGAATAATGCTAAAGGTCTCGCGGTGCATCAGGTAAGACGCCGACTTGATGTAGGTAGTGGTAATGTCAAGGCTTTTTAAGAACTTACGAAAATCAGAACGGTCTTCTAATCCTTTTCTTACCAAACCACTGCGGCTGCTGTAAGGGCTGTTTTGTAAGTTGGCAGCAAAATAAAACAAGGTCTTTTTCTCGTTGGGCTTATCTTCGTGGCGATAAGTAAGTTTGGTACCATAATATACCTTTCTGCCCGTAGCTTCGCTGGCAGCAATCAATTCGCCCTCTTCATTTACTGCTACTTTTTCATAATACAATACCCGGTGTTTAGTGCGTGACATAAACAGCATAAGCACAGGCAAGGTACCATCTATATCGGCGGTCACTTTTCCGGTAAAATCTTTTGCCATAGCAATGGTACGAAAAAAGCTTAACTTAAGAATGGTGTACAAGCTACGTTGCAAACCATTGAAGTAACCATTCAATGATTTATTCGCAACTTTGTCCATGTCGGGGTAGTTGCCAATAGGCTCAAGTCCTATCATCACTATTTTTTCGGCTCCCGGAAAAAGCGTGTTGGCGTGCAAAAAATCAGGGCCACTAAAAGGGTAAAACAGGGTGCCCTTGGCGTCGTTTTGGGTTTTTAGTGCCTCTTTGCTCCATTTAGACATGGTGGGTACCTTTTGGGTTAAAATACCGCTCCAGGTATTATTGGCAGTATTGGCATACTGTTGCCACGCCTTGGTTTGGTGGTATTTGGCATATTTACTTCCCTCTTCGGCAGGCAATCCAGCCAGCAAACGGGCAAGATCGTTATATTGTCGGTCTTCGCGGGTTTCGGTGGTATTCAACAAGTTTTTTGACTCATTGTTGTTTTGGTTGTCATTACTCTTGGTAGTATCAACATTGGTTTGGGCAGTGTCATTGTTAGTAGTTGTAGTATTGTTGTTGTTTTTACCGTTGCCACTGCAACTGCTTAGCATAGGAATAGCCAAAGCTATGATGGCGTATTTCAAAAGTTTTAACCCTATCATGTACCGTATAAAACGTTTGTTTTTCATGTTGAGAGAAAGTAAAATGAATGAAGATTGTAAAAAATGCATTTGTTGGTATTTTCAACCAAATTCAAGTATGCGAAGGTAAGCTTTTAGCCTGAAGTACACAAAAGAGGCTAAAAAAATATACATTTTAGCTTTGTGGTCATTGGGTAGCACTCTGGTAGTGCAGGTTTTTTTTAGAGGAACAAAGCAGTGTTGCCAACCAGTTTCTACTGATTAGACTCAGCACCAGCTTCCTTTGCTTTCTTTTTCTTAGACTTCTTTTTATAGTTTTTACCCACTTTTTTAGGGATAGAAATCACCTGGTTGTTAATAATCACGGTCGTGTTTTTCTTGCGTTTTTTCAATGTTTTTAGCTTAGAACGCAACCCTGAGTTTTTGAGAATGTTTCTCAACTCTTGCTTACGGTCTACTTTTTTGGTGGTAGTGGTGTGGGTGACTATCTTGTTTTTTCGGGTAGTTATTTCTACTACCTTTACTGGAGGCTGTGGAGTAGGAGGCGGGGGCACATATTTGGGGATCAAACGAGGCGAAGGCTTGCCACCTACGGCACCTTGCATTGCCCTTACGCTTACCAAGTCGAACCCTGGTGACGCCCCTCTGGTGTCTAACCCCATAATTTTGACCGCTATTACAGGTTTTTTAAATCCAATATCAGCAAGGTCAAATGAGGTCACCTTATCGTCTTT
This sequence comes from uncultured Microscilla sp., assembly GCF_947493425.1. Classification (GTDB taxonomy): domain Bacteria; phylum Bacteroidota; class Bacteroidia; order Cytophagales; family Microscillaceae; genus Microscilla. The sequence continues at coordinate 14,387 of NZ_CANLRP010000068.1, read as the reverse complement.
TGCCCTGCCCAAATAAGTGAATTTTTTGCCATCACTGCTTACCCAAACCGCTGCCTGGTCTCCAGCACGTCCTACTTCCTCAATAAACAAATCGTCTTGGTTGGGGGCATCAATAATGGTATTATCTGTAAAACCTACAATGATATAACTCCCTTTGGGCAAACTCACAAACTTGGTATTATTCCCCAGCACTCCCCTGGGGTCCATAAACAGAGGATAACGATCACCGTCTCCCCCATAAAATTGATTATACTTAGGGTTGGCATGGCTATAGTAAGCATCCAGTATCACGTCTGCATACGCTCTCTCTTCCTGTGCCTGAGTGGGCATAGCCAGAGAAAATAAAGAAATAAAAAGACTCAGCGTCCAAAATATATTCATTGCCATAGTATTGCCAAATATTTGCGACAGGATACATAATTTAATCAAAAGACAGCCTAAAGCCAACCAGAGACGCATGTTTGTCCATAAAATCAATGGTTGGGCAAGCTATATAATTGCTCTAACGTGGGCTGGCCCGATTTGTAAACGTGTTAGATTACATATATCTTGCGTTGATACATCAAGACCTCAAAGTTTTTGGATAAACCGTCGATGAATAAAGAAAACTCCCCAAACAAAAAGCAACCGCTACAGAATAGGCGCGATTTTTTGAAAAAAAGCTCCGTGGTGACTTTAGCAGCCGCTTCGGGCGCTATTTTGCTCAATGGTTGCAATACTGTGACCGAAAAAGCCAAAACAGTTAATATTCAGCCCACATCTGCCAAAAAATACCAATGGAGAATGGTGACCACCTGGCCACCTAAGTTTCCAGTGTTGGGCGAAGGACTGGAGATGATGGCAAAATGGATAAAAGATGCTTCTGCCGGAAGGCTCGATATAAAAGTGTATGGGGCAGGCGAGCTTATACCACCCCTGGAGTGCTTTGATGCAGTGCGTTCAGGTGGGGCACAAATTGCCAGTGGGGTGTCTTATTATTGGTCGGGTAAAATACCCGCTGCCCAGTTTTTTGCTGCGTTGCCCTTTGGTATGAATGCCCAACAAACCAACGCATGGGTAATGAATGGGGGAGGGCTTAAGCTATGGGAAGATTTATATGCCGAATATGGTTTGGTGCCCTTTGCGGGAGGAAACACTGGGGTACAAATGGGAGGCTGGTTTCGTAAAGAATTGAAAGGGTTAGAAGACCTCAAAGGCTTAAAAATGCGCATGCCGGGACTGGGGGGCAAAGTATTGGCCAAAACTGGGGCTACTGCAGTATTGGTGCCTGCCACCGAGTTATATACTAACCTAGAGCGAGGGGTGATTGATGCGACTGAGTGGATAGGCCCTTACCACGACTATAACATGGGGTTTTATAACGTAGCAAAATACTATTATTATCCAGGTTGGCACGAGCCAGGGCCTATGTTAGAACTGTTTGCCAATCAGAAGGCTTTTAACGAACTACCGCTCGATTTGCGAGAGATTTTGCGTAGTGCCTCAAGCCGCTTGGCTATGTGGACGTTGGGTGAGTTTGAAGCGAAAAATAATACTTACTTGCAAAAACTAGTGAAAGAAAAAGGGGTGCAGCTTCGCAAGTATCCAGACGAAATTATGCAAACGCTCAAAAAATATTCAAAAGAAGTAGTAAACGAACTTGCCAACAAAGATGCCCGTACCAAAAAAATATTTGCCTCTTATGACAAGTTTCGCCAAGACATTATCGAGTGGTCTAAGGTAACCGAGCAGGCTTTTTACAGGGATATTCAGGGGTGAGTTTTACCACCAAATCGTTTTTACCTATAATCAATAAAGGTTATTACGAAAAATTTTTAAAGACTCAATGGATTGATAACGACTCATTTACTGACGATTTCTCAAAAAATAGTCGCTGCATTCATTCTTATGACAGGTTGCAATCCTTGTAAACGGTCTTTGTCTAATGCACTGAATATCAATGCCTGTAATTTTTCGTAATAATGTCTAATTCACAATGAATAAAATACTATTGTCACTTATGCTAGTGGGCTATAGTGCCTTATTGGGCGCCCAGCCCGCTACCCAAATATATTTGGCCAAAATAAAAATAAAGGCCACCTCGACAAAATTGGGGGTGCCCCAAAAAATATCAAAGTTTACCGGGTACAACAATCAACCTATGTTTTCGCCCAATGGCAAAACGCTTTATTATACTGCCAACCAAGGCGGTAAACAGACCGATATATTTGCTTACAAAGTAAAATCAGGCAAAACCATTCAACTCATTGACACCCCCACCAGCGAATACTCGCCTACGATTACTCCCGATGGCAAACACTTTTCTTGTATTATGGTAGAGCCTGACGGTACCCAACGCCTTTGGAAGTACCCCCTAAAAAGTGACAAAAAAAACACGCCTCAGTTAATGCTCAAGTCTGTCAAACCAGTAGGTTACCATCTGTGGGTAAACAGCGGTGAGCTGGTACTTTTTGTATTAGGAGCCAAAGATCAACCTCATCATTTGCAGTTGGCGTCGTTGCAGGCAGACCAAGGCGAAACGCTTGCTACAGACATTGGACGCTGCTTTGGTTATGTGCCTCAGCGCAAGCATGCCATTAGTTTTGTGCACAAACCCAAAAACAAACAATGGAAAATTAAACAGCTCGACACAAAGACTAAAAAAATAACCTCTATAGTCCCCACACTCAAGGGCAGTGAAGACTATGTATGGACCAAAAAAGAAGGGGTCATTATGGGGCAGGGAACAAAGCTATATATTTGGAAAAAAGACAAGGGTTGGAAGCTCTTTGCTAACTTGAAGGGCACTGGCATCAAAAAAATTACCCGGCTTGCCATCAACCCTGCCAATAGTTTGTTGGCTATAGTTGGTGAATAAAAGCAGGTAATAATAAACTATTTTGCCCAAAATGGTGTTATTCTTATGATACCCTACGGTTAAAATATACAATACTCCGCAGTGATTTTAGTCAAAGTTGTTTGCTGGTTATTAGGCATTTATGAATTTAAAAACTATTTAATTGGGTGTTTAGGCATAAAACCGAAACACTTTTAAAAATAAAGTGAGTACACAATCTTAATATAAAATACTGGTTTACAGCATTTAACAAGGTGAACATTTACTCGAATCAGCTATGGACTATTGACTAAATACTATGGACTATTGAATATACCCAAAGCTGTATTTAAATATAAATAAGACCCAATGAAGCATATCAATAAAATACTCTTGCTGTTGTCGCTGTTTTTAGTGGCGGCAGGCTTTGAGATAAAACACCCCAACACCCCTGCTACTGGTTTGATCAACAAAGAAAGCCCTTACAGCGTGCAAGAAACTACGGCACGAATGGTGAAAATTTTGAAAAAGAAGGGGTTAAAAGTTTTCAACGTAATCAACCACGCCGAAGGAGCCAAAAACGCAGGAATGGACTTGCGACCTACTACCGTAATTGTATTTGGTAACCCCAAAGTAGGCACCCAGCTTATGCAATGCGATCAACGTGTAGGTCTTGCTCTGCCAATGAAATTGTTGGTATGGGAAAACAAAGCAGGCAAGGCAATGATGGGGTATACTGATCCAATAGAACTCAAAGAGAAGTTTGACCTGAAAGATTGTAGCGGTGTATTGGGTAAAATGCAAAATGCCCTCGATAAACTTACCAATGCTGCTTTAAGCAAATAAAAGTAAGTTGATAGAAAAAATAAAAGCCCTTGATATAGCCCAATATCAAGGGTTTACTGCTTTAGTCCTCTACTCCTCTCAGAAAACTTTCGATAGATACCCATCCATAAATTTGTAAATCCATCAACACGCTTTTTATTGCTTTATCTGATCTCACGGCAAGCTCTAGTTTCTCTAAAGCTTCAGGCACAAAGGCAGCAATGTATTTTTGACGATTGTATAAAATGCCCTCTCTGAAAAAACCTAAATGATTGCCATCCATGTCGTATACATCCATTGCATCAGTATTATTGTTCACAATAAGGTAGGCCACTTGTTGTTGGTTTTTATACAAATACAATGCATTGCTCAGGGTAACATAAGCCACTTTTTTACCTGCTTTGTTCCACAACACCGTTTTTTTAGTTTGCGCCTGCGTAGCAATTCCCCAGCCTATCAGCATACAAATCAATAAGAGCTTTTTCATGAAATAGTTTTTCTTTGGGTGAACCTTAAAGTACAAAAAAAGAACTTGCCTTAAAAGATAAGAAGTAGCCATGGCACAAGTAAAGTTGAGTGACCTACCCACTGTCTGCCTGGGTTAAGTTTTTTTACAAAAAAGTACAGAAAAAAATATCTCTAAAATCTTGTCAGAGCAGCTTTTGAATTTGAAATAATCAAAGCTTTTGTTTTATTTTTCAATGAATTTCTGGAGAATTCTTATCGGTTAGATGACAATCCTAGGGGTTTAGTCTTAGCTTGCACAGTCAAAATTAAAGTAAAACAAATGCAAATGATCTTTGTAGGTACTGTCTAAAATGCAATAAACATATCTACAAACTTGTTTATTATCTAAATTATTTATGAACCCTGATTTTCAGACACTATCTGACCTGAGTGCAAAACAGGCTGCCCAAATACCTAATGAGGTTGCTCTTATTTATGAGGATGAGTTGTATACGTATGCCCAGCTGGAACAAAATGCAAACCGTGTGGCTCAAGGCTTGTTACAATTGGGTTTACTGCCTCAAACCAGAGTAGCTATTTTGGCCAAAGATAGCCTGGCTAGTTATGAAATTCTATTTGGTTGTGCCAAATCAAAAACGGTTTTAGTAACCATCAACTGGCGATTGGTAGCCCAAGAAGCATTGTTTATTCTAAACGATAGTCAAACTGAGGTGCTGTTTGTGGGTAAGGAGTTTTTACCCCTGATTGAGCAAATCAAACCTGATTTACAAAATGTAAAAACGATCATTTCTATAGAACAGCCTGATGCTTCTATGGAATACAGAGATTATACCTCATGGAAAAACCAACATTCTAATCATTCACCAGGGTTGGACTACCTCCCTGAGGATGTAGCGGTACAGATTTATACCAGTGGAACCACTGGCTTGCCCAAAGGTGTGCAACTAGCGCACTATAGCTTTTTTAGACTCATGAAAGGGATGCGGGCTCAAGGAGATGCCTGGATGAATCTGAACGCTCAAGATACTTTGTTGCTATCTTTGCCTATGTTTCATATTGGAGGACTCTGGTGGACTATTCAAGGGATGATTGTGGGTGGCAGAGGCACAGTGTTGAGCACTTTTGTGCCCTGGCGAGCACTTGAACTCATTGAGCAATACCAAATTACGAAAGTAGCCATGGTACCCGCCATGATTCAGTTTTGTATGGCAGAGCCTACTTTTGAAACTACCAATTTTTCTTCAGTACAAGGATTTTTGTACGGCGGTTCTCCGATTGCGCCTGCTTTGTTGCGTCAGGCAATGGATGCCTTGCAATGTGGTTTTTTCCAGATTTATGGCATGACCGAAACCGGTAATATGGCGGTGTGCTTACGCCCCGAAGACCACGATTTGTCTAATGAAGCCCGTCTAAAAGCGGCTGGAAAACCTTTGCCAGGAGTAGAAGTGAAAATAACGAACGCTCAAGGCGAGTCTTTACCCGCTAATCAGATTGGTGAAATTCACCTTAAATCCCCGTCAAGAATGATTGGCTACTGGAACCGTGACGAAGCCACTAAAAAAACTTTAGTAGATGGCTGGATAAGCACTGGTGATGCAGGTTATCAGGACGAAAAAGGGTACATTTTTGTATGCGATCGGGTCAAAGATATGATCATTTATGCTGGAGAAAACTTGTTTCCGGCCGAGATAGAAGCCGCACTGAGCGAACACGAGGCCATAGAAGAAGTAGCAGTGATTGGCATACCCAGCGAACAATGGGGAGAAATACCTAAAGCTTTTATAGTACAAAAACCAGGTTACTCGCTTAAGAAGAGAGAAGTCCTCTCTTTTGCTAAAGAGAGAATGGCTGACTTTAAAGTTCCCCGGTCGGTAGAGTTTGTAGATAAACTACCGAGAAACCCCAGCGGAAAGGTATTAAAGAGAGTTTTGCGTGAGCCTTACTGGAACACCATGGGCAGGCAAGTAAACTAAGCAAGCCTACGAGTCTAAACATAAAACAGCTTATTTGACAATTTTTGTATCACAATATAATTAACTATTCTAACAATGTTAACTACCTCTTCTTTTAAAATTGAAGATGCTGCCGAGGGACAAATCGGTGGTACTATTACGGGCATAGATGTTACCCAGTTGGCTTATGATGCGCCTGAACTTGAAGAAATTCGCCAGGCGATTTATCGTAACAAGTTAATCGTAATTAAGGGGCAAAATATGGGTGAGCAACCTGCCGATTACGTAGAGTTTACCCGTAAACTAGGCACGCCTCAAGTCTATTTTCAGGAAAACTACCATCACCCCGAATTTCCCGAAGTTTTTGTGTCTTCTAATATCAACAAAGAAGGAGAAAAAGTAGGAGTAGCAGGTACTGGCAAGTATTGGCACACCGACTGTCAGTTTGAGCAAAAACCATTGTCGTTTACTTCTATCACGCCTGTGGTAATTCCAAATACCGTGCGCGCTACTTACTACATAGACATGCACAAAGTGTATGAAAACCTGCCAGCCGATCTTAAGGCATTGGTCGAAGGGGCAACAATGATTCATGGCGGCAACAACCGTTACAAAGTGCAGCCTTGTGATATTGACAAGTCTATCCAGCAGTTGATTGATTACATGAATGAGATTGTGCCACCAGTAGAGCACCCTGCTGTTATTGAGCACCCGGTTAATGGAGACAAAATATTGTATATGAGCAGTGGCTTCACAATGAAGATTAAAGGGCTTACTTATGAAGAAAACGAACAGGCGATGAAAGCTTTGTTTGATTTTATTGAGCAAGAAAAACACATCCATACCCACTCCTGGGATGCGGGCGATTTGATTATTTGGGACAATCGTTATTTGTTACACATGTCTTCCAGCATTCCGGCGGGCGAAAAAAGCAAAAGTTACCGAATTGGTATCTATGACAATCACCCTTTTTATGTTGGACTTGAAAAATAATGATCCCAATGCAAAATTTAGAAATTACGAACATCAGGCAAAATAATCTACGTACACGCATTGAAGATGGCTTTGTTCAAAAAGTAATGAAGCCATACCGAACGAATGCTGCTTATTTACAGTCGGCTGAGTTTGTGCAGCAACCAGGTCAAGGACTGTCAGGATTAACAATGGAAGGGGTTTTCAACATTCCTGAGTCTTGTTACATTGACGATACTGGGCATTTTAATGCTGTGGAATACAATATTTGTTACAATCAATTGGGGTATGTTTTTTTGGGGCATTGCATCAAAAATGGACTAATCCCTGACTTGACCGCCTATGATGAGGACACTTTTTTTGAGAAGCAATTGTCTAACATCTTAATTGTGAAGATTGCTTCTAATTATAAAAAGCCCATCAACCCCAAGAAGTTTTACGGAACTTATGGGGTCAAATCTACCACCTACAAATCCAAGTGTATTTTCCTGAATACTTATTGTAATTTTTATGATGATAATGAAGGTAAATCGCAAGGAGAGGTAATGCTGGCGATTTTGCACCCATAAGCAAACAAATTCCACAATTTATGGTAGTAAAAAGATTTCCTGACAGATCAGACACTGTCAGGAAGCCTTTTTATTTGTCAGTAATAACCATTGTTTGGTTTTTCTTTTCTGGGAAAAACAGTCAATGGAAAAACGGCATCCATACCACAAGTTCAATATTAGCCCTACATACACACCCTTTATAAAAAAAGCATATTCATAGATCATTTATGATAGTTTCAAATATTTTAGATGAAATCCGCCAAGCTACCGAGGCAGACATTCGTCCATTACTGACTGAATTTATCAGAGCGTCGCTGGTTGATTTTTTAGAATTAGACGACATAGAAGAGGTTGTTCCAAGTCAATCCTTTGCCGACTTAGGCACCGATTCAATGCAAGCTACCGAGTTTAAGTTGTTTTTGGAAAAACAGCTGGATTGTAAACTCAAAACCACTGTGTTGCTTGACTACCCTACTACCGATCTGTTGGTAGAGTTTTTGGCAACCGAAGTGTTAGATATTCAACAAGAAACAGTGGCAACCGCAAGCGATGAAAGCCCCGATCAAGCCGATTTGCTGGCAATTGTAGCCTTGACTGGCACCTACCCTGGTGCAGAGAATATAGAGGCACTTTGGGACAACGTAGCCAGTGGTAAGCAAATAGTATTTGAGGAGGTACCAGGTGCCAACGGTTATGGTTATGGACGTATCAAGCCTCCTAAAAGTGAGGATGTGCTTGAATTTTTGAAATTTAGTAAGAGAGAATATGCCCAGCTCAATCGTCAGGAAAAAATAGCTTATCAAACCATTACCAATGTGTTGAAAGACGCAGGGTTGACGCTTAAGGACTTGACCGGACGCACTACAGGAGTATATATGGGGGTGTCGGACTACAGAGACGAAGATCAAGAGTATTTGCCTAGTGATGTTCCCTTGCCCAATAAGGTGGCGTTTCATCTAAATTTGCTTGGTCCCAGCCATGTAACCAATGCTTTTTGTTCAAGTGTATATGTGGCATTGCACCAAGCCCTGGTAGCCATTGAGCGAGGAGAGTGTGAGCAAGCTTTGGTGGGAGGGTTTAACACCATCGCCGAAAAAGAATTTAAACGATTAGCAAATCATGAGTTTTGTAAGTTTTTTCTGAGCAAAGACAATTGCGTTCGTAGCTTTGGCGACCAGGCGACTGGATTTGCTCGAAGTGAAGGAGCGGGTCTTTTATTGATTAAACCTTTGAAACAAGCCCTCAGAGATAAAAATGAAGTACATGCCGTAATAAGAGGGAGTGCGGTATATCACGGAGGGCGAGGTTTTAATTTTAATGCGCCCAATGCCCGTGGAATTAAAAAAGCAATTTGGGAAAGTTTGAAAAAAGCGGGGTTATCTGCCGATGATATAGATTATATAGAAGCCCATGGCATTGGCAACTCTATGGCTGATGTAGCCGAAATAGGTGCCATAGAAGATGCTTATGTGGCAGCAAGTGAAAAAAACGATAAAACCTGGCAAATCAGTAGTATTAAACCTACTACTGGGCATCCCGAATATGCCGCTGGGCTTGCTTCTTTGATTAAAGCGGTGCAAGCCATGCGCCACCAAACCATTCCTGGTATTCCTGGGCTGGAAGCTGTCAACCCTGAAATTACTGAAGATTCCCGCTTGGTTTTACAGCGTGAACACAAGCCTTGGAAGCATCAGACAAACCCAAGACGGGTAGCCTTGTGTAGTTATGCTATAGGAGGAGTAAACGCCCAAATTATATTAGAAGAGTATCGCCCCGATGCTTTGCCAAAAAATGCCAAAAAGAGCACTAAAAACTTGGCAGTCAACAATGTATTGGCAAGTCAGCCTTCTACACCTATTCAGAGAACACCCGCCTCAATGATAGATTTGGTAAAAGAAGTGTTGGACTTGGATATGAACAAGCTCGACCTGCACCAACCCATCATGAATTATGGATTCGATTCTATTAAAGTGATGCAATTGGTGCGTCGTGCCAACGAAAAACTAGGCACCAAAATAAAGATGGGACAAGTAATGCGGGTGAACACCTTTCAAGAGTTTTTGGAATTGTATCAGCCCAAGGTGCAGTCTGACCAAGCAGCAGCTACTCAACCCATTGAGCAAACCCCTGTCCTGTTTACAGATTTAGTAAAAGAAGTACTCGGTTTGGATGTGCGCGAAATTGACCCCAACGACTCTATCCTAAGCTATGGCTTCGACTCCATCAAAGTGATGCAGTTGGTGCGCCGTGCCAACGAAAAACTAGGTACACAAGTGAAAATGGGTCAGGTAATGCGGGTAAATACTTTTCAGGAGTTTTTGAGCTTATTTGAACAAGATAGTGGCAAGCAAAATGCGGTTGCTCAAGTAGCCCTTTCTGATCAATTGCCTACGAAAGTGGAGTTACCGAGTGCAAGCCTGGAAGGAAAAACCTACCCTATTTCAGAAATGCAAAAAGGGATGTGGTTTATCCAAAAAATGGAGGCTGACTCTACCCGACTCAATGTGCCCATTTACTTTCATTGCCAAGAAAAAGTAGAGGCAGCTACTTTGTTGGCAGCTTTTGAAGCATTGCTAGAGAACAATCCCATCTTACGCACCTCGTTTAGACTCAACGACGCTGGAGACATTACCCACACGATTCACCCCACCCGCGATTGCCTCAACTTAGAGTTAATGACCCTGGAAGAAGAGCAAGACTTATTGGCTTTGGGCAAGTCGTTGCTTCGCCAACCTTTTGAGTTGGACAAACCTCCTTTGGCAAGGTTGTTTTTGATGACTAACCCCCACACCGGAGAACAACATGTGTTATTTATTGTCCACCATATTGTGATAGATGGCATGTCGGGAATATGGCTCATGCAAGAATACTGGAAGGCATACTTCCAGATCAAAAAAGGGGGTAAAGTAGACACCAGTAACCCCGATACTGCCTATTTTGATTTTGTGAAGTGGGAACAAAAATATGTGGAGAGCCAAGAGGGGTTGCAAGATAGACAGTGGTGGGTAAACCAATTGCAAAATATGCCAGAGGGCATCAACCTACCCTATGATGAGGTGAAATCACACGAAGATGTGATTGGTTCGGGTTGTGAAAAATTCTACATTAGAGGAACACAACTTAAGCAATTGAAACAGCTGGCAGCCGAGCGTCGAGTTAATTTCTCTACCCTGTTATTGGCTATTTTTAAGGTGTTTATTCATAAAATAAGCCAACAAGACAACTTGGCGGTAATTACCCCAGTACAAGGGCGTCCCTCAGAAAACTACGAGGACAGCATGGGGTGTTATATTAATATCATCATAACCAATACCCAAGTAGTTCCTCATCAGCCGTTTCAAAACTACCTTGAACAAGTGCGAGACAAGTTTATTGATGGTTTAGACTATTTGTTTTATCCTTTTGCCAAGGTAGTAGAGGGCATTGGGCTCAACCTAAGCCGCCGGGTAGAAGAAGCCAGGCTCAACCCTTTGTCTATTTCTTATACTTATCAAAATATATTTGATGGTTGGTTGGCTCTAGAAGATGAAATACAAAAAATTGAGCCCAATTATGACATTTTTCAGGAAGCAGGTGATAATTATGGTTTGGAAGTATACGATTGGAGAGATCATTTACAGCTCAACTTCAAATACAAAAAGAGCCTTTTTTATGCAGCAACCATTCAACATCACTTACAGTATTTTGGTCAATTGTTGGACGAAATTATTAGTCAGCCCACGCAATTAATCGGGAAGCTTCCAGCATTGCCCACAAGGGTAAAAAATGTGGAATATCCTATATTGCCAGATACCAGCGCAGATTATCCCAAGGACGAGTGTATTCATGATTTGTTGAAAGCAAATGTGGAGAAAAATCCGGAGCAACTTGCCGTGGTTGGTGCAGATGGGCAACTCACCTACCAAGAGCTCGACGCGCTAAGTGGTCAATTGGCTCACCAATTGGTAGCCGCAGGTGCTACCCCCGACTCCTTGGTAGGCGTGTGTTTACCTCGTTCGCTAGATATGATAGTGGCTGTTATGGGAATTATAAAGGCGGGAGCGGCTTATGTACCGTTGGATGCCGCCCACCCAGATGAGCGTTTGAATTACATGCTGGAAAATGCAGGCTTGAAATTATTGGTGACTTGTAGCCACCTGGAAACGCGCTTGAAGAAAGTAACCACTGTGCAGGATTGCCAGCTATTTTTTACCGATCGTTTAGAAAAAGATACAAGTGTGTCCTTTGAGCAGGCGCATCAGGTAGTAGCTTCAGATAGTTTGGCGTACATGATCTATACGTCTGGGTCTACCGGAAAACCCAAAGGGGTAATGGTGACTCATCGGGGGGTAATCAACCATAGTTTTTCTACCATTCGTCAATTTGGTTTTACTCCCGAAGACCGACTTCTTCAGTTTGCCAGCATTAGTTTTGACGTATTTGCCGAAGATGTATTTCCTACATTGATTGCTGGAGCTACATTGGTAGTGATGGAGGACGAAAAGTTTATTGACCCGATGTATGTAAAGCAAACGATGCAACAACACCAGGTTACATTGGTAAACTTCCCCACAGCTTATTGGCATACGCTTTCTTCGATGAATTTTCAGGATACCACCTTGCGTACCGTGTTGATTGGGGGAGAACAGGCTGAAATGGAGCATTACAAACAATGGCGGGAAAACAACCCTAATTTGCCCGTAATGAATACCTATGGCCCCACCGAGACCACTATTTCGGTAGCGTATTATCCTATGACCGAAACTACCACCAAGTTGCCCAACATTCCGATTGGACAACCTTATCAAAATACGCAATTGTATGTGTTGAACGAACAGCTTGAGCAATTGCCCGTGGGCGAAATAGGGGAGTTGTACATTGCCGGAGATGGAGTGACACGAGGCTATTGGAAAAATGAGGCATTGACTCAAGAGAAATTTGTTGATAATCCGTTTAACCCTGGTACACGCTTGTACAAATCGGGCGACAAAGCCCAATGGAATGCTGAAGGGCAGTTAGTATGCTTGGGCAGGGCAGATCAGCAGGTAAAAATTAGGGGGTTTCGTGTTGAGTTGGGCGAAATAGAACAGGTGTTGAGTGCCCACCCCTTAGTACTTCAGGCAGTAGTTGTAGCCCAAAAGATCAATCAAAACCAACAGCTAAAGGCATTTGTTACTTCCAAAGTGCAGGTAAAAGAGGAGGCATTAAATACTTACCTTAAGGAGCGTTTGCCCGAATATATGATTCCGGCGAACTTTGAGTTGGTAGATAAGTTTCCGTTGACGGTCAATGGTAAAGTAGACCGAAAAAAGCTGAGTGAAACCAAAAATATTTTGGCAAATAGCGCTACTACCCAAGTGACTTCAGAGGGCACACTTGACGAAGTAACCCAAGAACTCATCGCATTATGGCAAAGTAAATTAGGAGTGGCTCAAATAGGAATAGATGATAACTTTTTCGAAATAGGAGGGCATTCATTACTAGGCGTGCAGTTGGTACATTTAATGAATCAGCGTTGGAAGGGGAGCAACCTTCAAGTACTCGACCTCATGAAAAACCCTACTATTCGTGGGGTGGTTCAAAAAATCAGGGAAAGTGGCGTGCTTGATACAACTACAGTAGCTCAAAAAAGTAACAGAGGCAACAGTAGTCCTTACTTGATTACTTTGCGTCCCAGTATTCCTACTTTTATAGTGCCCGGAATGCCCGGATTGAGCGATAGCTACCTAGAGTTAGCCGAGAGTTTAGCGACCGATGGACCAGTATATGGTTTGCAAATGAAAGGCTTTGTGCAAGGAGAAGCTGCCCAAACTGTGCAAGAAATGGCGGCCCATAATATTGAATGCATTCAGCAAATTCATCCACAGGGTAAAATTAATTTGTATGCCCATAGTTATGGTGGCACTGTATTGTACGAAATGCTTCGCCAATTGCAAGGTACTGCTTTAGAAGTCAACGACATTGTATTGATGGACTGTGGATTGTTACCGAGTCAGGAAGAAAAGAGCCAATCTCCATTAAGCAAAGAGATGGTGAGTAGGTTTTGTAAGGTAATGTTAAGCAATGCTGGAGTCAACGATTCAACTGTTTTGGCTCAGGTAGATGCCCTCTTAGAAAACAATCCGTCAGCAAGCTGGAAGTCTAAAATGGTTGCCTTGTTTGTGCAGTTGAAAGTAGGAGGAGATGCGGCATTTTTAACCAAAATGTGGGAAGTGGTAGAAACCTCTTTAGCAGTAGACTATGCCTATGATGCACCTAAATGGGACTACACTATCAAATTTGTGATGGCAGAAGAGAGTGCAGCGTGGCTCGATGCACACACTTGGGATGATTATTATAAAAATGTAGAGGTAATCAAGGCTCAAGGTGGACACCACACGATGTTGAATAAAGAAAATTGCTTGAGTTGGTTGTAGGAGTGGTAGTCCCGCTCTTTCAAGCCTTCCAAAGGAGACTTGAAAGCTTGAATACATGGAAGTCACCCCGCTCTTTTAAGTCTTCCGAAGGAGACTTGAAAGTTTGAATACATGGAAGTCACCCCGCTCTTTTAAGTCTTCCGAAGGAGACTTGAAAGTTTGAATACATGGAAGTCTTCCGACTTCCTTTGTAGCAACCTTACATAGTACTTGACCAAAGACTGCATTTGCAGATTAAAAATCCTCGGAGTGCAAGCTCGGAGGAGAAGTTAGTAAACTTCTATTCATCAATGGTGTCAAGTCGCCCTGTGGGAAGACTTGACACAGCGGGGGTCTTCCGAAGGAGACTTGAAAGTTTGAATACATGGAAGTCTTCCGACTTCCTTTGTAGCAACCTTACATAGTACTT
>NZ_CANLRP010000067.1 GCF_947493425.1 uncultured Microscilla sp. | reverse complement strand
GCATGGGTCGTTTGGTTTTTTTCGCAATTAACTTTTACGACCCTTTTGCATTTTTGTTAAAACTGTACGGACTATTGTAATACAACTACTTATAGTGTCACATTAAAATATCAGAGGTCAATCACAACAATGATCATTGCTTTGTATATTGCTGATGTTCTAACAAATTGTATGAACTTTTAGATGAAAAAAATACCCCTCCCATCACGAGTTTAAGTCCTTGGTATATTGTAAACACCTTATGTTGTTCAATTTGAAGGGGTAATAAGATAAAATAGTCAATAAAACCAGCTTTGGTCGATTGCTGCGTGGTTACCTTATAATTGCCCATTAAATTTAAATAGGGGACAAAACCTTCACTCTCCTAAAAAAATAACTCATTGATGTTACACAGTTTCCTTGGGGCATGCATATTTTAATGGTTCAATAGATTTACTGCTTCGCGGACAAAAGCCTATGTAGTTTACTTTTTCGTATACTGCGTAATTTAAGTCACCAAGGTGCATCTGTCTTGCACAAAATTGACACATACCTGGACTCTTCATAAAATGCTTGAACACTATATTAAAAACACCTTGCAAATACCCTCACATTATGCCTCAAGTGTGGCTTCTTTATTCCGGGAGAAAACCTTAAGAAAAAAAGATTATTTGGTTCGTAAAGGAGGATTTTGTAAGCAAATGATTTTTATTGAAAGTGGTTATTTGCGGTGTCACTTTCAAAATGATGACAAAGAAATTACCTACTGGATTTATTGGGCAGGGCATTTGGTGACTGACTCTTCCAGTTTTTTTCTGAGTATGCCTGCCAAATGGCATTTACAAGCATTGACTGATTGTAAAGTATATGCCATATCTCAACAAAACTATCTCAAAATTAAAGAACTAGCCCCTGTTTGGGAGTCCTCGGAAAAACTGTTTTTGGTAAAATTGTTAACTTCTCTGGAAAAAAGAGTATATGCTTTGCTGTCAATGACAGCAGAAGAACGTTACACCTTTTTGTACCGATCGCACAAAGAGCTTTTTAATCAAGTACCTTTAAAACACATTGCTTCTATGCTTAAGATTACCCCAGAAACCTTGAGTCGGATCAGAAGTAACTCAAATTCTTGATATAGATCAAGCCCTTCCTCTATTTCACGCCTTAGTTTTGTACTTGAACAAGAAGATAATCTGATGCTTCAATTACCTGTCTTGGTCTTATCAAAAATACAAACCTAAGCAATATCAATATGAAACATACCCAACAATTGGCCTTAATGGACGACGTTTTCAAACACCTCGAAACCCCTGAAGCCCCTGATGGAGTTACCCATAAAATAGACACACAACGTTACACCTCTCAGGCGCAACTAAATAAAGAACGTAAAAAAATATTTCAAGACTTTCCCATCGCAGTGGGGGTGGTAGCTCAATTGGAAAAAAATGGCAATTATTTTTTGCATGACCTTACAGGAGTGCCCATTGTAGTACTCAAAGGAAAGGATGGGGAGGTACGTGCCTTTATCAATATGTGCCGCCATAGAGGAGTACGTTTGTTAAGAGAAGAAAAAGGTCACCTCAAAAAAAACATTGTTTGCCCTTATCACGCCTGGTCGTATGATACGGCAGGTTGCTTAAAAGGTATTTTGCATAATAAAGGTTTTGAAGGGGTAAACGAAACTAACCACAGTCTGATTTCGTTGGATTGCAGTGTGCATTTTGGGTTGGTGTTTGTGGTACCCAACCCCGGATTGAAGGGAAAGTTCAATTGGGATAACTTTCTGAAAGAAGTATATAATGTCTACCAAACTTTTGGCTTGGATACGCACGTGCCCTACAAGTCTGAAACCAGGACAGTTGCAGGAAATTGGAAACTGGTTATAGACAGTGGTCTGGAAGCTTATCATTTCAAGATTGCACACGCCAAAACGATTGGGTCGTACTTTGTAGACAATGCTGGAGTCAATTACCACAACAAGTTGCACAGCTCAATTATATTTCCTAAAAAATCTATTACTCGTATCAAAAATACCCCCAGGGAAAGCTGGCAACTTCGGGAACATGCCAATATTCTGGTCAATATTTTTCCTAACACAGTTATATTAGTACAGCCTGACCATGCCATGGTCATATTCAACTTTCCTATTGACGAAAAAAGCACGTTGGTACACTCTATTATGCTCATTCCACAGGCTCCTACTACTCAACAAGAAATAGATTATTGGAATTTAAATCGGGATATTTTTTGGAATGCCATAGATGAAGACAATGAGCTGGTGGAGCTACAGCAAGCTACTTTTAACGGGTTTGACGGGAAGCCTATGACTATTGGCAGTTTTGAGAAATTGATTCTACAGTTTGAGAATTTGGTAGATAAAGTACTGGAAGGTAAACTGAAATTAACAGATTTTTAGTTTTTTACTTTAAAACTAAGGTTTAAGACCTTACACTCTGAATGAAGCCCAGCTTTACTGAAGGTAAATCTGGTAAGGTTGGGCTTGCTTTCTAGAGAAGCTACAGGCGTTGTTATCTGCTGGCTTTTCCTGCTTTATTTTCTGAACTGTGAAGGTGTTAACCCTGTATGTTTTTTGAACAAACGACCAAAATAAGTTGGATATTCAAATCCCAAATTATGCCCAATTTCTGCGATTGTTTTATTACTTGATTTTAATTGATGTTTGGCTTCAGTAATGATTTTCTCCTGAATAATTTCAGAGGCAGTTTTCCCAGTATTGTATTTAATTAAGTCTCCAAAATAATTGGTAGATAAGTTTAACTGTTCGGCAAAATAATTCACCGAAGGTAACACCTCTGGATCATTACTATAATAGGTTTTTAGAAGCTTCTTAAATTCAACCACCACCTTGTTATACAAAGGTTGTCTCGTCTCAAACTGGCGTTTATAACATTTACCAACATACGTAAAAATCAGGTTACTATAGGCGATCAGTAAGTCCAATTCGTAATTATCTTTTTGATATTCGGTTAAGATTTGAGCATACAATATTTCAATTTGAGTTTGCTCATCTACTGTTAAAAACAAGGCTTCTGAAATTTCGTATTGAAAATAATTAAAATAAATATTGTATTCTTGCAATAGAACTGGCGAAACCATCATATGATAGCCTTCCCAAGCTTCATCAGTGTTCCATTTATACACTTGATGAGGCTGTATTAAATATAAAAAACCAGATTTTGTATCATATTTGGTATTGCCAAACCATTCTAAATCTGTCATATTGCGTTTAAACGCCATCATATAAAAATCTGTTGACAGCCCGGAACAAGACAAGCGAAGGTCTTTAAAATCATTATACCTCACCACATCAATTAAGTCTTTTTTGGGAGCGCCATATCCAACGTAAGCGTTATATTCTTTTATTTTTGTAAAATGCATCATAGTTACTTTTATAACAAACAGGTCGTAAAATGTAATTATTTTACGACCCGTTTTTTCACTAAATTACAAGCATAGTCTTTAGGGAGTAATTAAAAAATAAGATCCCCGTTCTTTGATAGCTATTTTATTCTGAGACGCGGCACTTTTTAAAGTCATAGCAGAGCTATGGCTGCAAAAAGTAACAAAGTCTCGGGGCAAAAGAGCAGCTACAAAATGGGTAGGTTATTTCTTGTTTGCTCCCTTATTTAAAGGTTATTGTAGTATCAGGTGCATCACTATTTTGCTTATATCCACATTAGTAGTCTATTTTTTAATCGCTTCTCTTTGAAGGCTTGTCTAAAAATCATATTCTGAGCTACGGCTATTGGCTTAAAAATGTACTTTGCCAGCACAAAAAACGCATCATTTTTAACTCAAAAGACAAGCTTTAAACAAGTTCTGAAGTTACAGTTAAATCCCAAAGATCTTCCTGATATTTTTTTGCATCCTCACCAAACTCTGCCGGGAACACAGTACGGAAGTTATGTGTATCTTGAGGAATTACATCCACCATGACATCAATCATGCCTTGTGGAGGAAATTGGAAGTTAGGGTCTGCAAACATTGCCTGCATGTCTCGAAGTGGTTTTTCAGGAGTAAAGTTTTTGCCTGGTTCAAACCACTGGTCTACGGTGTCATACATACGGTCGTTAAAGCCAGTGTTGTAGGGACCAGGGTTAATAATAGCTACCTGCACACCAAGCGGCTTAAGCTCTAATTGCATTAACTGGAAAATTGCTTCTATAGCATGCTTAGACGCAGTATATGGTGCCAAGAAAGGGTAAGGCCTTAAACCAGCTGTAGAAGACACCACTACAATTTTGCCTGAACCCTGCTTTGCAAAAAGTGCCGCAAATTTCTGAGAAAGCTCAAGTGTTCTAAATACATTGATCTCAAAGACCTGACGATAACGCTCAAGTGGTATTTCTGCCGCAGGACCTGTTTCTCCTATCGCAGCATTTGCTACAAAAACATCCACTTGCTCACCATATTTGTGTAAAACAGTGTTTTGATCGTTTTCGTTTGTATATTCCATCTTTTCAATAATCAGTTGAACACCTGCCTTTTTAGCATCTTCTTTTAGTTGCGATACTTGCGGCCAGTTTTCAACCGTTGCAATTACTTGATGACCATTTTTGGCAAGCCCTAAAGCAGTGCCTTTACCCAAGCCTGAACCTGCACCTGTGATTAGAATTGTTTTACTCATTGTTTTATCTTTTTAAAAAACCTGAACTCCTTTGTTTAAATAAATGGCTACATCTTTTGCCAACAATGTTTCCAGTTTAGATAGTGCATTTTTTAAATGGGTTGTTTCCCAATGTTTTGCTTCTTCCTCTTTGCTTTCCCATTTTTCAATAGAAAAAAGGGTGTTGGGCTTTGTAGGGTCCTCGATAATTAGATACTCAATATTTCCTTTTTCTTCACGGGTTCCTTTCCCTAAGTCAGCTACAATTTGTTTTAACTCCTCAAACTTTCCTTCTTTGGCTTCTAATGAAGCCACTGTAAAAACTTGTGTTTCCATAGTTGTTTTATTTTTAATTATTGCTATCAAAAACTTCTGCAAAAGTATGGCAATAAAGAGGATTATAACTAAAACGAAAAAAGGAAAAGATGAAACAAATTACAGAACAGACCTTTTTGTAAAAGATTACCAAAGTGTTTTAACTTTTAATAGACAATATTACCTGTCATAGCAAGCTTGGCAAACCCTTGGAAAGTGTACTTGGAATGGCTGCTTTTCAGCATCATCAGAAGGTGCTGGCTAGAGTCAAAAAACGGAGAAAAAAGCAGGCAGATATTCAGTTTTGCCTGCTTACACTCATATCAAAAGTCGTCTTATCTACTTATAATTAACCGCTTGACTTTGGTTTGTGCACCTGCCTGAATAAAATAAAAATAATGTCCATTACTGACTGGTACACCTGACTCATTAGTAGTATTCCAGCGAACTGTATGTTGCCCACTGTGGAGTTTTTGTTGATCAATTAGTTTTTTTACAAGTCGCCCTGTTTGGTCAAGAATGTATACCTTCACGATGCTTGCTTTAGCAAGCGTAAACTCAATGTTGGCAGAGGCAACCACCGGATTAGGATAGATGAGGTTTATTGATAACAAATCACGCTCTATGCTTGACATTTCTTTGTCTGGCTTCATTGCACTGGCCACTCTTGAAGTAGCACCAGGGCGAGGATTATTAATATTAATATGTATGTCCTTTTCAACGGTTCCAGATGAATTGACTAGATGACACGGAGCACCTGAATAATAATAAGTATTGAGCCCCACAATGAGATCTTTGGAAGAGTCCCAGGCTCCAAAAGTGTAAGAGTTGCCGTTGTTCCAGAAGTTTACCTCAACCGCAGGCATCCAACTTTTAGTGTCAGGGTCGGGTTTAAAGTGGGCAATATTTACGTGCCCTTTTTGTATGCGGTTGTCCCAAATGGTCACTTCCCGGCTATCTTCCTGGTAATAGTCATCTTCACGTTGATCTCCCACATAAATAGACGTAAGCACCACATCATGAATATCATTATTACGGATGTAGATGCCTTCGCCAGAGACATGTATGCCATGCCAGGCGGTATGATGAATATGATTGTTTACAATTACAAAATCACGTCGGTTCCAATGGTCACTTGAGTGGTAACCAGTGATACCGTCCATGCCAGTTCGGGTTATCTCGCAGCCCTCAATTCTTACCCGGTGAGCCCCTGGCAAGTAAATGCCATGTAACCCTGTATCGGCTATGATAGAGTTTTTGATGAGCACATCGTTAGAATGGACTACCTTGATGCCAAAAGCAGTAGGGTTTGAAGCGTCATAGATGCCACAGTTTTCTATGTGTAAATTATTCACCTTTTGTAGCATCAACACATCTCCGTCTGCCCTGCCTGGACGAGTACTTTTAAAAATACAGTTTTTAAGGGTCAAGTGATGATATACAAGGTCAGGGTTATTGTACACAATGTTTTTGGCTCGGTGCTCGCCATCAAAAGTAATTCGGTCGATAGTAATAAAGTTACCTTGTATATTTACCATTATTTGGTCTTTGTGTGCCAATTGAGAAACTCCAAAAAACACATTTACCCCGCTTACCATTGCTTTAAGAGTAACCCCTTCTTTCATTACTAAAGGGGTTGTGATGCGGTAGTTGCCAGAGTGCCCTATATACACTTCGTCTCCAGGTTGAGAAATACTAAGTAAATGACCAATAGAGCTATGGTTATTTACGTTGGCATGGTCATTATATGTATTGGGCGCCGTTGCCCAGCGAATGTACCCTGCTGTGGCACTTTGACTACATAAAAGCAGGATAAATAGAATGATGAAATGACAGTACTTTTTCATTTGGATTTGGTTTTTTAGATAAAAAATTGAGTGAGATAATGATCATAAAATAACTGTTCACAAGTTGGCTGAAGGCTTGTAAAATAGTTTTAGAAAAGGTGAGCAATGAAAAGCCCCAACTGATGATGAGTTGAGGACTAATTGATAGTAACTATTGCTTGATGATGGGTTGGGTAATTTTAATATTACTCAAAGAACTGGTAACTTTGATGAGGTACTTTCCTGGAGCAAGCAAACCTAAACTTAGCGGAATTTGATTATTGCCTGCTGGAAAACGCTTACCAATAAGTAAAGTCTTCTGAGCGACCCCATTCAGGTCAAACACCTCTACAGTGAGGTCTTCTGCTTGGGGTAAATGTATCTGTAAAGTGGTTTTTTGTATAACCGGATTGGGGTAAACATTCAGCCCTACAACTTCGGATTGAGTAATGCTCTGGTAATAATTGGTTTGACGGAAACTGTTACAATCTATAGATTCCAGTGTTTGTGCTCGGATAAAATCAGTGGTACCTGCTATAAAAAAACCAGCCCCTATGACGATTGCCCAGCCATTTCCAGTTAAAAGCCCACCAGTAGCCACTACACCTCCAATAACGTATTTGAGCGTTCCTTCAAACTTGAGTTGTTTAGCCACTGTGGTACCCGCAAAAGAGCATCTTTTGCAGTTTACACCTACCCTATTACTGTTGGCATAAAAGTCACAAGTATAATTATCGTCAGGTTGAGTCTGGGCATTAGGAAAGTCCCCCAGTAAATCATTCAGGTCAATTTCTTGGTAACCTGAACTATTCCCTGAACCATCTACTTTTTCATATTCTACTTTAGGAGGCGAGTCATACTCACCAATTTTACTGAGCCCAAAGGTGCCCACTGTAAACAACTCATATCCTGAAGAGCCTGAAATTTTCAGTTTAAGCATAGGTTTATCTCCTCCATTGGGTTTTGAGCATTTCACTGAGCCTCCGTTGATTTTTATGTGAAACCCATTGAGGCACCCGAAGTTTTTATCTTCACTGGAAACCTGCCTGGAGGTACCCATTATTGCAGGGGTAGATTCTACTTTAGCTAAAGCTAGTTGAGAGCGTTGAGCAGTAGTTGAGGTAAAGCCACATAGTACAAACAGAATTATGAATAGTACTATTGTTGTATTTGTTGTTTTCATTGTTTTATAAAAAAAGTTGAGTAAAATAATAAGATAAGCCGTAATTGTTTGGATGTATCTTTTTGCTTTATATAGAATTAAAAATCCTCTGTCCGATCATTGAAAATAATGGCATGGATGTCTTCAAAGTTGACGGAGCCTCCCCCCTTCTTTGATATAATAGACCCCAGAATAGCTATTATTGTCGGGGCGAAAAGCATAAGGAACTAACACAACCTCTGTAGAATTTACATATATCTGAATGCGGTTATAAGTGCCATTTCCGCCAAAAACGTTCGTTTGTTTGTCACCAGATGATTGAGGTTTGATGTGAAAAACATCGTTACCATCTCGAATTTCCCCACCTACTTCTGCGATAAAAAGTTTGTCATTGCCAGCCCTTCCATACAAAATATTCTTGCCACTTCCTCCCGTAAGAATGTCATGACCATTGCCCCCATATAACACATTATCTCCTTCACCGCCCTTTATTAGGTCATTGCCATTGGAGCCTGTTAGAATATTGTCATTATGATTGCCTCGAAAAACGGCGTTGGTTATGCCTTCTCTTGTGTATTGTTGAGGTGTTGGGAGAGTTTGTTTTTTGTTGGCACAAGCATAGCTTATAAATAATAGGGTAATTAAAACAGTAGATTTAACCTTCGCATAATTGATAATTTATTTTAAAGTGAAAAAAATAATTGGGTGGAAAACAACTACTCAAACCCTACCCACACCTTATTCAGACGAGGCAAAGAACAGTCATACTTTTTAGCATTGTATCGAATATTTTTGAATCCCTGAGCTGCATTGATATTGGCAAACAAGGGATATTGGTCTTGCACTTGATTGTTGCGAATGCATAATGTATTTTTGCCTTTTTTTGCCGGGTCGATTACTCCATCATAAATGATATGAGGGGCTTGAAAGGGCTTGAATGGAATGTTTTTCAGTTTTCGGTGAAACTTAGGAACAAGCCTTGAACGCCGATATACATTGTCATAAATAGAAATATTGCTGGGATAAGGGTTGTATTTTTCATAAGTAGTTTCGATGCCAATCAAATCGTAATGAAACACTCCAGTTCCAATGGTCTGATGATCGATTATTTCATTGGCAAAAACCTCTACCTGAGAAGTGGCTACTACCATAATACCAGAACCAGAAGGAACCCCTGCCACCATAGCCATTTTTGGGGCAAAGTTTCGGTGGTTGTTTCTGAAAATTTTATTTTTAAACAACCTCACCTGTCCTCCATTAGTCACCATTACAGTGGGCACATCCATGACTAATATGCCACAAGCATTGTTCATTGACAGGTTGTTGTACACATCTACTCTGGCGGAGTTTTCCAGGTTAATACCTGTTACATTTTTTTCTACCTCGCAATAACGCACAACTATATCGCTGGACTGCCCTACATAAATGCCTGCATCACAAGCCCCTCGTGCCTGACAATGTTCAATGAGCACTTGCTTGCACAACACCGGGTATAAACCATAAGCGCCATAAGAGTTTTGGTGATTGCCTGCCCACTCGGTTTCGACATGTCTAAAGATCATGCCTGTTACATTGATAGCTTTGATAGCGTCTCCTTTGGCTTCTTGTACAGTCAAACCCTCAATAGTGATGTGGTAACTATTGGCGATTTTGATGCCCTCCGCCCCAGATTTTTGGTTCCTAAAGTTGAATACAGTTTTGCCCATTCCCGCTCCTCGAATAGTGATGTTTTTTTTACCTTCCAGCGAAAGGCTCTTCTCCATAAAGAAGGTACCTTTAGGTAAATAAACAGTGTCACCGTTTGCTACTGTAATCAGTTGGCTTTGCAATCGTTGGTATATGTGGGGTTGTGCAAACGCCCCATTAGTCATAACATTGCCCAGTACCACCAAGGTGATGAAGAATAAATATCTCATTTTGCAGGTGAATAGAAAAGAAGAAAAAACCTGAAAGGCTCTAAAAGCTTTTCAGGTCGGGTTTTATAGCTTAACCAATGCTTGGGTTAGTTTAATGCTACCAGTGGCACTGGTTACTTTTACCAGGTATTTGCCTGCGGTAAGCTCTCCCAATTGCATTGGAATGCGGTTTTCACCTGCAGTAAATTGTTTGCCTACAAATACAGTTTTTTGTAACTTTCCGTGAGTATCAAACACCTCTACAGTCAGAGACTCACTTTGTGGCAAATGAATACGCAAAGTAGTTACCTCTTTTACTGGGTTAGGGTATAGCTTTAAACCTACTACAGCTGGCTGACTAATTCCCTGATAATACTTAGTTTTTCGCACAAGATTACAATCCTCCAGCGTTGCTAAAATTGATGTAGTAAAACTTGCTGTCCCTAAGGCAAAAAAAGCACCCGCAGTAGTCAGTTGAGTGGCTACCCCCAAAGCGGTAGGTACTACGGGGCCCGCTACTACTGTAGCTATTCCTACTACTACTGCGCCTGTCCCAACAGCTGCCAATACCAGTGCTGCGCCGCTTGGGTTGCACCTTTTACAGTTTACATTCATCTTGTTGCCCGCCGAGTTGCCATAAACGTCACAGTCAAATTTTTCGCCAGGGCTTTGGGGTTGTACTGCCTTAGGCAAGTCCCCTAATATCTCAGCCACTGGAATGTCTTTGTATCCATCAGGCACGCCACTATCGCTTACTTTTTCATAGTTTACCTCAGGTGCTTCCTCAAAGGTTCCCCGACTTACAGGCTGACCACTGCTGCCAATTGCGATTGCTTCGTAAGGCTTACTGCCCCCTTGTATACCAGGCGTCCATTCTATTCGAGCTACTGGAACAGGGGTATCAGGATTAGCGCTTGAGGGTACATTAGGAAAAGAACAACCCACGCTTCCATTATTAAAGCTTAAGTGAAAATTACCCACACAGCCAAAAGAATGCTTTACTCGATTGGTATCTTTTTTTGACGCATACAATTTGTCAATGCTTGGTTTAGGGGCAATCTTGGCCAAAGCAAGCAGCGATGGTTTGTGCTCTTGCTGCGCAAATGATGGTGAAAGTCCGCCTAATATTAATGCAAAGGCGAGTAGCCACAGGTTTGTTGTTTGTTGTTTCATTGTTTTATAAAAGGTTAAATTGTGTAAAAAAAATGTAATACTGATTGAAGAATATTTTTCACAGCAGATGCCTCATCTCTGATAATTTATTTCTATTTGAAACCCACCCCTGCCTGCTCTAATTTGGGCAAGCTACAGTTGTATGCATCAATATTGTATCGAATATTTTTAAAGCCTTGGGCTGCATTAATATTGGCAAACAAAGGGTATTGATCCTGTACTTGATTGCCACGAATGCAGAGGGTTTGCTGCATTGGTTTTGTTGGGTCGACTACTCCGTCAAAAAGGATGTGGGGGGCTTGCATCTTGCCAAAATTCAGGCTTGCCAGGTTTTTGCTAAACATGGTGCCAAGAACGGAGCCTTGGTAAACATTATGATGAATGCTCACCCTATGGGGGTATTGATCAAAGTAGGCAGCATCAAATTTTGAAGAATCAACGGTAGAAAAACTCATGACCCCAGTGCCCATGGTACGGTTGCCCACAATCTCATTATTGAAAATCTCTACTTGTGGATTAGACACCACCATAATGCCTGTACCTGAGGGCATTTTGGTAACAATTTCTCCCCAGGGGCCAAAATTTTTATGGTTGTTGTAATACACTTTATTAGAAAAAACCCGAGCGTGACCACCATTATTCATTAGCAGGGGGACACTGCACACCAAAATACCTACTGCATTGTGCATGCTAAGGTTATGGTACACATCGGCTCTGACTGAGTTTTCTACATTGATACCCGAAGTATTGTATTCTACTTCGCAATAGCGTACAACAATGTCACGAGATTGCCCTACATAAATGCCTGCGTCGCATGCTCCCCGCGCCTGGCAATGCTCTATCAATACTTGCTGACACAGCACCGGATACAAACCATAGGCACCTTGAATGCCTTGGCGTTTACCCACCCACTCGGTTTCTACCCTTCGCAAAGTAATCCCCTTGACCCGAATGGCTTTGATGGCATCGCCTTTGGCTTCTTGTATTGTAAGGTCTTCTACTATAATATTGACACCATTGCTGATATAAATACCCTCTGCTCCATCCACTTGATTTTTAAAATTGAGCACGGTTTTGCCCATACCTGCCCCCCGAATGGTTACATTTTTTTTACCTTCCAGCGAAAGGCTTTTTTTGAGGTAAAAAGTGCCCGCAGGTAAGGTAAGAGTGTCGCCGTTTTGAGCCAGAATAAACTGGGTCTGCCATTTTTTATGAAAATTGGCTTGGGCATCAGCTTGCCAATAAGTAATCAGACACAGCACACCTATCAATAACTGTTTCATTGCCCCAATTTATTTAGTTTTTGTCTTCACATTGGCTCCTACCTCTAACCTTACCTGAGGTCTATCAGGGTCGTTTACAGTAAGCATGACTACCATTGTTTGCTTGCCTGTTTGCTGAGGTAAGGGTTGGTACTCTACCCGCAAGTGGGTGCTGCTACCAGGCATCAACGTATGGCTTTCAGGAATTGCTTTCAAGCATTTGCATGAAGTTTTTACTTGTCTAAGGTGCAGCACATCGTTGCCTGTATTGGTAAGTTGAAAACGGCTGACCTTAATTTTGCCTGCCATCACTTTTCCTAGTGTTATGCTGTCTTGCTGTAGTGCAACTTGCGCCCTTTTACCTGATAGCAAAGCCTTTGTAAAATCTTCTTTGACATGAGCAGTCATAACCAAGTAAACGCTGTCTTTTTTGCTTTTTCCTTGAATAATAGGTAAAGTAAATTTGTGGTAAATAAACCCCCATTGATCAGCTAGTGGGGCATTCCATACCAAGCCTATACGTGCTGGTGTTTTCGGTGCCAGTGAGTCAAATGGTACCAGCAATGTTGCCCCCTGAGAAAGTTGAATATTTTTTTTATCCACCTGAATGGGTTTTTGGTTTATATTGATGATGGGGAGCCAGGTAGTATCGCTTTGGGTATGGTTGAGTAGCCCAAAGTCAAATAGGGTGGTTTTCCAGCGTAAGCCGCCTGCTATAATAGGGTAAGGGTGGGGCATTACCTCGCCAGTAATGTATACTTCAGATTTGCCTTTAATATTTTTGCCTAACACCCTGATTTTTTTCCGAAACTTGCCTGCGCGCCCGGTAGGGTCATACTTTACCGTTAGATGGCTACTGGCACCAGGAGGCAATGCCTTACGTTCAATTTTGGGAACAGTGCAACCACACCCTACCCAGGTGCCAGCAATATGCAGGATGGTATCAGACTGATTGGTGAATTTAAAAGTGGTGCTCACCGTTCCGTCAACTTCCTGAATTTTACCAAAAACATGTTCATTTCTCTCAAAACGTAAAGAGGGCATAACTTTTTTGCCAGTATTGGGTATCAATTGTTGTCCATACCCTGGTGTAATCAGCAAAGCAACCCAGCCTAACAACAATGTAATGATGGTTTTCATAGTGTGGGAAAATTGAATAAAGAAGCGATTGAAATCGCTTCTTTATTGATTGAAGAATTATTTTTTTACAATTTTTCGGGTGATTTTAATATTATTTACTACGCTGGTAATCTTTACTATGTATTGACCAGGATTTAATTGATTAAAACTGAGTGGAATCTTATTCAATCCACCATTGATTTGTTCACCCATCAATAAGGTCTGTTGGTGTTTACCTTCCAGATTCATTACTTCTACCGTGAGCTGATCGGCTTGAGGCACCCTAATATTGAGTATTCCCTGGTTGGCTACCGGGTTAGGGTATATGTGTAACTCTACTCTTTTGGGGTCAAGAATCCCTTGTATGCTTTTGGCTTTACGAAATTTAGGTGCACCGTTACCACATGTTTTGCCTTTCACATGAGCTACGCCAGCAGCAATGGCAGAGACAGCAGTAAGTGCAGCAGCGGCTGGAAGAAAGATAAAAGCAGCTGGTGTAAATATGAGCCCCCAGGCTCCATAAAGTGCTGCTCCAATGGCTGTTGCTTGTGCTACATCCTGAGCTGCGTCTTTCAACCTCAGATCACCAGGTTTGCAACTAAAACAAGTATAATAAGGGCTTGAACCTAATGGATCATGAGCATTGCAATACACAGGGTCATCATCTGTACCATTATGCATTATATCTTGTACTGCAATAAAACCAGGACCATCTGAAATATTTTTGTAATCATTTATTGGGTCAGCAATTCTCTCTGGTCCTACACGTATATCAGGAAGACTACCATAACTGCCCACTACGTTGTAATCGCCGTTTGAATTTGGAAGTGCCACTTCGTAGCTTGTTCCCTGTGATGGATTCTTTGACCTTTTAATAATAGCCACTGGCTCACCTGACGGAGGAAAAGAACAATAACCGCGTCCATTGACGTTTACATGAAACCCATTCGTGCAAACACCAAAAGTATTGTCTTCCTTTTTTGTAATCTTAGAAGTATCTTTGGTGCTTGGTTCAACACTTGCCTCATAAGCCAGCATTCCTTCAAAGCCAGTTTGCTGGGCGTTTGAAGGACTAAGCCCCCATAGCACCAACAAAAAGGCAAACAACCATACGTTTTTTCTTTGTTTTTTCATTGTTTTATAAAAGGTTAAATTGTGTAAAAAAAATGCAATGCTGGTAGAAGAATATTTTTCACAGAAGGAGGCTCACCGTTATTAGTTTCTTTATTTTACCCATACCTGTTTCAACTTAGGCAGGCTACAACGATATGCTCGAACATTGTAGCGAATGTTTTTAAAGCCTTGGCTTATGTTTATATCGGCAAACAAAGGAGCTTTGTCTTGCACCCGATTATCTCTGATACACAGCACTTGTTGTGTGGGTTTTGCCGGGTTGGTTACCCCATCAAAGATAATGTGAGGAACAGCTTGTGGCTTGAGTTTTAACCCGGAAAAACGGCGGGAAAACACCGTGGGTTTTAAGCCTCGTTGGTAGGTATTGTCATGAATACTAATGCCACTGGCATAAGCATTGTAATATTTTTTGTAGCGCTTGTGTACAGTATGGTTGCTCGTGATGCCTGTACCTACTGTCTGATTGTTGGTAAAGGTGTTTTCAAATATTTCTACCTCTTGAGCTGCCATGATCAATATGCCTGTACCCGAGGGGATGCTGGCTACATAATTGCCCTGAGAGGCAAAGTTTTGAAAGTTATTGCGATAGAGTTGGTTTTGGTACACCCTGATTTTTCGCCCGGTTAAACTAATGGCAGGCAGGTTAAACACCAGCACACCCATGGCATTATTATTCACCAAATTATGATGTACATCTACCCGTAACGAGTTTTCTATCTGTATGCCGGCTACGTTTTGGTCTACTTCGCAATAACGCACAATCACATCTTGCGACTGCCCCACATATATGCCTGCTTCGGTAGCCCCTCGTGCCTGGCAATGTTCTACCAGTACCTTATGGCAAACTACAGGATACAAACCATAGGCTCCGTTGGTGGCTTTGGGTGCTCCTGTCCATTCGGTTCTGATGCGGCGAAATATGACTCCTTCTGTTTCACTTATCTTAATGGCATCGCCCAAAGCATCTTGCACAGTAAAGTCCTCCAGCACAATGTTGTTGCCATTGGTTACCCTGATGCCTTCGGCACCTGCTTGTTGTTGTTTAAAGTTTAAGATGGTTTTTCCAATGCCTTTGCCTCGAATAGTCACGTTATTTTTACCTTCCATCGAGAGGCTTTTTTTTAAATAATAAGTACCCGTGGGTAGTTCTATAATGCCCCCATCAGTTACCTTAATCAATTGGGTCTGAAGTTGCTTATAAACACTGTCTTGCCCTTGGGCAAAGGCACTCCAGAGCAGGAGCAAAATCCACAAGCTTATTTGTTTGTATAACATGGCTCAGGTACTTTTTAGGGTTACTTTAATTAGATTGAAGCCTGTCATTTTTTGCTTCATTATGCATCAGTTTAATATTTACATCTGCCTATAACTGGCAGGTGTGTTGCTACTTGGTCTTTTTCTTCACCTCGGCATGTACCAGGAGGCGAATTTGAGGCTTCGCTGGGTCATTGACCGTCAGCATCACTACAAACTGTTGCTTGCCAAACTGCTGCTTGCCAGGTGTGTAGTCTACCCGCAAATGGGTGCTACTCCCTGGCACCAGGGTGCGACTTTCAGCCATTACCTTTAAGCACGTGCTTGAGGTTTTTACTTGCCTGATGCATAGCACCTCGTTGCCCGTGTTGGTCAGTTGGAAACTCCCTGTATTGCTTTCTCCTGCTACTATGGCAGGCAGTAACAAACTGTCTTTTGTGATGCTTGCCTGCGCCTTTTTACCCAAAAACAGGTTTTTAGAGAAATCTTCTTTAATATTGGCGGTCGCTTGTAACCGAATACTATCTTTTTTGCCCGATATAAGTTGAATAGGCAAGCTGAGTGTTTCAAAAGAAAATCCCCATTGATCGCTGGCGGGTACATTCCAAACCAGCCCCACGCTGTCGTTTGCCTGAGGTTGTAAAGTAGCAGAATAGGTGAGCAAGCGCAGTCCTTGAGGCAACTGTAGTTGATCTGCCAAAATTGTAATGGGTGTTGTTCCGGTGTTGGTTACAGGCAACCATAAAGTATCGGTTTGATTGTGCCACAGTTGTCCAAAATTGAAGAGGGTGGTTTTCCAGCGCAGGCTACCCGTAATGACCGGGTAAGGGTGGGGAAGTACTTCGCCTTGAATGTAGACTACGGCTTTGTTGGTCAGTTTTTTGCCCAACAGTCGAATTTTTTTGTTGAATTTACCCGGTCGTCCATTGGGATCGTATTGTACTTCTAAGGTACCTTGTTCGCCGGGTTGCAAAGGTTTTTGAGTTATTTTGGGGGCAGTACAGCCACAAGTAACATAGGTAGCTTCTACCTTGATGATGGTATCGGAAATATTTGTAAAAGTGAAGCGGGTACTTACCAGCCCGCCCGTTTCCTGGATTTTGCCAAACTGGTGGGTCGTACGGTCGAAACGGAGGACTTGGGCATGACCATTGCCCAGCATACAGCCAAAAATCAATGTATATAGAAAAGTTTTCATTATAGAACAGGGATTAAAATAAGGGAGGAGTAGGTATAGAAAAGTGACACTTGTCACTTTTCTTAAAAATGAACAAGTTATTTTTTTACCAAACGGTGGGTAAGGCTTAAGCCTTGATTTCCGGTTATTTTTACAATGTAAGTTCCGGCAGTCAAGCCCTGTACATCCAAAGGAATTTGATTCATTCCTTTGGCAAAGCGCTGTCCCATTACCACCGTTTTTTGGTGACGCCCTTGCTGGTCAAAAATCTCAATGGTAAGATCATTGACCTCAGGCAAACGCAGGTTAAGCATGCTCAATGTACTGGCAGGGTTAGGCTGTATGCCTGCTACTATTGGCTTGTCAGTACTTGTGTAAAAGGAGGTTTTGCGTTGGATATCTGTATTACATGCCTCAAGTCCCCAACCAGCCATTGTACTAACAAGATTACCAAGGGCAACACCTGCAGTTGCACTAACTGCAGTAGTAACAATTGTTCCTTTTTTCCACATAATCGCTACAGCTGGGGCTGCTAACCCTCCTGTTTTAACTAATTTTACCACTCCTGCTGTTACTACCAGAACAGCTCCTACAGTTTTGATTACATTTTCTAATCCACTGCCAACAAATTGTGTGGCTCTTAATACTCTTCTGGTATTGTTCGTGCAACCAACACAAGAAGCCGTGCTTGCGTTAACATTCTGACCTGTTACCTTTTGACCGCAAACAAATTCATCACCACTTGCGATTTTTGCATAATTTGTCATTGTTTCTCCTAGATCAACAAGAGTTTTAGTGGCCCCACAATCAGCACTAAGAGCAAGAACTGGTGGTAAATTATTGAAAGTTCGAGTGTATGTTACTACATTACCTGTTTGATCAAAATAATGTACTCTATAGACACGTGTCATTTGCCCATTATTCCCTACTACATTACGAACAGATGTCCACAAATTTGGTTCTCTATTATTTTTGCTATAAACACATCCATAAGACTTACTTGCAGCTGTAGTTCCACCAAAGAGTTCAAGTCCATTAGGGCAACGGCAAGAAACTGCTGAAGAATTACTTTTCGCCAAAGCATCGCCTAGCCCCACCAGACACAACAACCCTAGTATATATATATATTTTAGTTTCATTATTTTTAGATTTTAAAAAAATTGCTAAAAAACAAAAAAAGGGTGAAGCCAACCAGTATTTTTTCAAATGCTGCCGCCTCCACCCACGTTTACACAGATAAATTATTTTTTCAATTGTGCTTTCAAAGCTTCAATCTCTTTTTGCTGGGCAATGGTGTGCAAGGTCAGTTCCTCTACTTTTTTCAACAAGATTTTAGTCATTTCGCCTACATCATAACCATCTTTTGCTACCACTTTAGCCGAAGGTACCTCAGGTAGGTGTTGGTTTTGCTTGATAAAAGCCTCAGTGTCTTTCAAACTACGTAGTTTGTAGTCGTTGGCAAACACATAGTCAGGCCAGTCGGTGCTGTTTTGCAGGTGTATTTCTTCAAACAAACCTTTGCCGTCTACAGCTACGCGGTAGCCACTGGGCAACACTCCTGGTACAGCTCCATCAACCACTAAGTTTTTCGCGTGAAAAGTCCCTCCTCGTTGCATCAAAAACTCCCAACGGTTAGCAGCACTCCCTACTGGGTCTCTCCCAATGTAAATCCCCTGATTATTACCAGAGTGGTGAAACTGCCACATATCTACACTTCCGGCTACCGTTCCATCATACATTAATATGTCACGTCCTGCCCAAATGTGTTGCTGTGCCATAAAGTCTGCACCATCCAGTCTCAACTGATTGGTATTTATGATCCACAATCGAGCATTGTAGTCAGAGTTATCCCGCTTAAAGTCAATTCGTCCCGAACTGTTAGTGCTTCCTAATTCTATAAAATTAGTAGTTGTCTGAGCCTGGGTGGTGGCAGTGCCCATCACAAACAAGGCAACTATAGCAAATGCCTGAAAGAAGTATTTTCGTATATTCATGTTAGATAATATTTAGAAGATTAAGTGTAAATCAAGTGTAAACATCGCGATTAGTTACAGAAGCAAATTTATGGCACAGGCAAGACTAAATGCAAATTTATGGGGGTGACTAGTTGAGGACAGACATCGAGATTTACAAGAATTTTTTCACACTTAACTCTTTCATTTACAGAATCTTAATTTTCATTTTAAATTATTTACAAAGGCAGTTAGTCAAGTGATTAGACCCAAAAAACGTAATTGTATCTTCCTGTTTTTTTTAACACAGCTTTCTGCTGAAAACTTAAATCAAACCAATCAATGCTGATGTCTTCAAGCCAGCCCAAAACTGTCCTCATGCTGTCTCGGTCAAAAGTTGTTGATTGACCAAATAAGCCCTTATGTTTGCTGTAAGTTTTATTTAATCATTTAAACAAATTTTAATTATGAAAAAGGTTAGTTTAATTTTACTGTTAATTGTAGCAATGACTGGCTATAGCTGTTCAAACCAAGAGAAAGTGGAGCCAAGCAAACAAGCTGGGGTAACTGCGGACATTAAAAATGCGGTCATCCCAGGTACTAGTGGTAACAATACCTTGTATGGTACTAGTGGTGGAGACACCATGTATGGATATGCCGGGAACGATGTAATGTATGGAGGAGGAGGAAATGATGTATTATACGGAGGAAAAGGCAATGACCGACTATATGGAGATGCCGGCAGAGACAATATATATGGACAAGATGGTGATGATAATATTTATTACCGTGCTGGAGTAGATGGAGTAGATGGCAGAATGGATGGTGGCTCTGGAAACGATGCCATTTATATTACTGGTAACATTAGTCAAACTGATGTTGCGGTGATCAATAACTGGAAACAAATCTATGTAAATGGGCAAAAGGTAATGACTTATGGATACATTGAGCGTTTTTATGTAAACGGTCAGCAAATATTGCCTATCAATGTGTACTAGATAAGTAAATTAAACCACAACCAGTCTGATATTATAAGAATGGTTGTGGTTACTTTATTTGCGATAAGCATTAGCTTCTCTGATCAACTACATTACATATTCCTAAAGTATTCTCTCAATGCATCAGTAGAAGGCAAGTCCATTTTCTTACGTAAACGTAATTTTGCTTTACGGGCACTTTCAGGTGAAATATTCATAAACTCAGCCACTTCATAAGTATCTAAATTAAGCTTAATCAATGCGCTTAGTTTCAACTCATAGGTGGTGAGTTCAGGGAAAGATATTTTTAACTTTTTGTAGAAACTAGGGTGTGCCAGCTCAAAGGTTTGAGTAAAGTTGTTCCAGGCTTCAGTAGTCTTCAACTCTTTTTTCATTTGCTTGTTCAGTGTTTGAATTTTGTCTCTTACTGTACCTTTGGTCTGTTTTAAGAGCGGCGTTAGTTCTTGTAGCCAGGTTTCTATCAACTGCTGTTTTTGTACTAAATACAATGCTTGTTTGGTAAGTTCATGGTCTTTATTTTCGAGGTTTATCTGAAAAATTTCTTTGATTTTTTCATCTATATGCAACTGTTCCCTTAATGCTATCTCTTCCATTTCTTTACGTATCATTTGCTCTTCCAACAGTTGTTTTTGACTTTGCTTAAGCACCAGGTCCTGCAAAATATGTCTCCGCTTTTGCCTTTGGATCAACCAAAAACCTAATACCAACAATACAGCAAATGTAATACAGGTAAGCGTGATATATGTTTGTAGTTGGTTTGCCAATTTTTGCTGTTTAATTTTTGCTGCTACCTGAATGCTTTGTTGCACTTGTGCAAGGTCAAGCGAGTCCTGGTATTTTTGAAATTTATAATCTGTCTCAAGGCGCACTGCCTGCCTAATTGTTTTGGCATTGATTAGGCTATCTTCTATTTGCTTAAACGATTGGTGATAGTAATAGGCTTTTTTATAATCTTTCAGGGCTTCGTATATTCCAGCCTTCATTGCCACCCCTTTTTTTACATCTTTTATACGCCCTAGTTTTTTAGCCATTGTTATTCCTTCATTGGTAAAACTCAATGCCAGCTTATATTTTTTTTGAGCATAACTTGCCTTGCCCAGGCTCATCAAGGTTTCAGACAACAAACCTTGCTCTTTTATTTGGGTACGTATTTCACGCGCCTTATTCAAATAAGACTCTGCCATTTTATACTCACCCTGTTTTGTATATGCTTCGCCCAAACCTTGATAGGCAGATGCCTGGTTACTTTTCTCGTTAGAACTAACCGCTAACTTAAGCGCTTTTTGGTAAGATTTTTTTGCCATAAACAAGTCGTTCAGGTGTTGATAGCAGGCTCCCATTTCAGTATACCCCATAGCTACACCGTATAAATTGCTAAGCTGAGAGTTAATTTTGAGCGCTTTTTCATACAAACCCAAGGCTTTGTGGTAGTTACCCAACGACTTATGCACATTACCCAGTGCACCATAGCTGCGCGCTATTCCACTCTTATTACCCAACTTAAGCTCTATATCAAGCGATTTTTGGTGGTGCTTCAAAGCGCTGAAATAGTTTCCCTGGTTTTCGTGCACAATTCCAATATTGTTATGACTCATTGCCATAAACAAATAACTGTTGAGTTGTTTTCTGATAGATAAAGCCTTATGGTGGTTTTCGAGGGCTTTATCATACTCACCCAACAACTGATATACATTGCCTATATTGTTATAACTATGCGACAGTATTTCGGGCTTGTTTAATTTCTTTTTTACTTTTAGCGATTTATCGTAATATACCATCGCCTGGTTATAATTTCCTTGATTTTTGTGTACTACACCTATGCCATTAAAAGCGTTGGCAATGCCTTCCAAATAATGACTACTTTTTGATAAGGCCAATACTTTTTTGAAAAGCTCAAGTGCTTTCTCATAATGATTTTTGATGTAATTAATCCAACCAAGGTTATAGTAGGCATCAGCTATGCCTTCAGTATAGTGTTTGCTTTTTGCTAATCTGATAGATTGTGTGGTGTAATGAGCCACTTTTACTGAATCGTTAAAACGATATTGATTTGCCAGCGAGTTGTAGGTGTTCACCTTGGTCTGAGGGTCAAGCTGAGTTTTCAATAATTTATTTAGTGAGTCAACTTCATGTTGATTTTGAGAGAATGTGGCGTATGAAAATACCATAAGGCTTGCCAGAACGAGCAACGATTTAAATAGCATAATAAGGATAAATTTAAGAATGAGTATGTGATTTTAATTAAGTACCTGATGAGGTGTGTCAGACATATAGCAATGGTGTAGCAGTTCACCTCACTTGGATATAAACTTACAAACCATCATTGAATTATACAATAAAACAATCCCGATTAGGGGTAGACAATCAAGGGGACTAAGAGCATAAATTAAATTACAAAGTACTGATAGTGAGTATATTACATAGTATTTGTGTAAGATTTAGAAATTAACCTGAAAATGAAGCGAACTAAATACTCCTCATAAAATCTAACAAATCCTGATCGGATAAATGTAATTTTTTACGCAAGCGAAAACGTGCTTTTTTCACACTGTCCTGGGTAATATTAAGAATAGTGGCAAGTTCTCTCGACTCAAAACCTAGTCGTAACAATGCACATAGTTTTAGGTCATACTCTGTTAGTTCGGTAAACTGTTCTTTCAATCTTTTGTAAAAATTAGGGTGAGCCATTTCAAAAGTATGGGTAAAGTTTTCCCAGGGTTGCCTTTCCGATAACTCTTTTTTAATATGTTTGATCATTTCCTTTAA
Source organism: uncultured Microscilla sp. (assembly GCF_947493425.1). Taxonomy (GTDB): domain Bacteria; phylum Bacteroidota; class Bacteroidia; order Cytophagales; family Microscillaceae; genus Microscilla. Next base: position 18,824 of record NZ_CANLRP010000067.1, on the reverse strand, counting down.
GCCGTTGCTCACATCAGTTTCATTGGTCATTTTCAACAACCTTTTTGCCTCCTGCATATTTAGTTCAAGTTGTTGTCGTTGCTTTATTTGGTACAATGCCTGTTTGGTCAGCTCCAGGTCTTTATCTTCCATATTTTGCCTTACCCTGTGTTGTTCATCCTGGTCTGCCCTGAGCTGTTCTTTCAGTATCTGTTCTTCTATTTCTTTACGTTGTAGCTGTTCATTCAGCAACTGTTGTTGCACTGCTTTTAATTCCAGGGCATGGGTGTTTTGTAAACGTTTGTTTTTTTGACGGTTCACAGACACCCAAATGCCCAACAATAGTAAACCCAGCCCAAACAAAAGCAGGTATAGCCACAAATAGGTCATTCTTTGTTTTGCCTCCATAACAGTAAGTACTTTTTTTTGTACCTGTTTCAAAGAGTCCTCCTGTTGTTGAAGCCGACTATCGGCTTCTATTGTGGCTATTTTGCGTATTTTATCTTTATTCACCAACGAGTCATACACATGATGGTATACCTCAAATACTCTGTATGCTTGTAGGTAATTTCCTTTTGCTTTGTATACTTCTTTCAGTGTTTTGGCACTGGCAAGTACCTTATCGAGGTGTCCTATTTTCTGAAAAACCTGCAGGGCTTTGTTGAGGTAATCAATTGCCAATGGGTAGTTGCCCAAACCATAGTGTACTTTGCCTATCATCATTTCGGTAGAAGCAATGTCTTTAACACTTTTTAGCTTACGCCTAATGCTGAGGGATTTGTTTAGCTTTGCCTGGGCATTTTTGTACTGTTTCAACTCATAGTAGTAGCAGCCCAGGTTGTGTAGTAGTTGGGCAATACCATATTGATTATCAAGCATCTGGTGTAGTTTTAGGGATTCCTGATAATATTTTAAGGCAGTTAGGTAGTTTTTATTATCCTTATATACCATCCCCAAATTATTGTATATGCCTGCGATGCCTTTTTTGTACTGAAGCTTCTTTCTTATCTCGAGCGCTTCCATAAAATAGGCAATCGCTTGTGTATAGTTTTCTTCTATGGAATGTAATAAACCAATATTGTTGCATACCAAAGCTACATATCTCTCATTGTCAGCATTTTTATATATCTTTAATGCCTTTTGATAGTTTTCAAGTGCTTTAGCTGTACTTCCCTGACGTTTATATATATTAGCCAGGTTATTATAGTTGCCTGCCATGCCTACACTATCGCTGAGCTGTTGCTTAAGGCGAAGGGCTTTTTGGTAACTGTTTATGGCATTTGAATACATGCCTTGCACCTTGTAGATGCTTCCTAAAATATTGTAGATGTTGGATTGTTGATTGATATCTTTACTTTGTTCGGCAGCAAATAATCCTCTGTACAAAATTACTTTTGCCAATGAATCTTGCGATAGTTCGTTGTACAACCTCGCAAGCCAATAATTAGTATTCGCCAAACCTTTTTTATAACCATGTTTTTTGGCAAGTTTTAATGCTATTTGGGCATAAATAGTGGTATTACTCGAGTCTTTTTGTTTGGCGTATACCTTTACGATTGCATTATACAGGTCTATCTGGTCTTTGACAGTGGTTACTTTTTTTAATTGAGTAATCAGTGAGTCTACCTTTGCTTGAGGAGTTTGAGCCAACACCTGTTGATAGACAATGACAATAATAATGATGACGCAAATCTGGCGAAGTTTTGTCATGGCTTTTGGGTTGTAGGTAAATTTTTTAAAATATTCACAAATTTTATTATATATTCCTCATAAAATCTAACAAATCCTGATCGGATAAATGTAGTTTTTTACGCAAGCGAAAACGTGCTTTTTTCACACTGTCCTGGGTAATATTAAGAATAGTGGCAAGTTCTCTCGACTCAAAACCTAGTCGTAACAATGCACATAGTTTTAGGTCATACTCTGTTAGTTCAGTAAACTGCTCTTTCAATCTTTTGTAAAAATTAGGGTGAGCCATTTCAAAAGTATGGGTAAAGTTTTCCCAGGGTTGCCTTTCCGATAACTCTTTTTTAATATGTTTGATCATTTCCTTCAAGCCACTGCTCACATCAGTTTCATTGGTCATTTTCAACAACCTTTTTGCCTCCTGCATATTTAGTTCAAGTCGTTGTCGTTGCTTTATTTGGTACAATGCCTGTTTGGTCAGCTCCAGGTCTTTATCTTCCATATTTTGCCTTACTCTGTGTTGTTCATCCTGGTCTGCCCTGAGCTGTTCTTTCAGTATCTGTTCTTCTATTTCTTTACGTTGTAGCTGTTCATTCAGCAACTGTTGTTGCACTGCTTTTAATTCCAGGGCATGGGTGTTTTGTAAACGTTTGTTTTTTTGACGGTTCACAGACACCCAAATGCCCAACAATAGTAAACCCAGCCCAAACAAAAGCAGGTATAGCCACAAATAGGTCATTCTTTGTTTTGTCTCCATAACAGTAAGTACTTTTTTTTGTACCTGTTTCAAAGAGTCCTCCTGTTGTTGAAGCCGATAATCGGCTTCTATTGCGGCTATTTTGCGTATTTTATCTTTATTCACCAACGAGTCATAGGCTTGATGATAAATCTCAAATACTTCATAAGCTTTTTGATAATCACCTTTGGCTTTGTATGTTTCTTTGAGGGTACTTGTACTCGCAAGCAATTTATCTAAATGCCCTATTCGCCGAAAAACCTGCATTGATTTGTTAAGGTAGCTAACTGCTGCCGAGTAGTCTCCCAGCCCATAGTATACCCTGCCTATCATCATTTCAGTAGAGGCAATGCTTTTAATGGCTTTTAGTGTACGCCTTATTTTGAGGGCTTTTGTCAGTTTTACTTGAGCAGTTTTGTATTCTTTTAGCTCATAATAATAGCAACCCAGATTGTGTAGTAGTCGGGCAATACCGTATTGATTATCAAGCGTCTGGTATATTTTTAGTGATTGTTGATAATACTTTAAGGCAATTGGATAGTCCTTACTGTATTTATAAACCATCCCCAAATGGTTATAAATGCTTGCTTGGCCTTTTTTGAGCTTCAGTCTCTTTCTTATTTCCAATGCCTTCATAAAATAGGCAAGCGCCTGAGTATAATTTTCTTCTTCTGTATGTAATAAACCAATATTATTGCATACCAAGGCTACATCTTTTTCCTCTTGATTAGCTTTGTATATCTTTAATGCTTTTTGATAGTTTTCAAGTGCTTTAGCTGTACTTCCCTGACGTTTATATATATTAGCCAGGTTGTTATAGCTGCCTGCCATGCCTACACTATCGCCGAGCTGTTGCTTAAGGCGAAGAGCTTTCTGGTAACTGTTTATGGCATTTGAATACCTGCCCTGTACTTTATAGGTGCTTCCTAAAATATTGTAGATGTTAGATTGTTGATTGATATCTTTACTTTGTTCGGCAACAAACAAAGCCTTATACAAAGTCAGTTTTGCCAACGAATCCTGGGATAACTCCCAATACAATTTTGCAAGCCAATAGTTTGCATCTATGATTCCTTGTCCGTATTTATGTTTGTGGGCAAGGTGTAAGGCTTTTTGAGTATAAAGAACAGTATTACTGGAATCTTTCTGCTTTGCATAAGCCTTTGCAAGTTTGTTATAGGTATCTATTTGTGTATTGATATTGTTTGTTTTTTTTAACTGAATGATTAAAGAGTCTATAACAAGCGAGCGAGTTTGGGCATGTGCCCAAAAACTTGTACAGACAATGACTATAACAGAAGTAATGAAAACTTTCTTTAGCATAACTTTTATTTTGCAGTTAGGTTGAGGGTTTGGCACAAATTAAACGACACTAAACATAGAGCCCCTTGAGAATTACTGGATTTAAAGTGGACAGACTGGTAGACGTTTTGCGATTGATATGTATTGAAATCTTTTGAAAATCAGGATTTTATAACACTTTTTTTTACGGATTTCAGGGACAAATGCGTAAAATGTTACGAATAAAATCTATCAGAGGATGGTTTGATAGATTTAGGTTTTTCGTAGATGAAAGTACATTGCTTTGAGTAATACTTACTATAATGGCAAGTTCACATGAATCGATTCCAAGGTACAGCAAAGCACATAGTTTTAAATCGTGTCCATTAAGACCAGTAAATTTTTTCTTAAGTCTTTTGTAAAAGTTGAGGCGAGCCACCTCAAAAGCATAGACGAAACTTTATCAAGGTTGATTTTTAGATAATTCTTTTTTTACTTTTCTTATCAAACCATTCAAGCGATATAAAGAGGTTCCGCCCAAGGTTTTAGCTACGTCTTTCAGTTCGCCCAACATATTTTCCAACATTTGATGCTTTTGTACAATATACAACCACTGTTTATCTTTACCCTACATGTTTTCTGCTGTTCAGCCTGGTCTTTTTCCAAATACTGTTCTGTGGCGTTTCTGCCATATAGCAATGCCTTGCTGTAGTTAATAAAAGCTGCAAACGGCCAATTGATTTTTTTTAAGATTGACCTGTGTAATAAAAAGCAAATTGGTTTCTGTGCTGGCATATAAAACATTTTAACTAATAATGGTAGTGTTTGCGGAGAAGCACTGTTAAGCATAAAATTGAATATACAAATATTATATTTTATCGATCAAAGACCGATATAAAAAAAGGTGTTATTCATATAAAAAAAGCGTTTTATGAATGCTTTAAAACAAGTTGCCCACCTCAAAACAGGTGCTTTGCCCCTCGCAAACTCTTTCCAAAATTGAGGGTTACATATTTGTGTACTCTTCAACATACCCTGTGTGGGCTGATTTTTCTTATGTTTCAGATGATAGGTGCATTCCTGTGGCTAAGAAGAAAGGCTATAGTGGTATGGACTTAGGCTAAAACAAACTCATTTGACCAAGCCTGTTTGTTACCTGACCTCTCAATCTGGTTACCTTTTAAGCCGTTCTCTGCTCCCATCCCAGCTTCGGCAAGCTAAATAACCAAACCTTTTAAAGTTTGATAAAAGCCTGTGGCACAAGCTATAAAGAAATAGCTGGCGTCCAATGTCTCTTCTAACGTCCCGCAAAAACACCTGCTTGCTTTTTGCCTTGTCAGTTTCACCTTTACTACTTTGTAGCCAAATAAATGACTGGTTAATTATGATTTTTTAACACACATTTCAGTAAATGCAACAATGTCTTGTAATGTTATTCAAAAAACACTTCTCACTTCTAGTGGCTGTGTTTTGGTGGTGCTTGTTTGTCACATACAAGCACAGGTAGACATAGACTTATTTTGAGTGAACGTTGTCTTGGGATATGTCAGAGAGAAAATTAGTTAGGTGTATTGCAGTAAATATTTTACCAGTGTACATACACCAAAGGCTATTTGACTTAGTATACCCAAAGCTTACCTCAAAAAATTATCTGAGATGTATCTAACAAACTGATTATGAAATTTAAACAAACATTTTTTGGAAAAAAAATGCTTTCACAAAAAAGTGTTTTTAAACCCATGAGCTTGGTTTTTGGCTTATTAATGCTCTGCTCCCACTTTGTAAATGGACAAATAAGCTCGGTAGCCAACCCTGCCGCTCCTTTGATTGCAGGAGGGTTTGAACAAATCAACATCACCGATTCACGGGGGTTTATGTACATCAATGGAGCACACTCAGGTATGACCTTTGCCAACGGAGCCGGAGTATCAGGCAATAATACCGGGTTTACCAAAAACAACCCCAATGCACCCCAGGGTAGCCAGGTATTGTTTTTACAAAACAGTGGAAGCGTTCAAGGTGCCATGAATGTTACTGCCCGGGGCTACTACCGCCTTATCTACAAGTCAGCCGTTCGCGCAGGTAATACCAAAGCCATAAGGGTAGAAATTAGTGGAAAAAAAATTTCCGAGGCTACTATCCCCAGCAGTAACTATACTCAGATGCATAGCCTGCCTGTATATTTAAACCCAGGCTGGCACTACTTCAAATTTACAGGAGTAAATATTATTTCTGGCGATCATACCGCTTTTGTTGATGACATTAAACTACAGCGTGTGTACGATTGGCGTGATGCGAATGCCTGGTCGCCTCGCAGAGTACCTAATGCCAACGACGCAGTGACCATTAGTGCGGGCACAGCAGTGGTGCCAGTGGGCGATTTTCAAGTAAAAAGCATTACCGTAAACGGACACTTGCAAGCAAGTGTTAGCTCTCATGCCAACATTACAACCAACAGCATAATGGTAATGGGGGGCAATGCCCGCATGGAGTTTGGACAAGAGCGGGTACCCCATCCCCACAAAACAACCATTACCCTGAATGCCCCCTATAGTGCCCGTAATGCTCACCCCCACATGGGCAACAATTTTATAGGAGTAATGGGGGGAGGCATATTACATTTACATGGAATAAGCAAAAAAAGCTGGACTAAAGTACAAGACGACCTGGGAAATGCCCATATCAGACTTGCTGAAGCCGTCAACTGGCAAGCAGGCGATGAAGTAGTGATAACTTCGAAAACCAATAATTGGAACCAAGCCGAAAAACGCACTATAGCAGCAGTAGGAGACGGAGGAAAACTATTGCGTTTTACTCAAAACCTTACTTATAACCACCAGGGAGCCATTAGAAACTATAGCAGGTCGTCGCATGCTGTAAGAAACTGGTCTGCCGACTTACGCCCAGAGGTAGGTTTGCTTAGCCACAGTATCAAGATTCAAGGGCACCCTCAAGGCAATGCCCAAGGCTACGGAGGACATGTCATGATTATGAGCAATAGCAAAGCCTATGTAGAAAACATAGAACTCTACAATATGGGGCAAAAAGCTATTCTGGGACGTTACCCTTACCACTGGCACATGCTAGGCAATGTAGGGGCTGGGCAGTATTTGAAGAGTTCGAGCGTGCATCAATCGTACAACAGAGCCATTACCATTCATGGGACAGAAAGTACTTTGGTAGAAAACAATTTTTGTTATGACCACATTGGACACGGCGTCTTTTTAGAAAACGGCAGCGAACGTTTCAATGTCATCCGTAAGAATGTGGTTTTACTGACCAAACGCCCTGCTCCCGAGCAGCAACTGACTCCTTCAGATAATCAATTTAATGTGATTCAAAACCGTACTCCAGCCAGCTTCTGGATCACCAACCCTCAAAATACTTTTGAGCAAAATATAGCCGCAGGTACCGAAGGCACCGGGTATTGGTTTGCTTTCCCTCAAAAACCTATGGGTGAATCAGCCACTGATCCTCGTTTTAGCGCCCTTGAGCCTTACAAAGCCCCCCTCATTAAGTTTGACCGAAACACAGCACATAGTTGTATGAATGGGCTTGATATATTTGACCAACTCAATAGCGATCATTCTATCCAGGGTAATGGGGGTTGGGATCATACTCCCAGACATTGGCTGACTAATTGTTTGTGGTATGCCAACGACCTGGGGATATACACTGGTACCGGTCGTCAAAGATCAACCTATAAAAAAAGCAATAATCTCATCTTTGAGAATAATATGTTTGTGGCAAACAAAACAGCTACCATGTTTGCCAGCTACAGCATTGCCAGCAACTCATTGATTGTTGCTCAGGCAGGTCTAAATCTTTTACCTGCCAATACCGAACGTTTTGCCTACCGGGTGTACGATGGAGCCGGACAGTTGCATAATTGCCACCTGGTAGGGTGGAATTCAGCATTGGCAAATTTGCTTGATAATATAGGAGGTGGCAACAAGCACCCAAATCATTATTTTGCTGGTAATACCCTGAACCACGGAGGGACACCTCGCCTTGTATTACCCAATTATGACCTTAAACCAAGGCCTGCTCCCAGCGCCTCTGATGACCGTCAGCCTCGACGCTGGTCAATGGTAATACGTGATCTCAGCGGTACTATTAGTGGGGTAGCCAATACCTCTATAGTAAGCAACCACCCTTTTATGCTGGTGGGCGACGAAGTGCAACCTTCTAATTGGAGCAAAGCCTATAGAAGTAATCATCATTTTGCTTTTTGTGCGCTTTCTTATAACAATCATTCCAACAGCAACCCTAATGTAACAGTGACGCGCACCAAAAGTGGCACACCAGATGCCTCAGTGCATTATATTCCCCCAGGGTCTTACAAAGAGCACCACCAGTTGCCCTTGATTGTCAATGAAGGCTTTTTATACACTTACCGTTATGAATCAGCGCCAATCAAGAAACAGATTATATTGAAAATGGCAGATGCTTTTGAGAACGATCATTATATGGTACGCTTCAAAGACTTTGGAAAAGCCGGAGGTTTGGGTCTTACTACTACTCAATTGAACGGGGGCAATGTACCGAAGTACAACACCTACGCAGCTCTACAAAGTGCCACCAGCACTGGTTATTATAAAAATGGCACTGACTTATACCTTAAGGTAGTAGCAAAAGCCAGGTTGATTGGTACAGAGGCTGATGAACAGGTAACTATTCGCTGGACTACAAACCCTGCTTTGTCCAAGATTGATACTGATGGCGACGAAATGTCTGATTTGGATGAACTAAATGCAGGTCGACACCCTTTTGATGCCAGCGATTTGGGAGCTTACTTCAATACCCCAGGCAATTTTGAAGGCTGGACAAGTAGTTCCAACATTAGCAACTTTAGAGTAGAAGGAGGTTTTATGAAGGGCGTGTCTTCGGGCAACGGGGATGCCCAAATCAGAAACAACCCTTATAACTTTAATGCTGATAGAGTCAAAACTATTCAAATACACATGAGGGCTTCTACCAATACATTGGTACAGTTATTTTTTACTACCAATACCGACGGTAGCTATGGGGGAAGCAAGGTAGTCTCGGTAAACTATACAGGCAATGGAGCTTACCAGACCTTGACTTTTCCGGTGGGTAATAATGCTGCCTGGAATGGTAAAATCACCCGTTTGCGCCTTGACCCAGTTGGTGGGCTAAATATTTCCTTTGATATTTTCTGGATCAGGGCACAATGCGTTGGTTGTTCTGCGGGTGGAGCCTCTTACCGATCTACGACCAAGGCAAGTAAAAACCAACAAACATTGGTAGAGGCGAAAACATCCAGGTCAAGTCAGGTAATTATTTATCCTAATCCAGTAAATGATCAATTAAACCTAAAAGGAGTAGAGAAAGGAACACAAATTCAAATTTTGAGTTCAAAAGGTCAGCTGCTAAAAACGTTGCGTTATCAAGGTCCCATCAACTTTGCTCCTTTTAGCAAAGGAATTTATTTCTTAAAGATAGAAAATGATATATATAAACTGATCAAATAAACCAACTACTCAAGCTTCATCCAATAATACAAACCTTGGGAGATTATTATGCAATCTCTCAAGGTTTTGTTTTATCAATACACTGCTTTTCTCTCTGTTTCCCGAATCCCTTCAGAAAAGCTTCTCTACCAGTAGAGTGGTGGTTGTTTAGAAACAGGCTTCAAATAAATATTTTCACGTGTTTGCCCCTCTTATTATGAGGCTATTGGGTACAGGGTAAAAATAATAGGCATTAACCATAGTTGTGTTAACGTTTACAGCAATACTGGACATTCATTTCTGTTTAAACTGCAAAAATAATGTTTGGAGTCCCTTACCTTTTTTAGAGCTTGTTTACAGGAGGCTTTAGGATGAATTTTCGGATTTGACAATATATAATCATAAAAGTCGCGTAAAAGCTCACAGCCCTCCGAGAACAAGCCCGAAGTTGTAAACCGAACTTGATTCGGAGCTCTGCCATCGGCTAATTTTAAACAAGCTCTTAAGACTCTCTGGGTAAGCACTATGGATGTTCAACAATAAATGAGAAGAGTATTTAGGTGAGTTGCCTATCGACTGGATGTCCCTAAATAACCAATTTATAAGTAATGAAGAACCGGTATTTTATGGCACAGGCAAAAGACTGACTTCTAAGCGTATGATGTAGCTTCTAATGTCTTGGCAATGAGTTTATTAGTTGCCTTCAGAACAGAGTAAGCTTGTCGCTTGAAACTTACTCTTATACGTCTTTTAACTAATTGAAAATAAGTACAGTTTATAAATTTATTAACTATCTATGAACCGAATCTATTTCTAAATCCCGATTCATCTCATTGGGGCAGCCTGCTGTAATGAACTCTACGAAGAGGGTGTACCAAGTACCAGAACCTGGCCCCTAAAATCCTGTTCAGGCTATGGAGTATTAATTGATATAATCTTTGCTATTTAGTTTTTGTCACGTTAGCAGTTATTTGCAGTCGCTTTACAGGCTGCCTGGGGTCGTTGGTAGTTACCAATACCAAAAAGCGTTGTTTACCCTGTTGTCCTTTTTTAGGGGTATAAGTCATTTTTAGTGAAGTTTTTTTGTCAGCAGTTAAAACCGTAATTTCAGGCACTACCCGTAGACATTGGCAGGAGGCTTTTACCTGACGAATATATAAGGGCGCTTTCCCTTGGTTAGTCAAATCCACACTTCTCGTAATATTTCCACCCAACACTACTTGCCCTAACGCTACACTATCGGTCATAAACCTGGCAAATGGAGGTGCATCCACAAACTCAAAATCTTCTCTAATGTGGGCAGTAAGTTGCATTGCGACACGGCTTGCTTTGCCTGAGGATTGCCTAACAATTAGGTGCCAGGGCTTATACACAAATCCCCAGTCTTGACTGGCAGTAGCATTATACACAAGGCCTATACTATCTTTGGTTTGGGGTAGCAACGAATCAAAAGGTATCAGTAATTGAGTACCTTTGGGTAGCTTTGCTTGTGTTTGCATAATGTTGATGGCTGACTTACCCATATTGGCGAGGGACAACCATACAGTATCGGTTTGATGGTGCCACAATTTACCAAAATCGGCCAAAGTTGTTTGTAAGCGAATGTTGCCTCGACGAACAGGGTAAGGGTGTGGCTCAACTTGCCCACTAATGTATACATAGGCACTGGTGTCAATGCCTTTGCCTATCAACTGTATTTTTTTATGAAACTTGCCAGGGCGTCCCTGAGGGTTGTAGGCAACCTTAAGCCTACCTTGTCCCCCTGGTTTAATGGGGGCAAGGGTTACCTCTGGTGTAGTGCAGCCACAACTTACATAGGTACTTTGTACGGTAATGGTGGTGTCGGATATGTTGGTAAAACTAAACTCGACGCGTACCATCCCGCCTTCTTCAGAAATATTGCCAAATGAGTGGCTGTTTTGGGCAAATTTAATGGTTTGGGCAGATACAATGTCTATTGTTAACCAAACAATGATGGTGTAGATAAGTAATTTCATAGTAGAGAAGAATATTTTATCAAGTGATAGAAAAACCCTGATAAATTTCTACCAGGGTCAAAGCAAATGAGGGTGCATCAAAGCACTATTGCCTCACCAGGCGTTGGGTAATGTTGAGCCCATTGACTCCAGTAATCTTTACAATGTAGTTACCCGCTTTGAGGCCTGCGGTAGCCAACGGAATGCGATGCACGCCAGCCCCAATACTGCCCAACAACTGGGTATTTACTACCTGCCCCTGTAAATTGTACACCTCTACACTGAGTTCGTTGGCTTGAGTGAGGCGTAAGGCCAAAGTACTCGCGCCGGTAGTGGGGTTGGGGTAGATCAAAGCTTTGGGACCTAACACCAAAGCTTGGGTAGCGCCTTTTACTGGTTGGCGAGTGACACGCCCCCCACCAAAATCAATCCCTTCACAAGCTTCAAAGTAGAATTCCTTCAATTTTTCTGCTCCAGCATTGAATAAATGAGCACTCATAGCCCCTAGCCCAGCGGCAACTGCTGGTCCTGCGGCTGAGGCTAATCTGGCGAGTTTTACAAGACCGCCTGATTCTCTTTTCATATCTATGCCACTACCTGCCAGTAATGATGCATAGCCTCCACTAATCCACGATCCCCACTCAAGACCAGTTGCAAAGGTGTTAGCTCCAACGATTAAGGCAGGGGCTACAAGTTCTCCCGTTAATCGTCTCCAGGCTCTACAAGGAGAGCAAGAATAAAATGTGGGTACATTGGTTTTGGGAGCAAGTGACTGATTAGACCAACAGAAAAGTGGATTGCCGAAATAATCTTCTCCCTCAAAGTTCTCTAATGAAGACCAATCGTTGTTACCTTGATCTAAGGTATTTATTTCAGGCAAATCGGTGGTTTTACAACTACATAGTTCTTCAAATGTATCATCTAGCACATTGCGTTTTCCGATCACAAATCTCCATTTGCCATTGATATTTTCCTGCTTAAGAGAAATCTCCTCGTATAAACTTAAGCAATAATGCCGGGTTTCCCGTTTATTTGCTCCCTCAGGCGTTAATTTTACCTGTATTGGCTTGGGGCATTGACCTACAAACTTCAGTTTTATGCCAAAATTAGCGTAAGCACTGGAAGTTGCTTGGGGCTTCACCCAGGTTCGAGTTACAACCTCTCCTCCTACAGTTGTAGGTATTGGAATGTATATGTCATTAAACTCAACCCAAGGGTAGTTTCCATAGCCACCTGCGGCTTTATATGTGCCACCTGTGAAAGTTTGGCTTTTTGCACCCCACTTTAGCTTAAGAGTATGCTCTCCTACATTTTCTGGAGTAATTCCTGGGCCACTTACCGCATATTTTACAATGGCTATTGCATTTTTATGTCTATTTTCTACCGTTCCAGTAATTGTCTTATGCTGAGCAAATCCTGACAACGAGCTACAACAATACAAAAGGGCTCCTAAAATCAGCCATCGATATTTGTTCTTGAATAAAACCATTTTACTTAATATTAGATGATGTTTATATTAAAAAATTATCTTTAATGAGTCTCGTATTATTTTTCACTTTGATTTGTGTTTTCACAACCGATCATAGGGTGCATCGAAGCTAAATCAAGCTACCCATATAGTGTATATTGGTGTCCTACAAATAAATTTTTAAGGTTTTGAGGTTAAGGAGAGCACACAGCCTCCGAGTCATATTTACCTGTTTTGCGAGGCTTCAACTACTCAACCCTTTTTTGCTGTATAATGGTAGGCAAAGTCAGTTTTTCTGCTTTTTTCAACAGCGCCTTAGCCATCTTGCCCATATTGGTAGTTGTATTTTTCTACTACCTTCGTCGAAGGTGCTTGTTAGTAAAGACAAAACAGGGCAGCTTATTTCTTTCATTTGATATTTATCCAATAAACTATCACGATATACTCATAGGTAAAAATAGAAAGAAATAATGGGGACAAACAAATATACAAGGGGGACTTTAGAGTGACAAAAGTAGAGACATTGGGGAAAGTTTAAATATATAAACAACTGATAAACAACAAGTTAATTTGGTTTACTCCAAGCTTTAATGCCTATGTTTTTCACTCACATATAAGGCATATCAAAGCTAAATACCACCCCCTCAATCCCCCGAAAAATCTCCATTACCAGTGGCACCACTACCGCGTTTCCGTAGCCTTTGATCGATTCGTTTCGGAGGCGAGGAATGGTAATTCCGTCCACATTGGCGGAAAACCCATCATCTCCGCCACAAACCGGGGATTGAGTTTGCCAATTGGGGCGGAACCTGTAGTCTTGCCTTGGGGCGGGGTAGGTGTATCTCCATTTTGGGTTGAGTGATTCATCGCAAATTTGTGGGCAATGCCTGGCAGCGATTCGTAGTTTGTTTTCACCTTTTCGCCCCTTAGTTTTTTGTACTCCCTTCCGTGCATGCCCTTCCAGTCTCTCACTGTGGGGGTGGGCAGTAGCTTCATAGTCGCCATTCTGCCCAGGTTCAGGCTGTAGTTGTTTTTGCCGTCTTTGCTTTGGCGCCGTCCGTTGGGGGTGAGCTGGCAAGGGCTGCCTGGTTCCTGAGTAGTGGGGGTAGGCAGAAGCGAATGAAACATGGCATAGTCGAGTATACTGTTGGGGCGTAGCTTGCCTGCCATTCGGCTTGTCATGGTTTTGGCTCCCATTGCCTTCAGGCGGGCTACTCTTTCGGGATGATCGTACTGCACTACGGTGGGTGTAGGCCAAAAACCAGACCCGGTCTCTTCGGTGGGGCGCTTCGACGGCACAAGCCGGAATAACCATCGGTTGGACGCTATAGCCGATGGCTTCGAAGTCTTCACATATTCGGTGGATAACGGCTTCGGCTTCCATTGTTCGGTGTATTGTTTCGCCCTCAGCATGGATTGCATTTTCCACGTTAACAGCACGTGGCTGGAGTACCATCGAGGTGATTCCATTAACATTTTCACCCAACACCCAAGTGGGTCTGATTTCTCGTATAGCGCGAAGCATTTCCGGCCAGAGGTAACGGTCGTCAGCAGCTCCTCTGCGTTTTCCGGCTTGGCTAAACGGTTGGCAGGGAAACCCTCCGGTAAGGAGGTCGATTTGTCCATAATGGGGGGTAAAGTCGGTTTGTCTGATGTCTTCATAGTGAATAGTGTCTGGCCAGTAGTGTCGAAGAATGGTTTGACAAAAGGGGTTGTTTTCGACGGTGAAAACATTTGTCCAGCCCATTCTTTGGGCGGCCAAATCGAAGCCACCAATGCCACTAAAGATACTGGCGTGTCTCATAAATAAAAGTTGTTTGTATGGTTTACCTTGAATCTTCGGGAAGCTGACTGGTATCAGTAAAAGGAGCCGCTTTGTCCTGATTAAGCCTCAACTCCACCGCTTCGTCTGAAATGCATTCCAAGGTGTAGGGCTTAAACTCAATGCCTCCTTCGGGGTCGCCAAAGCGTGCCGATAGGATGGCAAGTTCCCGGATGCCAAAGGCGCTCAGGAGTTCATTGTTTACCTTGAGACTGCTCCGTTTTTTTATCAGCTTCATCAATTTACGCAGCTCGTCCAGGGGAGCACTGCCTGGCTGCTCACTTACCAAAAAGCCCCGAATGGTCAGTTTAAAATTGTCTAGCCCCATATCTTCCAGCACATTGGTTTCGGCGTTCACCATTTGGTTGATCACAATAGATTTGGCAATACTTACCTCAATGAGTGGTTCCAGAGGAAAGGCGTAGTCATCCAGCTTGAGGGGCATCATAATAGGGGTGCTCAACAAGCTTTGTTTTTTGCCCTTGCCCAAAAGCGTCGAAGGAGTATAACTATCCAACAACTTGCCGGGTTTGGTGAGCCCTGGATACACGATAAAACGCCCGAAGGCTCTTTGGTACAATTGGTTTAAGTCGTAGGTCATTTAGTCAGGAGTTAGGAGTCCGTAGTCGGGAGCCTCTACAGTTTCAAGAAACAAGCAGCGAGTCACAAGTAATCTTAAACTTGAAACACTTGCCTACTATTCACCAATTTTATAAATGGTTAAAAATCAAGGTGCTATAAAATTGGTTAGTTGCCTATAACACAGCCTCAAGCTAATGGCTAAAAGCTAATGGCACCGATATTCATCGGCATCTAAGGACTTGACGCTTTAGAAGCTACCGACTATAGACTCCCGACTAACCCACTCACCGCCGTTTGTTTGCGTTCTTCGTCGCGGATGTATTCCAGCAAGGCAATTTGCCGGGCAAACTCGTCGTCTGAAAGCGAATCTATCTCGGCGCTGCTCAGTGAAAAATAGTACCGCAAAAAGCCTTCGTGGATGGCTTCCCATTGTTCCATATCCACTTTGTCGCCTTTGATGCGGTACTCGGCTACTTTTTTACCAGCTCAACTATTTTTTGGGTTTTGAGTTCCTGAATGGCGGCCAGCATACCCATATAAGCAAAGTCGTCCTGGCGGAGCTCGTTTAAGTCACCTTCCCTCCAAATCATTTCCAGCAAATGCATTTCGGTGCCAAAAGGTTTGTTGGCGGTATTGCGTTTTTCGGCTTGTTTGCGCTGCTTGCGGCTAGGTTTTGCCACCTTACCCACAAAGCCTTTCACCTTAAGTTCGTAGAGGTTTTCGTCTGCCAAAAAACGGGTTTCCACATCGGGTATTTCTACCCAAGGCTCAAACTCGTTCAGGGCAGCCTCATACAAATCTTCGCTCACAAGCCAGGCTTCATTGCCCGCCAACCAACAGCTCTTAAAGAGCAAGTCTTCAAAGTCGATGGTGGTTTTGCCTTTGCGAAACTGGGCAATGGCCACCCGCATAATGGGCAAATCGGGGCGGCGCAGCCAAAGCTTATGTCCAGCACCATCATCAGCCACCAGTACTTCACCAAAAGTGGTCTTCCACTGTGCTTCTTCTTCTACAGTGGGTGGGGTGGTACGGTATTTTTGCTCTCCGTGGGTGAAAAACTCAGGGGTGGCGTTTTCTTGTATTTTTGTCATGTTTTAAAAAAAGATTGTTAAAAAAAATGCTGGGGTTATTACAATTGTTTCGCCTTTCGGCTGATTGTTCAATTGTTAAAATTGTTCGCGAAGCGACTCAGAATGGCTTCGCCCAACCATAAAACAATTTAACAATCAGAGCAGCGCAACAATCTAACCCTGTTATTGCCTGCTAATTTTCCCAATACTAATGGGCAGTTCTACCTCCATAAAGTCATCGCCTTGTTCCATTGTAAGTTCATACTCAGTTACTTCTACATTATTCAGGATGTGGGTGACTACCAGCCCGTTCTCGGCATATACCAGGGTAATATCAAAAGGATCGAGGTCGGTCAGATCAGCTCCACCGTTCTGGATCGCTGCCTTTTCCAGGGCAATCACTTCCCGAAACAACAACTTGATGCTGCCCTCGTATTCTTTTTTTCCCTTGGCACGGGCAATAGGGTCTTTGCCCCGCCCGTGGATGTTTGCCTTGCTTTTTGACACCTTGTACTTAAAGCCCCTAAAGCCGTCTACAATTCGTCCAAACAGGGTGATGGTTACATCTTCCCAACCTATCTCAAAGGGGAGTTGTGAGGAGTTATTCGCCATTTTTTAAATCTTTAAATTGTTCGTTTTTGGAAGGTTGGCATTACACGGCTTTGCCCAACCATTGAACCATAGAGCGTAGCGAAACCATCCAACCATATTTTACCCAGGATTTACAAACCCCAGGTCAATGGTGATTTTTTGCGCCATACCCACAGGTTCAATGTCAATTTTCACTTTGAGTTCAGCAGTGGCAATCACGTCCTGGTCGGGGTCAATCAAAGGGGTGACCGAAGACACCTCCCCGTTGTTGGTCATCTGCAAATCGAGGGCTTTTTTAATGTCTTGCTCAAATGCTTTCACCTTGGCCACAGGTAGCTTGCCTTGTTCCAGCTGAAAATCGTCCAATAACTCCTGCACATACACATTATAAGCAATACGTGCCACCTTATCGGCCACCCTGCCTCTGCCAATGCTGTTGTAATCGGTGGTGAGCGCAATGGCTACCGGGTCACCGTTGAGGTAATAACCCGCTCGGTTGGCAAAACTGCGGGGCACAATATAACCACGTTGGTGCAACAAGTTGAGGTTGCCCTGCCCGTATTCTTCTACCGTTTTTTTTGGCGTGGCAGCCGTGACAATATACGCCTGCTGAATGCCCAAATCACCGTCTTTTACCCGCCCAATGTTACGTTGGACGGGTACCCCGGCTATCTTACCCAATACCAAACCCAGCCAACTGCCTTCGTAGCTGTCGTCGTGCCAACCCAAACACACTGAGACCCGATTGGCGGTTTGAGTGCGTAAATTACTCACCGCCGAAGCGTTGCCCTGAAAGTCGCGCCCTTCTATGATGACCTGCACAGGTTGGTGCAATGTCTGTTGAGCGTTGATAAGTATTTGGGCGTTTGCCAAAGCTGCGAGCACGTCGGGGTCTAACTCTTCGCTGGGACTTGCCGTATAAGCCACATCGGGCACCCTGCCCACCCCCAACAGTTTAATGTTGCCCTGCTTTTGGTTAAGCAAATTGGGGGCATAATTGCCTGCCGTGTCCAGCATTTCTGCCATGGTCACCGTTTTTGGGGCAAGCATCAAATAGAGTTCTGCCCCTTCGCCCGCCTGACGGTAAAAGTCTACACAGTGGGCGTATACTTTCAGCGAATGGCTGGTGTCATACTCGGCAGTAATGCCTTTTTGTTGCACATCTTTGATTCCGAAAAAGGGACCAATGACTGCCCCCAAGTCAAAACCTGCATCCCCGGAAAGGGGCACGGCAACGCCCGAAAGCAGCATAGCCGCCACCCCATCGTTGCTAAAGCCCGCCCCACCGAGTTGCCCGTCCAGATAATTGATCGAAACGTCTGGTAAATTACTCATAGTTTTTAGTTGGTTAGTCAATAGTTGGTAGTCGGGAGTCGGGAGTCGGGAGACCATAGTTAGTAAGTAGTATTATTAAAACCAAACTCCCGCTTTTCATCTATTGACCTTATAAAACCTTAAAAATCAACGCCTTATTCGCTCAGTTAGTTGCTTGTAAAGCAAGGTGTAAAAACCCAGTGCCCAGCACCCAATCCCTAGCACCTCATAAGAGCTCCCAACTCTGGACTAATTCTACTTCTTCGCTTTCACTCCAGCTGTGCCACTTTTGCGTACCGTCGTTGTCGCTTTTTTAGCCTCCGCTGCCTTTTCCTCTGCTTTTACCTGCTCTGTGAGATTTGCCGAAATATCATCCTTATCTTCCCAATCCCCCTCCACTACTTTTTTAGCAGTGGCTTTCGCCGAAGGTTTGCCTACCTTGGGGGGAGTATCTTCTTCCTCTACATCTTCTATCACTCCAAAGGCTTGTTCCTGGCGGCCTTCGGCATATTCGGGGTTTTGAAACCGAAAAATGCGGGCGTGGAACTTATGCGAATGTTTGACGGCCAGGCTTCGCCCGCCAGGGTCATCGGCAAAAATGTTGGTGTCCGAGAGTACCAGCAAGGTAGGCTGATCACGGTAGCGTTGAAAGGCTTCGGGCAACATTGCCCGAAGCTCTTCTTTGTTGTATTGTTTGATTTGTGTCATTGTTTAAGTTTTTTAAAAAATTGTTGAATTGTTGAGGTTGTTGAATTGTTCGCAAAGCGCAGTAGAATGGCTTCGCCCAACCATAAAACCATAGAGCCATAAAACCATTTAAAATGGAACAATGAGCGTAGCAACAA
>NZ_CANLRP010000066.1 GCF_947493425.1 uncultured Microscilla sp. | reverse complement strand
TTAGCCGATTTTTTGCCGCGTCTAGCAACAAAATATTTTATTAAACTATAGAAATTTATTTTTACACCATTCCTAAGAGAATATAAACATTACAATAAACACTCAATCATCGACAAGTATTATGAAAAATGAAATCGCCTTCAGAATGTTACAGGAATCGCCTAAAAGCCTGATATGTACTCCTGAGTATCAGGAAAGCATCCAAAAAATTGTACGTAGGTTTAAAAGCAAAGGAGGGTTTAAGCGAGAGAGCATCGCAGATATTGTTCAGGATATTAATACTCAATTATTTACCAACAAGTTGGCTTGTATCCAACGAAATTATAATCCTCAATATGGTTTGCTAAAGCAATACTTTGAACGCACGGTATACAATATTGCTATAGAGCTTGTAAATGCTTCTAATAAAAGAAAAGAGGTGAGTTATGATCTTGACCAAATCAATCCACAGTATTTGTCCAGAGCAGGCGAGGATCAAAATGATTTGATGACAAATGAGTTGAAAACCCTACAGGTATTTTTTAAAACAGAAAAACGTAAAGCAGCCAAACTATGGTTATTGCTTAAGCTTTATAGCAGGTCTGTCATTACCCCACAAGATATTAAAAACTATCACCCTGTTGCCAGCAATAAAGTAATTGCCGAAACACTTAAAATATTTGGTGGCAACTATGCTACTTTTGATGACAATGTTTTATACAGTAAAATCAGTAGTCTAATCAATCAGGCTGAAGGCAAAAAGAATTCGGCGGATGCTTTACGCAAATGGTTGAGTTCTCGTTTAAATGATTTGAATAGTTGGATGAATCAACGTTCGTCGTTTACTTATGACAACGAAGCTTTGAGAAACTTAATGCAAGTGTTTTTTATGCATCATCAAGAGAAGACACTTTACTAAAGCTTACTGGCTTTGCATACAAATATGTCAGATCCTTCGGCAAGAAATACCGAAGCAGGCGTTGTGCTCAAATAGGGTACATACTGACTGCCATATAGTTGGGTAAAGTCGCATTGTACATTCAAGTCATTTACCTGATATACTTCCCACTTTGGGTGTCCTACTTCATATTCCAGCGTGCCCCCCTTATGGGTTACTCCATATCCCCAGTAATGCTCTGCTATGAACTCTTCCTGAGAACCTTCAACCAGCGGAGTAGAAGTTGGATTAGCTTTTACTTCTATAGATTGCCAATTTTTTACCATTTTCCACTCATACTTTACTTGCAACAATTCAGTCGTATGATGGATGTTGTGCCGCATGGGCATAGACACATAATTTTCGTTAAAACGCCAGTTGGCAATAGAGGCAATCATTGTTTTGGGGACAATCTCTTTGATAAATACTACGCCTCTACGCCACTCGTTTTGGTGTTTGTGCCTGACATAAAATCTTAGGTTTACCTCCTCAAAATTGACATGGAAAGGGAATTTTAGGCCTCGCACTTTAGTATTTAAAAACATAAAGGCTACCAGACTCACATAGGTCTTACCGTTCCAATAATCTATTGCTGTTTGAGGTGGCACCAAAGGCTCAAGTACTTGTGGATCTATCTCGTAGTTTACCATAATTAGCTTGCGCCATTCAGCGGTTAAAAACTTGGCTTGAGGTGTACGTTTTTTTTCCATAAACAAATTGGGGGTTAAGAAGCAACAGCTAACCCGTTGTATCCATCTCTCATATTTTTAAATTGCTCATTGGGTACCAACCCTTTCTCATCTGCCGATAGCTCCACTTTGATACGACGAACAAAATACATATCTATCTCGCCTTTGCCTTTGGCAGTTACTTTGCCCCGATGCTCACATTCAAAAAATTCCTTGACCAACTCATAAGTTTTGCCCGATATATTCACTTTACCTACTTCTCCGCTCGACTCCATCCGGCTTGCGGTATTTACAGTATCGCCCCATACATCATAAGCAAACTTCTTTTTACCAATTACTCCGGCAATGAGTTTACCAGTGTTGATACCCAGGCGTAGCTCCCAATAAGGCTCACCAGCCGCCTGTTTTACCGCCTTTAGCTCGTTCATATACCTTTGCATTTCCAATCCGGCAAGTATCACATCCAGTGGGTTGGTTTGATTAGCAATAGGAATACCACCCGCTGCCATATAGGCATCACCTATAGTCTTTATTTTTTCAATGTTATATTTTTCAATAATCTCATCAAACCTTAAAAAACACGTTTCCAACTCACGCACCAAGGCTACTGGAGTTATTTTCTCAGCAATGCTGGTAAACCCCTTAAAATCGGTAAATAATACAGATACCATTTCATACTGGCGAATAGAGGCCTTTCCGCTTTCTTTCAGTTCCTCAGCCACCTCACGAGGCAATATATTAAGCAATAAAGTTTCGGAACGTTCTTTTGCTTCTACAATCTCGGCTTGTTGACGACTAATAATTTGATTTACTTTTTTCTGACGGCGATAACTGTAAAATAAGACACCAACAATGACAAAAACCAATACAAAACCCACAATCATAGAAGTGGTTAATAATCTTGACCTTTTGAGTTGGGCTTCTTGGGCAGCAATTTTTAATCGGTGGGCTTTTTCTTCATTTTCTTTTTGTATTTTCAGGTTTTCACTTTGTAAGGCACGCAACCGGATTTCACGTTTGGCAGATTCAATTTTGCGGCGTTGATTGGCAAGTGCCAACGAATCTTTTTCTTTTTCTACCTTTTTAATCTGGAGTTCGTTTTTCAAGGCCTGTTGCTTTTTTTCCAATAACTCCTGGTTTAGCTTTTGGTTCAGCAACTTGGTTCTTGACACCACCAGGCTTTCGTCTTTTATTTCAGAAGAATACTCCCCAAAACGAGTAAATAACATCCTGTATTTGTCAGATGCCTGCTTGTAGTTTTTTTTCTCTGAATAATAAATATCTGCCAAATCACGATAAACAGTAATTACTCCACCTTCGAGAAACCTGAGCATTTTGGTACGGCTGAGTTTGCCCTGGCTATAAAGTTTGTCATAAAGATCAAAAGATTGGCGGAAATACTGGGCAGCCTTTTCATAGCCTTCTGTGGGGTCGCTTTGTTCATCAGCAAGAAAAGCACTGGCCTGTCCCAGATTGGCGTAAGCGTCAGCAAGTCCTTCCTGATATTTAATTTTTTTGGCTACCTCAATAGATTGTTGGGCGTACTTGATGGCCGCTTGGGTATCTTTGGCTTTGTATGCCTTACTCAATGCATTGAGAGATTGTACTTGCTGGCGGGTGTTTGGGCTTGAATTTATAACCACCTTGAGGCTGTCTGTATTTTGGCTCATGGCAGGAAGGACTCCACCCAGTATACATATTATAATAGCAAGTATTTTATGCATTAATCTTTAGTTACTGTTTTTAGGAATTGTTCAAAAATAAATTTACACTCTAAGGGGTGATTTTTAGCCTTGATACTTCGTTATTTTTATTGCCCGTAGCGCTGCTATGGGCGCAAAAAATAGCCTCGTCTCAAAACAAAACCTCTACCTCAAGAATGGTAATTTAATTTCTCACCATTCCTTAGAATGTGGCAAGCAATAAAACTAAATGTAATATTTTTTACACGGTCATACAAATTACTCTCATCAAATGTTTTGCCTAAAAAACAGTGCCCTGCATATTGTATGTTTTAATTTGATAAGACATCCCTACTACACACAAGCCTGACAGCTATCAAGATTAGCTCGAGTGGTCAGCTACAATAACCCACCGCCCTTTGATTTTACGCCAAAGCAAAGAAAAATGACCATTGGGTGTATCGTTTTTTCGGGTAAGGTGCCATTTTCCAATCACAAACGCAGCATCATCGGATATTTTTTCGACAGATAAAATGGTAAACTTGAGTATGCCCATTTTTTCCTTACTGGGATAGCCCTTCTGATACCCCTCCAAGGTGGCTTTCCAACCATATTTTACTCCTTTGCTACCAATAAACTGTAGTTTTTTTGACTTCCAATAGCCTTGCATAAAGCCCACCAAATCGCCTTTGTTCCAAGCTTTGCTCTGGTTATCTAGTATTTGCCTGATTTGCTTCAGGTCGGCATCATTGTTTTTTTGGGCTTGCAACATCAAAGGCGCAACCAACAATACAACTAAAATGAATACTTGTTTTTTCATAAAATCAAAGGTTTTAAAATGCATCTTTCTCAAATATTTTCATATACTCTAAGCCTTTTTTGACATAATTTGGGTCATAGGTACGCGTACCTATAGTGGGCATCGGTTTGCCCGTATTATGGATATGAAAAGCATCGCCAAAACGTTTTTTTTTCAAATATTTACCATAACTTTTCTTCACCCATTTTATACTATAGTATAAAGCAAATTCTTCTTTTAGCCAATGTAAGGGAATTTTCATTGCAATGGTTTGATATCCCATTACCTGCAAAGGTCCCCAGGATGTGGCCAGGTCTTTCAGGGTTTTGTCAGAAAACTTTTTCAAATGTGCTTTAGTCAAACTTCCATACCTTTTCCTTTTTCCCCTTTTTACTTCAGACAGTTTGTCGTACACATGACGTTCATATCGGCTTTTGGGCGGAAACCTTCCTGAGCATTCCAGCACAATCAAGGCTTTGAAATAGGCTGGAGGTAAGTCCATTTCTTTGCAAATCTGGTTTACTTGCTTGCTGTAGTTTTGCCGAGTCAATTCTACCGATGATAAATGCAGCTTTGGTCTTGCCTTATAATTACTTAGCCAATAAAGCACCACTACCAGCCCCAAAACAATCAACCATTTTATATTCTTCATCGACTTTGTTGGTTTACCTCCTTATTTTAATCAACAACGTATCTTTCTTTTGTACATTTAGCAATGTCAACTCCTTTGGAGAAGTCTTTTCTATCATGAACTTTACTTTCCCCCCCTCATTACTCTTCAATACAAGCAAGTTATTTTGGGTTGCCCAAGTACCACGATCTTTAGTATTAAAAACTTGCATACTGTAGGTTTGGTTTGATTTAAACCTGATAAAGGCTTTTTTTAGTTTTTTTTGATAAGTGGCTCTTTCTGCAGAAGAAAACTTTTCATATTCTTGAGAAAATGAGGCAAAACCACACCAGGTAATTTGCCATTTATAAGTTAAATTTATTTCCTGGGCTACATTTTCGGGCAACAACAATAGCATACATACACTCAAGGTCAATATTTTCATTGTTTACAATTGGTTTGGTCGCATGTCGAAAGCCGCAGTTCTTACCCTCTTACTAATGGTATTGTCTGACATACGTTCTTCTAAAATCATGTGTTGTACCTCTTTTTGCTCAAATACTTCTGGCATAGTCCTGATTTGTCCGGCAGGCACTCCATTTTTGTGAAAGACCTCCATTACCTCCGCCAAATCAAAAGTTTTGATAGCAGGAGCAAGTGCTTCTTTCAACGCCTGGCGGTTTTGTACTCTATACTGATTTTGGGCAAACCGATCGTCATTGGGTAAATGAGGTAAATTTATACACTGGCACAAAGCAACAAATTGTTTTTCGGTGCCCACAGCCAAAATCACAGGTTTCTGGTCGCGGGTATAAAAAATATCGCCATAAGGGGCAATATTGGGGTGCATAGTACCCATACGCTGTGGCACATGCCCCGCCATGAGCCAGTTGGTAGCCTGGTTTGCTAACGAAGCCACCGCTGCCTCAAGCAAAGATACCGACACATAGCTTCCTTGACCTGTTTGAGTACGCCGATACAAAGCAAGCAAAATGGCTTCTTTGAGCTGGTGTGCTGCCAAAATATCAATCAGTGCTACGGGCATTTTCACAGGTTCACGATCAGGTTCTCCTGTCATAAACAAGAAACCTGCTTCTGCCTGTAGCACCACATCAAAAGCCGTACGATGACTCTCTTCGCCAAAAGCACTGAGGTAGGCATAAATTAAACGAGGGTTGAGGCTTTGCAAATGAGTGGCATCCATTCCTAGTTTTTCGGCAGCACCCGCTTTATAATTGGTAATGACCACGTCTGCCGACTTGATCAATTCTTGCACCTCAGCCCTGTCTTGGGCTTCTTTTAAATTTAAAAACTTCACTTGCTTGCCCCAATTTACACTACAGTAATAGGCAGAATGTGGCGCATTTTTATCTTCTGAAGGAAGTTTCCAACGGCGAGTTACGTCTCCCTGGGTCGTTTTATTCTCAATTTTAATTACCTCGGCACCCAGTTCGGCAAAAAACATTCCTACTGATGGTCCTGCCAATACACTGGCAAGTTCAATAACCTTTAAACCTTGAAATATAGTTGTTTGCATGATTCAGTATTTAACTAGCCAAGTTAAATAGGGAGCAGCACAATTTTTTATTTTTTTTGCTATATTTTAACTCATTGTATTCTTTTTCTAAAGGATAGACAATTTTTGTTTTTACTATATACAAATCCGTGAATCTTTTATGAAGTAAGAATAGTATAAATATTAATATGTTTTTAGCAAATATTGAAAAACTACATAAACATTACTTAATCATTTAACTGTGCACCAAATCCGGAATATATGAAAGTTCAAGTTTCCACTGAATCTAACAAATACTTTACTGCATATTTTGACGTAGACTTATGCTTATTTGAAATATGCTGGCAGGAAGAATCATCAGATATGACAGATGACGACTACAAAGAGTCAATGGGTAAAGTCATTCAACTAATGCTTGACAACGATTACCTTCCTTTGCTTCAGTATCAGCTATTAGACAATAGGTCTAACTTGTTTACCATGTCGCCTGAACTACAAGAATGGCAAAGCGAACATATCGGCAAACAAGTGGTAGAAGCCATAGGAGACTACCCCAAGACCGCCTTCATTCAAAGTGAAGATTTTATCACTCAACTTTCATTTGAACAAACAATGGAGGAAACTGGTGAAACATCTGGCTTAGTAAGGTATTTTGATAATGAATTAGATGCGAAAGCGTGGTTGTTAGATGTAGCTGATTCTACTGTCTAAAGATTCGCAATAGGGGCTATCTCATCCGAGGTAGCCCCTTTTATATCCTGTTGGTTAATCAAAATTAACTACCGGTTCTTTCTGACCAAAATATTTTAGTATGTCTTAACTTTATTCTAATATTTGATGTATAATCGTACTTATATATTAAACTCCTAAAAGCATGAGAATTCAAACATCTAGCAAAGACAATACTTATTTTGAAGCCTTTCTTGACGAAGACCTAAAACTATATGAGCTTTATTGGCTGGAAGGCTCGGAGGATATGACAGATCAAGAATATAAAACACTACTGGCACATCAAATTGACATTGTGCGAAAAAATGATAAAATCAAGGATACCCAAAACTTTTGCCAACTGCTAGACAATAGGTTCAACTTGTTTACTATGTCGCCTGAACTGCAAGAATGGCAAAACGAACATGTTGGGAAAGCACTTTTTGACATACTGAATTATTACCCTAAAACTGCTTTTATCCAAAGCGAAGATTTCATTACTCAACTATCTTTTGAGCAAAGCATGGAAGAAACTGATGAAACCAATGGTATGGTTAAGTACTTTGATAATATAGAAGACGCCAAACTCTGGCTTTTTTATGAAACCAAAGACTAAAAACCTACATACCTCTCATATCCCCTTAATTAAACCTAAAAAAAACCATACTTTATATCCATAGAGCCATAGTTAGCTTGGTATATAGTTATAGTGAGTGATCACGAAACATTGCTTACAAGTAATGTCTATATTTTTTAACTATGTATTAAATCCTAAGAACATGAGAACTCAAATATCAACCCTATCCAACAACTACTTTACTGCATATATTGACAAAGATGTAGGTTTATATGAACTATATTGGCATGAAGCATCAGCAGATATGACTGATGAAGATTACCAAACATTATTATCTGAGGGACTCAAAGTTTTGATAGACGAGGGCTATATTTCGTCATTTAAGTACCAATTATTGGACAACAGGTTTAATTTTTTCACTATATCACCTGATCTACAAGAGTGGCAACAAGAAAACATTGGCAAAAAAATAATAGAAATGCTGGAAGAATACCCAAAAACAGCTTTTATTCAGAACGATGATTTCATCACTCAACTTTCTTTTGAGCAAACATTAGAAGAAATGGAAGCACGTGATGTTCGCTACTTTAATAATATAGAAGATGCCAAAGCTTGGCTATTTAATGATGCTTAAGTTTAAAAACACCCACAGTTTACAGTTCCCATGACTTAATGGGAATTGTAAACTTAAATACACTACCTACTCCTTCTGTGCTTTCTGCCCATATTTTACCTCCGTGTACTTCTACAAATTCCTGACATAAAATAAGCCCCAAGCCTGTCCCCTTTTCGTTTTGAGTACCACTGGTAGAATAGTGTACATCAGGGCGAAACAATTTGGCAATGTTTGCGGCACTAATTCCTATACCAGTATCTTTTACGCTTACCGTCACTTCCTGACCATTTCTGGTAACAATAATGGTAATTGCCCCACCTTTGGAAGTAAATTTAATCGCATTAGACACCAGGTTTCGTAGCACTGTGTCTATCATATCACTGTCCAATACCAAGTGGTGTACTTCCTTTACCTTTAATTCAACGCTTACCTCTTTATCTTGTGCTTTTTCTTTATGCAAGTCAATGTTGTTCTGAATAAGCTCGTTTAAAGAGCATACCCCAGGGTTAAAGCTAATACTTCCGGTTTGGGTTTGCGACCAACGCAGCAGGTTGTCCAGCAAGCGAAAGCCTTGCATTGATGACTCTTTGAGGCGTGCCACAAACTGCACAATTTCTTCAGTAGTAAATGCCTCTATGTGATTCTCCAACATATCGGTAAAGCCTATCATTTGAGAAATGGGACTACTAAGGTCGTGTCCTATGATGCTAAAAAACTTGTCTTTGGTGGCAATGAGCTCTTCCAATTGTTTATTCTGTGCCAATAACTCTTCGTTTTGACGCTCTATTTCGGTAGTCTGGGTTTGAATAGTACTGTAAGACTGCATCAACTTTAGCACTGAGGATGCCCTTGCCCATAGTTCTACTTTTTGAATTGGTTTACGCAGGTAGTCGTGTGCTCCTGCATCCAACGCGGTTTTAAGGTCTTCGGAACTGGTATAAACTCCTGTAATAAGCAATATAGGAATATGTTGGGTAGAGGTATTGGTTTTAACAGCTTGCGTAAGCTCCAGCCCATTCATAAAGGGCATATCCCAATCGGTGATGATCAGGTCAGGTAGGGTCTTTTTGGCCACTTCAAAAGCCACCTTACCGTTCGACGCAATCAGCAATTCGTACCCTTGTTGTGCTTCTTCCAAGAAGTGAGTGATAGTTTGAATATTCTCACTTTGATCATCTACAATAAGTATAGTGGCTTGGGGCAATTGATTTTCTGGCATGTTACCTCCAAATTTATCTGTTTTTGTATACAATAA
Organism: uncultured Microscilla sp.; assembly: GCF_947493425.1. Classification (GTDB taxonomy): domain Bacteria; phylum Bacteroidota; class Bacteroidia; order Cytophagales; family Microscillaceae; genus Microscilla. The sequence continues at coordinate 32,109 of NZ_CANLRP010000066.1, read as the reverse complement.
AACCTTTTCATATACAGGCTTGCCGCATGTCTGATGAGATTTGCCTCAATTAAAACAAAAAGAAGATAAAAACGCTGGATGAACACTAAAAAATCTAATATTACCGATAAAACTTTACTCATACATATTTACTGGCACCAACAACTGATAATATTGGGGCCTTAGCAACTTGATTGATTTGAACAAGTATTGGTCGGCCTGTATTTCATATAGCTTTTGTGGCAGTTGTGGGTACGATTGAGCTATTTTCGCTGAACGATTGATATACGCCACCCCTTTTAAGCAAGTTTGCCTGTCCTCCCCATTCAATATTAGGCTTAGTCCGGCAGACTTGAGGTATTGCGACAGCCTCATGTCATAGTCTTTGGGGTTGTACTTGGCAAGTTCTTCGTATATTTTTATGATGCGGGTTTGGTGTGCCTCTTCATTGAGGCAGTAAATCAACTCATGCATATACTTATGGGGTTCGTCCAGCGCAAGGGTTTCATAAATTTTCACTGCTTTATCGGCTTGTTGATTATTTTTATAAAACATTGCCAGGCTTTCATACAACTCAGTAGCGTAGCGTTTGGCGTGAGGGTGCCCCGGGTTCTTCTTCTTAAGCGTTTGGTAATGATACCACTCGTTCAGATAAATATTTTCGATCGTTTCGTTATGGTTTGTCGAAAACCCAAAGCTCTCTAGGTTCCACAATATAGTCAATAATGCATAGTTATGCTTGCGTGGCAGTTGTTCGGCAAGCTGACGGCTAATAGTAAGCCCTTTTTTATAATAACTCAATGCTACCCGATAGCGCTCTTCCTCAGGTATATTGTTCCAATCGCGGTAAAGGTGCCCTATACAGTGCAAATTATAGATCATACGTGGCAAAAACCTTCCAGCATTTTCAACCGCCAATCCTTTATTAATTTCCATGGCTTTCTGAAAAAACAACAAGGCTGTATTATAGTGCTTTGCCTCTCGGTACCAATTGCCTAAGTACTCATAACACTCGGCAAGATACGCCCGGTATTTCCCCGCATCTTGAGCAACTAGTTTTTTATAGTATTTCATTTGATGGTGGTAGAGTTGAAACTCTGCCTGGCGGTAAACTGGTGCCTCACAAAAACTATATAAAAATGAGGCTTTTTCCATACTTTTAAACTTTTGTTCATCGGTTTCAGCAAGCGCCATTGCTCTCAAACACCAAGGAATAATCTCTTCTTCACTACACTCTTTCTGCTTGGGGTGACGCAATACTGACGATGCCGAACTCAAGTATTCGACATAGTACATAAGGTACTGATAGCGCTCATGGTGCTTAATGGCTGATCTAAAACAAGCTTCTGCCTGATCGAACTGTTCATTGGTGACTAAAAAATGAGCTTTAAGTATTAAAAAGCCGGCAATATGGGTAGGATTTTTAATCTGCTTTAGGCTTTTTGGCGACATCAACAGTTGATTCACCTGTTCGAGCTCACCTGTCACAAAAGCATTAAATATCTGACGATACAAGGGGAAGTTGCACTTAAACTGTTTATCGGAAAATAATAACAATAAATGACGCACCTGACGCAACACGTTGTCTTTATACCTTTGAAGCTCTGCAAGTTTAGGTTTAAGATTGTATGCTTGTTGTTCGTTTGCATTTAGTATACTTTGACGATAAACCGCAATCAGTTCATCTTCATAACCGGTATATTTTTTTAGAAATTTCTGAAATGATAATTGTTTGGGTGTTACCTCTTTAGACTCAGGGCTTAGAATAATCGTATCAGTTTCTTCGTCAAAGAAAAGATACGGGTGGGGAGTTTGTTCCATGGTCATTCAAATAATTGCTGTCGAACAAATGCTTCTTAGGGTATTATTACTTAATGTAATATAATAAAAAAGATGAATTATAGGAATCATTTGATCGAATTATCCATCAGGTGCTTTGCATGAGAGGGCTTTATTTGTGAGAAAATCTTCTATGAGAGGAGTTTTGGCAAACAGTTATTCTGGCAAGAACACTGTACGTTATGAGCAACGATGAGGGGGAATAGAAACAATATACAGGACTTGTATTTGATAAACCTGAGAGATATAAGCACCAGCCCTTGTTAGTTGGGCTGGTGCCAACAGCATTTTACTCTGCCAAGACAACCATAGCAGCGTCGTTAAATACTCCGTTGAGTAGGGTAGTAAGGCTATTCTCTTTTTTGTTACTCATTACAAGCTCTATTTCGGCATCAAAGCCTTTATTGTGGGCTTTGATGTGATCAAATAAGTTCAACACCTCCTGTAACTTCCCAAACTTTGTCCCCACTTGTTGTTTGATATGTTGCTGGGTGCTTTGACTGTATTCATCAAAATTAAAGTTAAAATAACCAAAACCAGTATATTGGGTGGCTTCCTTGTATAAGCCTCCCAGATGCTCAGGTTTTTGTGGTTTACTCCAAAAATTTTGCACAAGTTTTTCCTGATTGCTCATTACCAAATGGTTTGCCCTGACCGCTACATACATGGTAAGCTCCATCCACTGAAACTGATGATAGCTTTTTCTTGGGGTCAATTTGGTATACTGCCCCAGTAGCTTTAACAGTTGTTGGGCAACTTGCGAATTTTTGACACTTAATACAGCCACTAGCTCTGGCGCAGGCTTTACACGCACTTTTGCGGGTATTTCATCCAATCTTTTTCTAAAATCTTCCAGCTTCTTCTCCCCTACCTCATGCTTTTTCAGCATTTTGGTTAAGTAATCGCCGTAAGGCGAACCTTTTTCTTTTACCTCAAACTTTTCGTACCCGGTCACTGCCAACATCAATTCACCCTGTAAAGCATCGAGCAACTCTTGTGAAGTAAACTTCATAGACTTGGCTGTTTTTTCAAACTGTTGCTCTACGTCTTCTACTCGCTTGAGCCAATCATATAAGCCGCTAAAATTCCAACTGAAGCCTAAAAAACCTATAGGCTTATGATGGTGCAACTTTGCCAGTAGCCTAGGGCTTAAAGTTTTTCCGTAGGTTTTGTTATAGAATTTTTTCAGGTGATCATTTAAATCATAATGCGCAGTTGCTCGTACTTTACCTTTTTCAAAGTTCAACTCGTAATGAATGTATGCATCCGAAAAGTTAAAAATTTCGTCAAGCACTTGTTGGTCGTTCTTTGAATACTTAGAGGTTTTCAGTGCCACGGTCATCTGTTGTTTCACTGCCTCAAGATTATACCATAGCGCCAAGTCATTGTCTTTGCGAATAAATGCTTGAAAATTACGGTTTTTACTTAACGACTTTTCTGCCGGAAGGCTAAAAAACTTTTTCAGGTAAGCACTGGCTCCAAGTGGCTTACCTACTAAATTCATTTTAAAGTCAGGCGCAGAAATCATCAACATTGCTACCTTTTTATTCCAGCCTAAAGCCAGGTTTTCTTCCAGCTCTACCCACTTAAAATCTTCTTTCCCGGTTTGTATGACTAGTTTCTTGCTCCACTTCCTGACCATGTGTTCAAACTTGCTGGCACTATTCAAAGCTACTAATATACCACGATTGGTATTGATTAGATAGTTGGTGGGATAGTCGAACACAAAAACCTTACGCTCAAAGTTTATCCCACTGGCAAAAGGGTTTTGAAGGTTGTCGAGCAATATGCTGCCTAAATCTTTGTTTGCACTCAATATTGTAGTCTGCCATTTTTTAAACCCAACGGTGCTTTGTACTTGCTTAAAATCTGCTTTAAAATACAACTGTTTCAGGTCTATTACCCCTACCATAGTTGCTTCAACAGGTATATAATGGGTTTGAGGCTCGCTTGTGGGGCTACATTGTATAAAAAAAACACAGGTAAAAGTCAGTAATAATAATGATTGGATATGTATTTTTAGAATGACCATTTTTTTAGTAATTCATTTAGACTGTTATATACTGTTTTTTGCTACCAATTGATTTCCTAAGGAATGGTACCAAAATAAATTCACATTCTTAATCTCATCTTTTGAGGCTATACTTTGTTAAAAAATAGCCGAATAGCGCTGCTATTAGCCAACCATCCCTCAAGCTCGCTCAATATCCACTGGATATTGCCGTGCCTCGTCTAGCAACAAAATATTTTAGCGTTACTATAGAAATTTATTTTTACACCATTCCTAATAGTAAATTACCACAAAAAAATGATCCTAAAGCAAAAATCCCTGGCAAATTGTGTAAAAACAACCTACCAGGGATTTTTCAGTGAAGCAAAGGGAATAGATTACCCATTTTAAAAATGGTTTGTCTAATCGGTTATACCTGCCTCTAAAATTTACCTCGCAAACTCACAATAAAATTACGCCCTGGTGCATTGATACCTGAAGCGAAAGTACGGTAATGTGTATCTAAAATATTCTCTACCGCTACCTGAAGGGTCAATGAAGGATGTAGGTTATAACTTGCCCGGTAGTTAAGTGTAACCCAAGCTGGAATGCCTTTATCGGGTACAGCAAACTGAGGCCGATCTACACTAGAGTCGCTAAATTCGCTTAAAAATTTCCAGTATTGATAATTGAAAAAAACCTCGTGACGCATTTTCCGGTGCTTAAACTTAATACTGGTTTGCCCAAAAGCAGGAGGAATATGATCAAGGTTACGATTGACAACCCCTTCGGTAAGATCTTCACCTTTTGCCCAGGAAAGTGATGAAAAGAGCAAAATATTTTGGGTGATTTCAGCTCGCACACTGGCAAAAACTCCATAAATTACGCCTAAACCAATGTTGCTATTATGCTGAACCTGGCTCATCTGTCCGTCAAAAAATAAAGAATCTTGCCCGTTAATAGTAGTATTAGAAATACGCAACATGTCTTTTAACCATATATGGTATCCAGTAAACTCCAGGTGCACCCTGTCATCTGCCAACGATTTGAACACACTTAAATCTATGTTATAGGTTTTTTCGGGTCTTAAGTCAGCATTAGGTACTCTTACCAGCCCTCCTCCCGAATCAAACAATTTTCCGGCATCATCAACATTAGGAGTTCTAAACCCTGAGGAAAGGGAAAAAGCCACCCGCCATTTTTTGGGTAATTTGGCAACCAAACCTAGGTTTCCAGTTGCCCCCTTATTGTCCTGCTCTACTATACTAAAAGGCAGTTTTAGTGGGTTGTTGCCAAAATTAGCATACAAAGAAGTAGCACTTAATCTTGCTCCAGCCGAGCCTACTAACCAAGATCCAATATTTTTCTTCACGTTGATGTACGCCCCAAAAAACCGCATGTTGCTACCTCCTTGTGGGTAACGGGTTTCGGCGGGGTTGGTAGGGTCATTACTGGTTCTTATCTCGCCAGTTTGTACGTTTTCTTCGCGGTTGTGCGAGCTTACTTCATTGCTGTAAAACTCAAAACCATAATTGAACTGTAAAGTTTTGCTGTATTGTTTTTGCCAATCAATGTTTAGCCCCAAAATGTTCAACTTCTCAGTACGGGTACGCAAACGAGTACGCCCAAACTTACGGTCTATGCGCGACTCTTCTATGTTTTGAAAAGAGAGGGTAAGACTCATCTCATCATAAAAACGATTCTTGGTAGTTTGGCTCAACCTATAGCTTCCCATTAAACGCCTTTGAGGACCATAGTTCCATACAGCACTTTCGGGTGTACCATCGCTCTTAATTATTGATAAACGATCGTATCGCGGAATATCGGATGAAGCAGAGTATTGGAAGTTGAATAAATGTTCGGTATTACCACCTGACTTAATCATTACTTTTTGAGTAAGGTCTAATTGACTATACCCAGTGTTTCTTTGCAAAAGAGGGTCATCGTTAGGCACTGCCACATCTACCCCATTTCTTGTTTCGGCATACGCCGGAAGCTCCCAGCGATACCCATTGACAAAGTTAGAATTGGCACCTGAGCGCAAATCGCCAAACTTAGAGTAAGATACACTGGTGAGGAAAGATATATTTTTGAGACCAATAGTAAAATCAAGGTGCCCAGTAGCCTCATTGTTTACTGAGGCATAACGAGTCATTACGTTTGCTTGAAAGGGAGTATCATAGGTGGGATTTTTTGAGTAAAAATGCATTACCCCTCCCAGGGCATCACTGCCGTAAATTACTGAACTAGATCCAAACAATATCTCTACCCGCTCTTGTATGTTAGGGTCAAGTGTGATCACGTTTTGTAGATGTCCTCCCCGATAAATGGCATTATTCATTCGCACGCCATCTACTACTATCAATACCCGGTTGGCTTCGAGCCCACGCAACACTGGGCTCCCCCCACCCAACTGGCTTTTTTGAACAAATACTTTTCCGGTAGACGACAATAGATCAGCTGAACTGGGGGCATTTGCCATCTTAATGTCTTTTGCCGAAATCACTTCTATTTGCTGGGCAATGTCTTCACGTTTTTCAGGCAAACGATTTGCCACCAATACTACTTCACTGGTCGAAATAACGTCTTCTTCCAGCGAAAGCTGCACTGCACTACCTGCTGTCGCATTTGACAACGGGTAACGCAGGGTTTTGTAACCAATAAACTGAATAAAGATAGTATCAGTGTTGTCTAATCCTTTTACTTTGATTGTACCCGAACGATCGCTCACTGCCTGAAAAGTTTTATCAGTGTTGTAAGCTACTGCACCTACCAGGGGCTCCTGAGTACTTTTGTCTTTGAGTTGGATAGTGATTTGGGCGTTTACGGCTACCGCCACGATGCAGGTTAAGGTAAGTGCAAATAATAGATGTTGTAATCGTTTCATGTTTTCTTTGATAGTTGCCTGGCTGGAACTACTGGCACAACACAGGCTAAATTATAATTTAAAATTAATCAGCAATTCATTAATAGATTTATCCAATGTATAAACAAGTATTATCCTTTAGATGATATCATCAACAAATAATGGTAGGTATGCTTAAACAAAAATGGTTTTGAGGATGGATTTTGACTAATTGCCTGAATACCAACATTAATCAACCGAAGCTACAGCTTTGCTGTGCTGAGCTCTGCTTCAGCTAATCCTGTAAATCCTAAAACCGAGTCTACAGCTTGCTGTGACGAGCTCACCGCAGGTAATCACTTTCATCTTAGTATAATAAAGGGTGATATACTTGCTCCGAACAAACATTGCCCTACTTCAATACAGGAATCCAACAACCTGGCATTGCTATAAAGCTAATATTTCCCGAAACAAGTATATAGATGTGTTCTAAAGTCGTAGTATACCACAAGGCAATCGTTGGTCAGCTTATCAACTGATACACAAACCAATTTAAACCAAGATTGAAAGGTCTAAACCAACAATTACACAATACAGGGATCATCTTTACAACAGGCAGACAGGCACACAAATCAAAAAAAAACCAATCTACACTATATTAAGATACGCCCTTGTCGGGCAACCAATATCAAATGATAGATTCCTCTCCTTTGCTGCCTGAAGCAACTGCCAGAGTATCACTTGTTTGGCTACCAACAACCGTTAGTATACTTATATCTTAACCACAGGCTGAGTGTTTATAAATACTAGCCCACCTCGATACCACCAGTAACCACTAAAAAACCAGTGAGGTACAAACGAAGGTTCGCATCTACAAAACAAAGCTTGACACTAACAAATGATCTATAATTAACCATGTTAGTGAGCTATCACACACAGGCAGTTCTCAAGCTGGTTGTAAACTGTTTACCTGCTAAAATATAAGACTAAAGAACAGAGAAATTAGCCGCAGATGATTTGCGGAGGAGGTGAAAGCACCTCTAAAAAGAGGTGAGGCAATTTGCTGGTATTTGAGGGATATAATTGTACTACGAAAGGTAAGGTAGGGTTTAGCTGAGGGGCAGCTAAATGGTGTAGCCAGAGTTTTTCGAACAATTGACTTACCAAAGCACCTGTTTCTTGAGCATAAGGACTTTGTTGGGCAACTTGCTGTTGTAGTGATTGCTGGAGTTGTTTTTCGTGCTCATCCCACACACAATAAAACCGGGTGACTTTGCCCAAGGGTTTTATTTTTACTACATCATACAACTCATTCTTATACTTTATTTCTTTTGAATTTACCCAGACAAAGTCATCGCTTTGTAAATCTTGCTCAGTAAGCTCAAGTAAAGTGAGCTGTTGCTCAGGCAATGGTTGAGTTGAAATAAGCGCATGCATACTTTTACGTTGCCACTGAATGTCAACATAAAACCACAAAGCCGCCAACGAATGTACATTGATGACAATGATCAGTAGATATGCAATGAGTTTTTTCAAAATATTTTTTAACAGTTACTTTTGCAAAGGAGCTGTGACAAAATCAAACGCCCAGGAAACTACAGATAACACAAAACTGAAGGCAAACGCCCAGAAGATACCTTTTACATCAAATCCTTTTTGTACCAACTCATCTACTAACAAAATCAGCCCTGCATTGATTATCAAAGGAAATAGTCCCATTGTAATCATAGTTACCGGAAAGGCTAAAAACTTAAGGATAGGTTTGACAAAGGTATTAATAAATGCCAACAATACACACACAATCACGGTAGGTGCTGCCCCCTCAAGGATTACTCCTTCTTTGAGCAAACGAGCTGTAAACCACACAGAAGCAAGCGCTACGCCTGCTTTTACAATCAGTTTTGTCATTTATGAAATCTTTTGGTATATACAGTTAAAACCTTAAGGCTTGACTGCTTATTATGCAAATATAGGGGTTTTAGAAATATTTTGCGTTTAAATGATAACAATACTTGAGTAAAACCAGCCTTAACCCTACATTTTTACGAGTTTGACAAAATTTTTTAGAGATATTATTGAGCAATGACCCAATAGCACAAAATCTTATTTAACTTCGTATGGGGGATATATTTCTCCTTTTACAATAAGCCTAACCAAGCCTTGCCAAGGTATGAGAAACTGCCCAAAAGTGAGAAATATTTTTTTTAGTAAGGAAACACTTAAAGATTTATTTAAATAATAAACAATGAGAATTTGTATGATGAGATATAAGACTTACTTACTATACAACAAAGTACTTACTCTGTTGTGTTTGGTATGCCTGTCTGCTACTGTGTCTGCTCAGTATGTGCCTAAAGACAAAAGAAAAAAAACACCTGCCAAAGACTCAGTAACAACTAAAGAAAAAACTCCGCCCCAAAAGCCAGAGAAAAAACAAAGCCCTAAAAGAGACAATGACATAGGCAGGCGCTGGGTATTTGGAGGGAACTTTTGGGTACAGTTTGGCAATGTTACTTTCATAGACATTGCTCCCACTATAGGGTATAAGCTTACCCAAAACCTGATAGCTGGAGTAGGTGTAGGCTATGTATATGCCCGTTCGCGGCTTGCCACCAACCTAGGCAACCTCGATGTAGAAAACCAAATATATTCAGGGCGCACTTTTCTTCAGTATATCATTAACACAGAGGCATTGTTTGGAGAAGGCAACCGTTTATTTTTGTACTCAGAGTATGAAGTACTACGCTCAGACTATTATGACCGGGTGCTTGACCGACAAAACTCTATATGGGTAAGACGCCCACAAATAGGTGGCGGAATTCAACAAAAATTAGGCAACTTGTATGTAAACCTGTTGGTATTGTACAACCTTAATTATTTGGAAGACATTACCCCTTACCCTAACCCGATCACCATACGTTTAGGGTTCAATGTAGGTTTGTAAAGACACATACATTCTTTGCTGGAAAGGGTTCGTGGCAGATCATTTATTTTTTTTACCTGCAAAATAATACTGCTACCAAGAATTTTAGTATTTTCGTTATTCATAAGGAGGGTGTGCCCTCCTTTTTTGTTCTGCCCGTCAGAATCTCAGTTTGCAAAAAGTCACCATTCAAACACATAGATTATGAAAATCAAACTATTTACTCATCAACACCTTTCCAAAACCTGCCTTTTACACGCAGTACTTTTTTTTGCCAGTATGTCTATCGGCTACGGTCAGTTTGTAGAAAAAAAAGCAGACACTACTAAAAAAGATACCATAAAAACAACCACTGCAAAACCGGTCAAGTCAATTATTAAAACCGTCATCAAAGAAGTCTCTGAATCGGCTTATAACATTCCTCAATGGTCGTTTGGGGTGCAGTTAGTACCTCGTTTTGGCAACACTACCCTGATAGAGATCGCTCCCTTTGCCGCAAAAAAACTAAGTGACAAATTATTAGGAGGTTTAGGAATAGTGTATGCCTTTCAGCAAACCGACAATGGAACAACTACTACTTCACGTAGTCATTTTGGCGCCAGGTTGTTTACCCAGTATTACCCTACCAAGTATTTGTTTGGTCACGCCGAACTGGGCGCTATGAGTATAGAGTCGGGGGGTACCACTACCGACCCCACCACCGGGCAAACCGTTACTGTAAGTAATCGCAACACTGGAACAGATTTGATTGTTGGTGGAGGCTTTCGTTTTCCGGTAGGCAAAAAACTCGCCCTACAGGTAATGGTGTTGCATGATATGATCCGCCAAGATAATACAAGTTTGCACGGGCTTACTTCCATAAGACTAGGCGTTACTTTCTAAATTCTTAGTAAAATACCTGGCAAGTTAACCTACCAGGTAGCTATTCAATACTTTACATCTTTTATCGCTCCGTATTGTTTTTTCTGCTTTTTTTGATCAAACAATCAATCCAAAAACGATATGCCTGATTATATCATCCAAATATTGTTGTTTGCTTCTATTCCTATATCGGGAGGCTTGGTAGGTTGGGGAACCAACATTATGGCCATTAAAATGACCTTTTACCCTATAGAGTTTGTTGGTGTCAAACCCATTGGCTGGCAAGGAATTATTCCTTCTAAGGCAAAAAAAATGGCAGTCAAGTCGGTAGATATGCTCACCACAAAGCTCCTCAAAATAGAGGAGCGTTTTGAACTGGTAAAACCCGAACGGGTGGCTATGGAAATGGGGCCGTCGCTCAACAAACTTGCCCGCCAAATCACTGATGAAGTAATGCAGGCTCAAGCCCCTACCATCTGGAACTCCACACCTAGATTTGTGAAAAATCAAATTTATGAGAATATCACCAAGGAACTTCCCCAGTTGGTAGTACAAATGATGAATGATATCAAAGATAATATTGATGAACTGCTTGACTTGAAAACTATAGGGGTAAATGCACTGACTAAGAACAAGGCTTTGCTCAACGATATGTTTATTCGCTGTGGCAAAGAAGAATTTAAATTTATCGAAAAGTCGGGCTTATACTTTGGTATTCCGTTTGGGTTGGTACAAATGTGTATTGCCATATATTATGTCAATGTATTGGGCACTGGCACTCCCTGGTGGTTGTTGCCCGTTTTTGGGCTAGTAATAGGTTACGCTACCAATTGGTTGGCGCTAAAGCTAATATTTGAACCTTTGTACCCTCGCAAGTATTTGTTTGGGTTATTTGAGTTCCAGGGTTTGTTTATAAAGCGACAACCTGAAGTGGCTGTAGAGTATGCCAAGATTGTATCGGGTGATATATTGACTACCGAACGTTTGTTTGAATTTATGGTAAGAGGCCCTGGCGCCACCCGCCTGGCAGAAATTGTACGCGATAACCTGGAGAAATCGATTGAAACTACCATTAGTAGCACCAGAGGTTTGGTAAAATGGGTAGTAAGCGACAAGCAACTTGAGGTAATTCAAAACATTGCAGTATATCGTTTTATGCAAGAATTGCCTATTTCTATCCGCGATACATTTGCTTACGCCGAAGAAGCCTTGGATATGGAAAATATGCTGGAAGAAAAAATGGCTGGCTTGACTGAGAAAGAATTTGAGGGCTTTTTGCGTCCAGTGTTTCAAGAAGATGAATGGATCCTAATTTTGGTGGGTGCCGTGCTAGGAATGGTTGCTGGAATATTGCAGTACATTTTGCTGTTTCAATAAACTTGTGCATCGACTCGACAAAAAAAGACCCTACATTGTAGAGTCTTTTTTGTTTCCTAACCACAAAGCTTATTAAATATCTTTGGCTAATATATATTCAAACCAAAGACCAAAAATAACAATGTGGACAAAATAATACTTAACTCATTGATAATCAGAAAAATAAACTCAGTGTTTTTTCTATAAAAAGCATTCATAGTGAATAATCCAAACACTTTTTCACGAAATATCGTTTCCTTGCTGATATTTCGCATATAATTTTAGTTAAAAAAATGCGCCATCTGCGCCAATTCATCTTTGTGCTCAATATTTGCCAACCAATGCTGAGGCAGTGCCTCTACCCCTGTAGCCGCTCCTACCAAGCCACCCGCCAGGCAAGCGATCGAGTCCGAATCGCCCGAAGTACACACAGCTCTTTGTAATACCTTCACGGGATCATCAGGAGCACTTAAAAAACAATACAAGGCTGTTGCAAAAGATTCTTCGGCAGTCCAGCCCGCTCCAGCAATAATACAAGGGTCTGTATTTGGGTCAAAATTTTGCAAACCTTGCTTCACTAGTTGCACCTGATTCAGGCACTCTTGCCAACCTGCACTACTAAAAGCAGCAGGGCTATCAAAAGGTGGGCGATCCCATATTTGTCCTAGATATGCTTCATGATAAACGTATGATTGTTGTTGAGCGTGAGCCATCAACACGTCTATTAGATTGGCAGGTTTCACACCTTCTAACAATTTTCTAATGGCCACAGCAGTAAATTCAGCTGCTGCCAGTGCTGTAGGGTGGGCGTGAGTAAGTGCTGCCTGAAACTGAGCGATTTTACTTAGGCTGTCCATAGAGACCCTGAGCAACCCTACAGGCAACACCCGCATATTTGCTCCACACCCCTTAGAGCCTTTGTTGGTAGCTTGCTGCCAGGGCATTCCTTTTTCCAGACGTTCACAACTGGTTAGACAAGTCATACCAGGCGCTCGGTTGTTTTCAGGGTCATTGAGCCATTGTACAAAACGTTTGCGCAGGTTTTGCTCTAGTATGGCGGGCACATATTCTTCACTTTCGCGTAAAGCTTGCCCTACAGCCAAAGCCATTTGAGTATCATCGGTGATTTTAATTGACGCATCAGATGCATGAAAAAAACCATTGGGCAAACGTTTGGCTTTTATTTCGTCAAGGGTTAAAAATTCGGCTGGAGCACCCAAACCATCACCTACCGCCATGCCATAAATGGCTCCTTTCACTCTAGACTGCCTCGCACTGAACTGGTGGTAACACTCTTGCCCTATTTTCCAAAAATCTTCTTTCTCTCCCAGTTCATTTAAAATAAACAAGGGGCTGGTTGACACCAAAGATTTGAGCCAATCAACCTGGTTGGTTTGTATAAATAAAGCGAGTTCATAACCAGTACGCAAGCAATATTCCGGGGTTTGAATAGTCAACCTGATGTTTTCTCGCAGGGCAAACACAAACAAGGTATGCCAGTCTACACCAGGGTTGGTATTTTTATACAGTGTTACACGCTCCAACTGATGTAACCACTGCAGGTCTTTTTCTTCGATAACAATGATTTGGTGCAAGTGTTGCCTTTCTATTACCATGGAAAAAGCCTCAAAAGACGACGCCAAATCCAGCAAAAAACGTAATACCTTTTGTTCAGCACGCAAGTAATTATTGACTACCCCTTCGTTTTTGTCTTTTAGGTTTACTACCGACATAAACTCCTGCGCAGCGAACTCTTCACGGCTCAATACGTGGTCAAATCTATCTATCCAAAAAGTTTTCATAACATGATTTACATTGACCAGCAAAAATAGTAGAAAGTAACTATCCGCTGTCATCCAAGCACTGATTTACAGCTTGAAGGTATCTTGTTTTTTTATGAAAGCACAAAACCTGACTTGAACATTTTTGCCCGCACTGGCTTTGATTATGCCTGTAAATTGTTAAATACCTATCAAATTTGGGAAATGACTCGTTGGGCAAACAAAACAAGGCTTTTTGTTTTTTGATCTAAAAACCGAAACCCTCTCTTTGGGCATAAAATATTTTTGTACACTTTCACTAGCAAGCCTTCAAAAGAGTACACCTCCTTCATCAAACCTTTTTTTCAGTTAATTTGCCTAACAATTCTCCCCGTCCTCTTCTACCTTTTTTGCTTGGGTCTCGTACCATGTGATAGGTGATCATTTGTATTGAACCACTTAGTAACATGTTCGCAATAACTGTCCGGTTTAGAATAAATCCGCTTTACTGTCTTTCGTTATTTTTATTGCCCGTAGCGCTGCTACGAGCGCAAAAACCGATAGCTGCAGCTTGCTGCGCTGAGCTCTGCCAAAGGCTAAATGCCTCAGTCAGTCGTGCGTATTTGCCCTAAAAAACAGAAACTTATTTTGAACACGTTACTTAACAAATTCTTTTGTCAAACACCCATTATATAATCAACAAAAATGGATACCATTACCTGCATTAGCTGCCGACAAGAGGTAAGCTACCAAAAAGACTACCATTGCTCCAACTGTGGGGCGCTTTGGTGGGGTTATGAAAACAAAGACCGTATTCCGTCTTCTTTTCTTAAATCTCAGCAAAACCCTTTGGGTATTACCACCTCTTTTCACGAAGAAATAGCTCCTCCACCCTCGTCTCACAGTAAAAATATGATCATTGCCTGGTTGGTAGTACATACCGAAAACCAACCCACACTTCTGCACGAGCTTAAGCAAGGCAAATATGTGATTGGAAGGGCGATTCCGGGCAACATACCTGATATCACGCTTAACAATGACCAGTTTGCCAGCCGCAAACACGCAGAACTGAAGGTAGGCACCCATGAAATATACATTGTAGACCTGGAAAGTAGGAATGGAGTATACGTCAATGGGCAAGCCCAGTCAGTGGGCAAGAGTTTTCCTCAGGCGCTTTCTGACGGAGACACTATACAGGTAGGCGAGACCAAAATGGTGCTAAAAACCAGAAATGTAGTACAAGATGAAATTACGGCGTTGAAAACCGTAAGAAAGCTACCCTACACGCCTACAGTCAGGGTAAAAGCTGAATAATTTTTACTATATTAGAAGAAATTTTTTCTAATATGCAACCTTTTTAGGGTAGGATGGCTCATGTTATATGTACAACTTTACCCTATTTTTATAAGTAATCAGGAATAATTTAACTCGTCATTTAAATATGGCGGGTTAATTACCATATATACCATAAATGAAAAAGAATGGCTGTTTTTAAACCTAAAGATATATTTGCCGGGCGCTACCAGCTACAGAAACTGTTAGGATTAGGGGGGTTTTCGGAAGTATGGCAAGTAATAGACCAAATGGCTGAAAATGCCTTAGTGGCACTTAAAATTTATGCTGCTGGTACTGGGCTGGATGAAGATGGAATAGAACTTTTCAGACGCGAGTATGCACTTACTGTTTCGCTCAATCATAAACATTTATTAAAACCCACCTATTTTGATATTACCGAAGGCTCTCCCTATTTGGTAATGCCACTTTGCGCCAAAGGATCTCTTACCAAAAAACTTTTCAAACAGGGGGTACTGTCTGAAGCAGAACTTGCTGTGATGATGTCGCACGTAAGCGATGGGCTTGCCTACTTACACCAACGGCATCCGGTAGTGTTGCACCAAGACATAAAACCAGACAATGTACTCATTACAGAAAAAAACGAGTTCTTACTGTCAGACTTTGGCATCAGTAGCCGTATGCGGCATACTATGATGAAAAGCACCCGAAGTACTGCTTCATCCAATTCGTTGACCATTGCTTATGCTCCACCCGAAAAGTTTACCAGCCGACCCAAGAGCATGCCCGCCAGTGATATTTTCTCTTTTGGGGTAATGTTATATGAGCTTTGCACCAATGAAGTACCCTGGATGGGACACGGAGGGCAATCGTTGTTAACAGGATCGGCGGTACCCGAAATCCCTGAAGAATACTCGCCTGAGCTTAATCAAATAGTACAGGCATGTATGAACCGAGAACCTACCCAACGCCCAACGGCTGAACAACTGCATCAGTTAGCGTTGGTATACCTTGACAAGGGCAAGTGGGAAGGTTTTGAAAAAATAACCCGTTACAAGGCAAGCTCCTTGTCGGCAACACCAGAGGGTTCAGCCACTCAAACACCCACTGAAGGGGTTACCTCAGAAAAAACAAATACACCCATACACAAAACAGAAGACCACCCAGATCTACAGCTTGATGTAGAAGATTTGGAAGGCGTAGATGATAACGATGTGCCTGTGGTAAGGTCTGAACGAGTAACCGAAGCGGTAGACAAGAAAAAAAGAAAGGCAGTAGCTGCTACAGGCAAACGCACCTTTGACCGTAATGTGTACATGTTTTTGGGCGCAGTCATGATTGTATTGGTAGTACTGATAGGTAGAGAGTATGTACAAAAAAACCTGAGCAACAGTGAGCCAGAGTTAATGGCAACCAACGACACCCTGGCAATGAAGGCAGGTGACAAGCCCGAAAAATCACCAGAAAAGAAAAAAAATAAGAAGGTCAAAAAGCAAACAACAAAAAGTCAACAAAAAGCTCAAGACTTGCAAGAACAGTTGCGCTTAATGGAAGAACAGTTACATAAGAAAAATAAGAAACTGAAAGAAAAAAAAGAAGAAAAGTCCACTTCCGATATTAAAGTCCTCATAGATGATAGTGAAGGTGTACCTGAACCACCTACCCCTCCTGGCAAGGATAAACCTTCTTTTGTGATTACCGAAAACGGGTTGATCATTGCTGGAAAAGGAAAGAAAGGTAAAAACAGCATTAATATAGATTTACCAAAAGAGATTATAGAATTGGTAAAAGATGCTACAAAAAATGCCAAAAGTAAAGAAAAAGTAAACGAGTGGAGCCGCAAGATGAGTAAAAAGTATGAGCACCTGGGCGAAAACTACGCCAAGGATTACATGCGAAAAAAAGCCGAACGAGAGAGGCAAAGACACCGGGCACATAAACGCTCGCATCAGTCTCGCAACAATAGCCAATATGACTATATAGAGGAGTACCCTACTTGTTTTTTGATAGAGCAAAACAACAGATGGGGATACCTTGACCGCAAAAAGAAACTAATTGCCAAACCTCAATATGAAAGTGCATGGCCGTTTTATGAAGGACTTGCTGCCGCAAAAAAGTACGGAAAGTGGGGATATATCAACCGATACGGAAAAACAGTAATTCCTCACAAGTTTGACAAACCCGGACATTTTTATAACGGCAAAGCCAAAATCGTTTACAGAGGCAAGAAAATGTATATCAATCGCTACGGCAAATGTGTACAGGACTGCCAGTAAATAAACAGGAAAATATTTAGTTTAGGAATCAAATTTATATAGTGAATTGTGTATGATACAATGTGTGCTACCTGAAAAGCCACTATTGAACATACTAAGGAATTGCGTATGACAAATAAAGAGACCCTGGCGGAAAAGGGCAAGCAAACTCAACCCAACCGCGCTACACAGGCTTTTGCAACCGGACTGAAAATTTTAGGAGGGGCTGATGTACCTATTTATACCCTGCAACATCTCACCAATACTGACAAACACCCGGCAGGTAGTTACGAAAAAATTGTGGTTCCTTACATAGAAATAGGACGTGCCAACTCTTGTGTCATTCAGTTTGACGACGGTTGTAATACAGTCAGCCGTAAACATGCCGCCATTGAGCGCAAAGGCAAAGATATTTTCATTAAAAACCTGTCTGCCACCAACCCTACCCTTATCAATGGCAGGCCAGTAGCTGAGCAGTGGTACCTAACCAACGGCGATGAAATACAACTATCGCTTGAAGGGCCCAAGTTATTGTTCAATGTGTCGGCCACGGGTACCGCCAAACTAGGGCTTACCAACCGCATGAACCTGGTCATTAAACAAGCAGTCAAACCTTATAAAAACGCTTTTTTATCCCTTTTGCTCTTACTCATTGCCAGCATAGCGGTGGCTGGTTACATCATTAGCAACCAAGGCAATATTATCAACAGTAATAAAGACACTATAGCCCGCCAGCAAATCACATTGGCAGGACTCAAAAAAGCCAATAGTACAATTGTAGACTCATTAGATGCCGCGCATAAAAACAACACACGAGTACAAAAAGAATTGTCAAACACTAAAGATCAAATGGAAGCAGTGCGTCAGGCTTTTGAACAAAGGTTTAGAGCACTCAAAGCTAAAGCATCTAATAACAGCAGCAACAGAGATAATCCGGGGGGCGGAGGCAATAGTAACAATAACACTGACAATCCGGGAAATGCCAACATACAAGGCTTGCTCAAACAAGCCGAGGGTGATGTATACTTCATTTATTCTACCTCACTGGATGTAACTTACCCTGATGGCACCACCGAAGAGATAAAATCGCAAAATGAACTTTGGTCGGGCACTGGTTTCCTACTCAATGATGGAAGGTTTGTAACAGCACGGCATGTGGTAGAGCCCTGGTATTATTTTAAAGACAATAAAGACCCTATGATGCTGTTGAATACTTATGCCAACAATGGGGGTAAAATTGTAGCCAATATGGTGGCAGTGTCTCCTACTGGAAAAAAAATAACCCTGACCAATACCTCTTTTATAGTAGACCGTACCAAAGACCAACCTTATACGGTACAAGTAGATGAAGATGAATTTGCCATTAAAAAAGCCCAGTTGGGCAATGGCACTGATTGGGCGTACTTTAAAACCTCGACTACAGGTAGCCTACAGGCAAATGCTGCTTTGTCAAGTAATTTAAAACGGGGAACCGAACTACACGTATTGGGTTTTCCGTATGGTTTGTCGCTGCAAAACCAACAAAAACTAGAGCCCGTGTATAGCAAAAACGAAGTGGGTCAAAACGGCTTGGTCAATGAGTCTATTACAGTCACCGGGCGTAGTTTTGATACAGGCAACTCAGGAGGTCCTGCATTTACCACTGCCCAGGGCAAACTCGTGGTCATAGGCATTATTTCGGCAGGCAGGGGAGTTACAGGTAGTATTATCCCTATATCAGCTATCAAGTGACAACACCATTACCCAATAGGTATTGATAGTCATCAGTAGCCAATCATCATGAAGTATACCTAACTGTTAAACATCATGAGTAACTCTATTTTGTAGCTACTCGCCGCTAAAAAACTACTAATCACACAAGCATAAAATAAATTACTACACACTATGAAAAAAAGATTAATTGCAGCAATTGTTTTATTAGGACTGGTGGGCTCAGTCAGGGCGCAAGACACTACACTGACGCTTAAGCCCATACGACACTTTGTATCTGGCACCAGTATTGTCAAAAAATCGCTTGCAGGCGCTTTTTATCTTATTCAGCAAGACTATAACCTTCAAAACAAAAAAGGGCAGGCATTTACCAGAAAAAATCAAGCGTATTTTGGCAGACACTACGGCATAGGAGTCAATGCACAAAACGTACTTTGGACAGAAAAACAGGTGTTGTACCCGTGGCTTGTAGATAAGAGTTATAAGGTAATGGCAAAAGATTCGTTATTCCCTGCCAAAGGGCTCACTAAAATAACCAAATATCGCTATAACAGCTCTAACTGCAACTGTAAGTACACCGCCGTAGAGTTTGAATCTGACTCGGTGGCTTTGCGGGCACTGGCTTATTATAAATTGTCTAAAAAAATGCCCACACTAAAGCTACACCAAGCCGAAATACCCAGTACAGGGATTATGGTGATTTTTTATAGCCCAGGGAGTGAACCTATATCGCCTTATAGCAAAATAAAAATGTCGGTCACTAAACAATACATCCACTGGAACGATGCCCGAAGCACTGGACAACTCAAAACAATGAACCTGCCGGGTACAATAGTAGGCGGCGCTTTTTTTTCGGCAAACTATGAGCTGGGTGCGGTTGCTTATCATTTGGTAGCAATGTATACCCGCCAACCCCAAAACCCGGAAACATGGGAGTTGACTGCTTTTCAGAATGAGTTTACCAAAAAGCTCACGCTGATTAGAGGTAATGGCAAGAAAAAAAAGAAGAAAAGAAGAAGTAGAAGAAACAGAAGAAATCGCAATAATTAATCAAGCTTTGGATATATTCATTTTTTAATGGAAATTAGCCTGAAGAATCGACAAAAAATAAACGTATTTATAGTAATAAATTGAGTGTTACAAATAACATAGAGGAAAACAAAACCAATGCACTGGTCAATATTTTTGGCAGAACCGATGTAGGCAAGTCACGCGACCACAACGAGGACAATTTTGCTATTGGACAAGACATTAAGGCCAACCAGTGGGAGTTTAACCAACACGCCTTTAAGCAAGGGGCGCTTGGTGCGGTAATGGTGGTAGCCGATGGTATGGGAGGAACCAACGCAGGTGAGGTAGCGTCTGAAATAATGGTAAATACTGCCAAGCAGATGTTTCAAAAACTACAAGCCCTGCCTGAGTCAAGTCAGGCCATCAAAGATTACCTAAAAAAAGTAATCAAGGTTGCTCATAAAAATATTTTGACACATGCCGCTGCTCACCCCGAAACCGAAGGAATGGGCACTACTGCTGCTATAGCCTGGGTAATAGGACTGAAAGCTTATGTGGCCTGGTCGGGCGACAGTAGAGTGTACTTATACCGCCAGGGAGTACCGCTGACTCCAGCTACCGATGACCACTCTATGGTGTGGGAACTGGTACAAAGCGGACACCTTACACCCAACCAGGCAAGGTTGCACCCACAAAGTAATATCATTACCCAAAGTTTGGGCGAGGCGCGCAACCCGCCCAATCCCGAAGCCAAAACCTTGCAATTGCAAACTGGTGACCGATTGTTGTTGTGCAGTGATGGACTCAATGGCGAACTGGACGACCCTGATATTGAGGCTATTCTGAAAAACACCCAAGGCACTTCTGAGGCCTGTCAGGAGCTGGTAAACAAGGCCAACCTTGCCGGAGGCAGTGACAACATTACGGTGCTGTTGATGGACATGTTGGACATAAACCGAGTAGGCAAAAACGTAAAGGTAAGAGATACTGCTGACCAAAAAGCGGGGCTGGATGCACAAAAGAAAAAAATCATCTTGGGGGTTTCTTTGTTGATTTTGGTATGTAGCCTTTATTTACTTTTTAGCAATTTGGGACAAACCGACGCCCCCGCACAAATAAACAAAGCAGCCAACAAAGCGCAAAAACTACCTGTGATGATAGATTCTGCTCAAACCAAAAACAAGCAAACGTCAGGCAAAGATACCACCAGCAAAGAACAAGGCGCCAGTACTGGTAGAAATGAAAAAGAAAACAAGCCACCTGTAGTGCAGCAAGAGGAAAAAAAGGCTGATCCAAAAGAAGTGGCCGCCTTAGAAGCCCGCCTAAAAAAATTACTGGACGACAAGGCTAAAGTACTAAAAAATATAGAAGGGCTTAAAAAGAGCTATCAAGACATACCTGCTGAACTGAAAAAACTGAAGGCCTTGCAACAACGACTCACCAAAGAAATAGCTTCGCCTCTGGTGGCAAAAAAAATTATCAAAGGCAGCAATGAGTTTGTAGCACCCGCCACGCCTAAAGCATTGAAAAAAGCCATTTATACTATAGAAAGGGTGGAAGCCAGTCTGTATGATATACAGGAGAAAATGAAGCATTGGCAACTAAGCCCCAATGGTTAAGTTAGTGCATGTTTAAAACGGGGATTGCTATTTTATTTACAAAGGTGATACAGCCGTTTCATGGGGTTTCAATCTTGATTCGAAGGGCTTATAAACTTGCTTACGCCTGGTTTACCTCACCAGTACAGCACTCCAAACAGCAAATACTGCCGTTTGGCTAATATTTAAACAAGCTATTAAACATACTGTGGCAACAAAGCTACCCAAAAGTAGCAAACACCCTTGAATGTTGCCTTACAGGTGCATCAGGTACACAAAAGTATGCTACTACCAATCTACCATATATATTTGAAAACATAACAGAAAGGATACCAACAATGTTAAGATGTAATACTTGTGGATATATAAATGATGAACACGCTAAAAATTGCGCCAAATGTGGGGCAGCCCTAAATGATGCAAAAAAAACCATTAACAACAGCTCGGCTCAAGGGTTTTTGCCTACTACTGGTAGCGACCCGTTGGCATATCAAAAGCCATCGCAAAAAACGGTAAAAGGTGGTGAACCTGATCAACCTTACCTTGATAATCCTAAAAATGAGCAAAAACAACAAGCCCAACAAGAAGATCAGGCAAATGGTTGTAGCAACTGTAGGTATCCTTTGCGGGCTCACCAAAACATTTGCCCTAATTGTGGGTTTGACAATGCAGCAACCAATGCTACTGACTTACATTCGACCAAAGGGTTTGACGAAACAGATGAAGAAAACGCCCCTGTTGAACCACGCCATAAAACTATTTTGGACCCTTGGGAGGTAACCAATATTGGGGATTCTAAAAAGTTTAGTCTGGTAACTGATAAAGGAAAAACTACCCTGAACTTTGAGGGAGAAGAAGTAGCGTTGAACCGCCAAAACCTGGATGTCAACAACAAAAGCATATCAGGAGAGCAACACGCTAAAATTGAATATGAAAACGGACAATGGTACATCAAAGACCAAAGCTCCAATGGTTTTACTTTTATTCAAGTACGCGATCGGGTACCTATTCAACCAGGAGATATGATTATTATGGGTAATAAGCTTTTTGTTTTTAAAGAAAAATAAGTCCCCACAAGCAAGTTTAAATTATTGATATAAATTAATTATATCGACTTCTCAGATGTATTAACTATGGGTAACTAGTATGGTTTTTTATCTAAAATATCAGGTTATTTACCAACTGTAGATGATGACAACAAAATTGACCCAAATAAAAAACTAACAATGAAAATTTGTTCGCATTGTGGATACTACAATAAAGCAGATGCCCCTAAATGTATCAAATGTGGTTTTGACTTGAGTCGTGCCGCTACGGTTACCAAAAACGAGGCGATTGCTGACAAAGATATAGTACCTGAAGCAGTAGACCTGCATAAAGGGGATGAGGTAAAGGGGATCAAGAATAAGTACCAGATTGTCAATAGTATAGACAAAGGCGGCTATGGACTGGTATACCTTGCCCAAGACCAGGAAAAAAACCAGTACGCGCTCAAAGTAATAGAAATGCGCAAAGTATTGCCTAATGAACATCAGGAGATTCGAAAACGATTTGAACGAGAGTTTGAAGCAGGACAGATTCACTCTGACTACATAGTAAACAGCATGGACAAGGGCAGTTTACATGGGAACCCTTTTATTGTGATGGAGTATTGCCCAAAGGGTAATTTGCGTGACCAGATGTTGTTTGAATGGAACCATGAAGAAACGCACGCTTTGGGCTTGGATATGTTGCGAGGCTTGCACGACTTGCATACTTCTGGCATTATTCATAAAGATTTAAAACCCGAAAATATTTTGTTCAATGAACAAAACCGGGCACAACTAACTGATTTTGGCATTGCGGGCTTTATCAAACGACGCGAAACCCAACGCAACCTGATGGGCTACGCAAAAAATGTATTTGGTACGGCTATTTATGCCCCTCCCGAACAATTGAACCCTCAACAGGCTTTTAAGATTATGGGACCTACCAACGACATCTTTTCCTTTGGGGTAATCATGTATGAGGTATTTACCCAAGGGCACTTGCCGTTTGGCTCTTATCAAGAGTTTGAAAAGGACATGCCAGGCTACTATAAACGGATTAGAAAAGGAAAGCTGACAAAGATTCATAAAATAAGAAAAGATGTGCCGGATGACTGGCAAACGATTATTCATAAATGCCTGGCTCCCAAGTACAAAGACCGCTACCAGAGTGCCAATGATATATTAAAAATATTGGGGCAACCTGCCAGGTTAACCCCACAATACGCCTCAAAAGATATGTTTGGTAAATGGTCGTTACGAATAATGAATGGTGAAGAAGTAGGCAGGGAATACAACTTAAGCAAACTTGCCGACGCTAAAGAACAAAATCTGCTAACCCTGGGTTGGTTCAATGCGCAGCAACCTTTCTCGAATGATATAGGTATTGTAGAGTCGTTTACCAAGTATATATCGGGCAGGCACGCCACTCTAGAGCGGGTAAAACAAAAAAACGGTTCGTGGCAGTGGTTCATAAGAGATGGGCAATGGTACGAAAAAAACGGCAAAATGGGTTGGCACTTGTCACGCAATGGGGTGTTGGTAAACTCTACCGATGTAAAAAAATCGGGGCATAAACTCAATCCCGAAGATATTATTACTATAGGCGACACTACGCTTAAAGTACAAGTAGAATATTAAATCAACAGTTGAAGGATTTGCTGATGCATATACATCCCTTGAGAGCACATATTGAAGAAGTACTGCCACTTACCGACCAGGAATTTGACTTTATACTGAGTCATTTTACTCCTTTGTCTAAGCGAAAACACCAATATCTTGTGCAGGAAGGTGAACTTGTAGATAAAGAACACTGGGTGATTAAGGGGTGTTTAAAAGCTTATTTTTTTGACCAAAACGGTAAAGAATATATAGTGCAGTTTGCTATGGAAAACTGGTGGATTACAGACTATGAAGCTTTTAACAACCAAGTAAGGGCAAGCTTTTCGGTAGATTGTATAGAAAATTGTGAGTTGCTTGCCATTGACTATGCCTCTAGAGAAAAACTCAGTAGTGAAATGCATAAAATGGAGCGTTTCTGGGCTAAAAAAACCAAGCTCGCTTTTATAGCTTCACAAAAAAGAATTTTATCGCTGTGCCGAAATACAGCTAAAGAACGCTACGAAATGTTGTTGAACCAATACCCCCAGTTGGTTCAGCGTGTTCCAAAAAAAATGCTCGCCTCTTACCTTGGAGTCTCCCGCGAAACTTTGAGCCGCCTGTAAAAATAGTGATTCTTCACCAGCAATTGCCTTTATAATATCTCACATCTCTTTTCATTTCCTTCACTTCTTAACTTGTTGCCAAAGTGTGATCTATCTCACATGTATAAAGTGATGTGCGTCCTGTGAGCTCATACACTCCTGCCCTAATTTTGTAGCATCAAATAATTAAAAATATCAAAACATTTACATTATGCCTTATATCAATATCAAAGTGACTGATGAAAATGTCACTAAAGAACAAAAGCAACAATTGATTGCTGGTGTCACTCAGTTGGTAGTAGAAGTCCTCAACAAAAACCCAGTAACTACACATGTGGTGATTGACGAGGTACACATAGACAACTGGGGAGTAAAAGGAAAACAATACTCTGAACTAATCAACCCACAAAACTAGCCACCATGACAAACAGGACAATTGTTGTAACTGGAGCCTCTACAGGCATAGGCAAGGCCATTGCAAAACTATTTTTAGACAAAGGAAGCAATGTAGTCATGAACTCTTTTCACAAAGAAAAACTCCAAAGTACTTACAAAGAGTTTGGTTCGCCCAATCGAGCCGTTTTGATAGCAGGAGACATTGGCCAACCTAAAGTAGGAAAGCAGTTGGTGGCAACTGCAGTAGAGCACTTTGGCAAAATTGATTTATTGATCAACAATGCGGGTACATTTCAGCCCAAACCTTTTCTGGAGGTAGAAGAACAAGATTTAAATCGTTTTCTGGACACTAACCTCAAGGGTACTTACTTTGCCTCACAGTCGGCCATTCGCCAAATGCTTCAACAAGGTGGCGGTAGTATTATTAACATAGGTACCGTGCTGGTAGACCATGCCATTGCAGGTTTTCCGGCGTCAGCCCCTGTAGCAAGCAAAGGTGCTATTCATACTTTGACCCGTCAATTGGCAGCTGAGTTTGGCAAAGACAACATAAAAATCAACACCATTGCTCCTGGCATTATCAGGAGTCCGTTACAAGGCAAAATAGGGGTAGAAAATGCCGATAGTCTGGCAGGGTTACATTTACTCAACCGCATAGGCGAGCCCGAAGAAATAGCACAAGCAGCTTATTACCTGGCTACGGCCGATTTTGTAACGGGCGAAACATTCAATGTGGCTGGAGGCCATACCATAGGACACACTCTTTAATTAAAAACTATGTACACTGACAAGCTCAAGCAAATAGAGAACACCATACAAAACTACTTTGAAGGAATTTTTCATGGTGATGTATCCAAGCTAAAAAGTAGTTTCACGACAGAGGCACTCCTTTATGGAGATGTTGGCGGAACCCCTTATCATAAAGGTTTAGACGATTACCTGGAAGGGGTCAAAAACCGAAAAAGTCCAAAAGCACTGGGAGAAACCTTTGCCATGCAGGTGTTAGACATAGAGGTTTTGGGCAAGGTAGCCACCGCCAAGCTACACGTGCCTATGCTAGGCTTCAATTATTATGACTATTTATCGCTTGTGATGATAAATGATGAATGGAAAATTGTAAATAAGCTTTTTACTCATGTGGAACAAAACTAAAGTTACTCAGCTGTTGGGGATTAACTACCCCATTATTCAAGGACCTTTTGGTGGAAGATTTTCTTCTGCCAAACTGGTGGCTGCAGTATCTAACCTTGGTGGAATGGGATCTTTTGGATTGAACTCTTATAGCCCTGAAGAGATTTTAAAGGTCAACTCGACTATTCAAGCACTTACAAAAAAAACCTATGGGCTTAATTTATGGGTACCTCAAAAAAGCAGTTCTCCCAAAATATTTGGGCAAGAGCAGTTTGAAATAGTCAAGACAATGTTTAAGCCTTATTTTGACGCACTCAACGTGCCTTTACCAGAAACACTGCCTGCGGCTCAAGCCCAAAACTTTGATCAACAGATGGAGGCTATTTTACAAGCCAGCCCACCTGTTATGAGTTTCATATTTGGGGTGCCTCCTCAAGAGGTTATACAAGAGTTGCGCAAAAGGCAAACTGTGGTAATAGCTACCGCTACCCATCCTGAAGAAGCCTTGTTACTGGAAGAAGCAGGCGTTGACATTATAGTAGCTTCTGGAGCACAAGCCGGGGGGCACCGGGCGTGGTTTTTACCAAAAAACAAAGGGGTTTTAATGGATACTTCTTCGTTACTCACTCAAACAATTGCTCAGGTAAAAACACCTATCATAGCGGCAGGTGGTATTACCAATGGGCAGGAAGCTTTCGCTGCGTTACAGGCAGGGGCTTCGGCTGTACAAATAGGGACTGCTTTTTTAGCTACTCAGGAGTCTAACGCGCCAGATGTTCATAAGCACAAGTTGTTGCAAGAAGTACCCCAAACCAACCTGAGCCAAACATTTACCGGGCGCTTGGGCAGGGTCATTTCCAACCCATTATCTTTGCAGAATATCCCCACAGACAAACTAGCTCCTTATCCTTTGCAAAGTACTTTTCTAAGTCCTTTAAGAAAGGTAGCACTGGAGCAACACCAACACGACTATGTGGGGTTTTGGTCAGGGCAATTTTCAATTCCTTTGCAACATACCTCAGCCAGTAGTCTGTTTCGATCGCTCATAGATGAGATAAATAATTTAAACCCAATATCATAAGTAGCTGCAAGTCTTTAGGAATTAGTACATTTAGCTGCAGGTATATGTAAGCAGCTTATAATGAATCAATTATATATGGAGGTCTATTTAATGATGGCTAATGCCACAAACCTAGCGCCACACCACGCTTTGAGCCATCCTACCTTTTACCTTTTGGGCAATCTTGTCCAAAAGGTTTTTTATGTGTTATTTTTTATACTCCTTGTTGGCACCTGCTGTTCTTCTTTTTTTACTGAAAGTGGTTTTTGCCAAAAGGCTTAAACTCACCAAACATACAAAGCTCAATGCTATTGGTAGCAACACACAAAATATCCTACCCACCCAATTAAGCAATAGCTGTCCGTTTTTAGTTTACACTTCTTTGCCAGGTATCGTCGGACTTTTCTAAAGAGTATCATTACATCAAAATTTTTGGATGTAGTTTCTTACAAATCTTCAATGAAAAATAAGGTTGAAAACAACACGACCACCGGCCTAAAGATTGACAATTAAAAAATTATGCTTAATTTACGGGCTCAAGACTTTCAAATAATCGACAACATCAATGATACCGGTAAAGTTAACCTTACAAGGAGTTTATTCTTACCAAAAAAAAGCAGAAATAGATTTTACTAAACTTACCGATTCGGGTTTGTTTGGTATTTTTGGTATGGTGGGTAGCGGTAAGTCTACCATTCTCGAATCTATCTCTTATGCTTTGTATGGGCAAGTAGAGCGGTTGAACAAGCAAGACAAGGTGACTTATAACTTAATGAACCTTAAGTCGAATGAGTTGTTGATTGATTATGAGTTTAAAGCCAGCGACAACGAGTACTACCGTTTTGTGGTAGAGGGCAAACGTAACAGCAAAAACTTTGAAAAAATTCGCACCTTTGACCGTAGCCATTACCAAATGGTGAAGGGCGAATGGACACCCACCGACAAAACGGCTCAAGATATTCTGGAGCTGAGTTATGACAACTTCCGTCGTACCATTATTATTCCGCAAGGCAAGTTTCAAGAGTTTTTGCAATTGGGCGATACCGATCGTACTCGTATGCTCAAAGATATTTTTGGACTGGGCAAGTACGATCTTGGGCAAAAGCTGCGCCCCGTGGAAAAAGAAAACGATGAAAAGATTACCCAAGTAGAAACCAAACTACAGGGGGTGGCTGAGGTAACCGAAGAAAGTATCAATGAGCAACGGGGTATTTTGAAAGAACTGGTGGCCTCGCTGGAAGCTCAACAAAACCAATTACAAGAAAAGAGCACCCAAAAAACTGCTCTTGAGCAAATCAAAGCATTGTTTACTGAACTTGCCCGCCAAAAAGAAGAACTTGCCCACCTAAAGCAACAAGCCGATGACTTTGACAGCCTGGAACGCAGGGTAAAGGAGTATGAAACTTGTTTGTATCAGTTTAGCGATTTGCTGGAAACTCACAAACTTACTCAACTAAAAATCAAACAGTTGCAAGAGGTTATCCAACAGAAAGAAGTCCATTTTGAGCAAATTCAGCAAAAGCTGGTACAAGATGAGCAAAGCTTTGAAGAAGTAAAAAAACAATACAATGAGCGCGAAACCATCAAACAAAAAATAGATGAGTTTACCAAGATTATCAATATCAATGAGCTCAATAAAGAACTGGTAACGCTGGAAGAACGCGTAGAAAAAGGCAAGCCTGTAATAAAAGAGACGGACAAGAAAATTGTAAAATTAAAGACGGAAATTGAAGACAAAACTTTTTTTATCAAGCGCCAAAAAGAAAACCTGCCCGACAATAATGTATTATTGGCAGTGAGCAGTTGGTTTGCCGAGAAAAAGAAAATATTGAGCAGTATACAAAAGGTAAACCAGGAAACCCGCCACATAGAGCGCGAAATAGAGAAAATCCGCAAAGAGAAAAAAGAACTGTACGAAGAACATTTGAGGGACTTGCTGCCCGAAGCACACCCCAAGACAACCATTGATGAGCTGGCTGACATGATACTTGACAAACGGGATGAGCTAAAAGATAAACTAGTACATACCCAACACAAGCTGTCGGGGCTTACAATTAAGCTTAAGCTACAGGAGTATGCCGAAAATCTAAGCGATGGCGAACCTTGTCCTTTGTGTGGTTCGGCACATCACCCTGATCCGCTCAAGCCTGATAAGATTGATGCAGCTTTGCATGCTTTTCAGGAGGCACGCGAAACCCAGGATGTGCAAATAAGTTTATTAACTGATTTGCTGGACAAGGTACGGCAGCTTAAAGTGCAGATTGACGAGAAAAAGAAGCAATTAGAGCGACGCGATGAGGAAGCACAGGCAGAGGCCAATAAGTTTGACTTGCATTTGTATAAATTTAATTGGAAGCCAGCGTTTGACCCCGATCACGACGAAGATGTAGAAAAGAAAAAAGCAAAGGCTAGTCGCTTACAAAACGCCATTGACGATGCCGACAAAGAGCGCGAACAAATGCAGCGCTCGCTAGAGGAGGAACGCAAAAAACTGGACAAGTATAAAACGGCTATTGCCGATCTGGAAAACCAGCAGTTGACCAAAACTACCCAGCTCAAAACTTTAAAGCGTCAGTTACGGGTGTTTAACGTGGAAGACTACGCCCAACATGCGGCCTCACAGCTCAAGCAAGAGATAAGGAGTCTGGAGGATTTGTATGAACGCCTGGAACGCAAATACAAAAATCTGGAGACGCAAATAAACGAAGATCGTAGTCAAAAGGTGCGCCTTGAAAGCGATTTACGCAATAGCCGCGAAAACTTACTGCAAGACGAGCAAAACCTGCAAGCCAACCAAAGTAAACTTCAGGACAGGCTGGAAAAATCTGATTTTGACACGTTGGAAACGGTAGAAAATATCTTACAGAATAAGCTGGATATTGAACGCGAAAATCAAAAAATCAAGGAGTTTCAGACCAAACTCCACCGCGTTGAAGATGAATGCCACAAGCTGGAACAACAAACGGCGGGCAAGGTATACAACGAGGAGGAATACCAACAAGTACTCACTGATATACAAAGCCTCAAAGAAGACATTCAAGTAAAGCAAGACCGACGCGGAGGGCTTAAGAGTGAAATAGAACGCTTGGAAAGCGACTTGGCGCGTAAGTTTAAGTTACAGAAACACGCTGATGCTTTGCACTTGCGTCGTGACGATATAAGCACCCTGAAGAAAATGTTCCGTGAAAGCGGTTTTGTAAACTATATTTCGTCGGTGTATATGCAAAACCTTTGTAACCTTGCCAACGAGCGTTTTTACCGCCTGACCAAGCAGCAGCTCAAGCTGGAAGTAAACGAAGACAATACCTTCTATATCCGCGATTACCTTAACAACGGACAAACCCGTAGTGTAAAAACCTTGTCGGGAGGGCAAACCTTCCAGGCAGCGTTATCGCTGGCGCTGGCGCTTGCCGACAACATTCAGCAGTTTACCAAGTCGAACCAAAACTTCTTCTTTTTGGATGAAGGTTTTGGCTCTCAGGATGAAGAATCGTTGGATGCGGTATTTGAAACACTGACCAGCTTGCGCAAAGAAAACCGAATTGTAGGTATTATATCACACGTAGAAAGCCTGCAACGCGAAATTTCGGTGTACTTGAAGGTGCGTAATCAAGAAGAAACAGGCAGTGTGTTGCAAAAGAGTTGGGAGCAGGCTTAAGCCAGTGGTAGGTGATTAGCTTCAAGCAGCAAGTAGGTACAGACTAAATTTATGAGCAATGAATGTGCACACCTTAGAGATGATATAAAAAATATCAAACAAAAACCCAACTCATCAGG
This sequence comes from uncultured Microscilla sp., assembly GCF_947493425.1. GTDB lineage: Bacteria > Bacteroidota > Bacteroidia > Cytophagales > Microscillaceae > Microscilla. The sequence continues at coordinate 1,096 of NZ_CANLRP010000066.1, read as the reverse complement.
TGATGAGTTGGGTTTTTGTTTGTGTTGATATTCTACGAATTTAACCAATAACAGCATTAATCGCCGGAGAGACTTGATAAAATATTGAGAACATACCAGAACAATAGCATCACAGAGCCAAACAGCCCTAAAGAAGCTGCCACATATTGCTCAGTATGATATTTATGCAAAATAGCCGAGGTTTGGTATAAAATAGCTCCAGCAGCCAATGCCACCATTGCAAAAGAAAACCATAAGCCTAACGAGAACCCAAATATAAGCCCTGCGGCAATAAGCCCAATGGCTACCAGCGTACCTACCGAGAGGTAAATCCTCAACATAGAGAAATCTTTTCTGGTGATAAATGCTACTGAAGTAATACCTAAAAATAAGGTAATGGTAATAGTGGCTGCCTGGTTGATAATGGCAGTATCACCTGTCATTCTTATTGCCAGATAAATAAGTGGTGCAAACAAGAATGCTTCTGCTACCACATACAAAAGCATGGCAATGTATTGATAGGTTTTAGAGGTAGTATTCATTGCCCAACTTTCAGAGAGCGAGGTGATCGCAAAATATCCCCCTAACAACAACAGCCACGACCAACCACCCAAAAACGAAAGGGTAAAGTTAATAATGGTGGGGCTGCGCAAAAAAATGGCTTCTACCAGAATAAAAAGTAGTATCTCGATCGCCAAAAATGTGTATGTTTTTTCTATAAAGGTTTTTCTTGCCTCAAGGGGCTGTTCCGCTACAAAGGGAAGAGTTGCTGCGTCTTCTTGATAGTTTGATTCTAACATTTTGTATTTAGTTTGATTTTATTAAATAATATAATGATTGTTGTATTATACGTGATAAACCAAATACAAGGTTAAAATATTTTTAAATTTAGGGTACAACTCAGCTCTTTTAAGTCTTCCGTAGGAGACTTGAAAGTTTGGATAAATGGAAGTTTGCAAACTTCCTTGCGCAGCAAAATACACAAAAAAATGGTTGATGTTGAATAAAGCTGCATTCCTCAGCTCTTTTAAGTCTTCCGCAGGAGACTTGAAAGTTTGGATAAATGGAAGTTTGCAAACTTCCTTGCGCAGCAAAATACACAAAAAAATGGTTGATG
>NZ_CANLRP010000065.1 GCF_947493425.1 uncultured Microscilla sp. | reverse complement strand
CCGCCATTTTTACGACTCGTCAGAAAACAAAATTCATCCAAATTAATAGGCAACTTATTTAACCCCCAATGCACTAGCAGGTTTTCGAGGACAGTTCAAGCCAAAAAAATAACCTCTCCGCCTCGCCTGCTCCGAGCTTGCCCTCGGAGGGCAGTGTCTTCATGCCCGATCGAAACTTCGTACTTTGCAAACTTCAGAGAGGTTTCTCATTTTTTATAAGAAAGCCCTGTAATTACGAGTATGCGACTAGTGGATTCACCATATAAGGCGCTGATTTTCAATAAATTAAACTGTTTTTTCTTTGCAAAAGGCGGGCGATTTCACTATATTTGTCTATACTTTCACGGTGAAAGTAAAGCCCAAGAGGTAAGTTTTGACCGACCTCCTCAAGGGCTTTTGTTAAATACAAGTTACTTAACAATATGCAAGTTACTCAAAATTTGAATGGGCAACAAACTTGCCCTGTGCTTGACCTTCAAGACATTATTTTAGATTTATTCCATCAAAATCTAATGGCTCGGCTCGAGGCATTGGCTTTTGATGCTCAAGAGTTATTAGAAGCAAACGCCCAACCTGCCGAAGATTTGGCACCCCAAAAAAAACTGGCAGCCCAACTACGGCTGATGTCAACCCATATACACCACCTCAGCAACGATGTAGAGGTTTGGCAATATTTGCAGCAAAATAAATAGTTATAAAAAAGCCCTCTGAAATAATCATCAGAGGGTTTATTCTACAGATGCAAGATATTTAAACTCAGAGGTACAAAGTGTTGCCATTCCTCAATCTATGATCAACATTTTGCCCAAAGTATATACACTTACTTGGAGGCAGTAGCACTTGACGCCAACGCTTCGCTAGCACTGTTCGAAAACCAAGAATACACATCGCCTCAGCTCGTGCCTCCACCATAGCCGTTAGGCTACTATTTTTTTACCTCATGAAACATCTTTCAGTATTTAAATTTTGGCGATTCGATAAGCGCGTGGGGACTCTCGCTGAGGCGGTGACGGTATTTTTAAGTGATTTTTTTACTATGCTCCTCTTAACCTGACGGCTATGGTGTCTCCACGAGCTGATCGGAACTCTGAAAAACACTATTTACAGGCGCTACAACGAGGCGATTTAGCTTTGCTGAGCACCGATATACATCGGTATCTAAAGACTCGTAAACTCGGTTGGGAAGACACAAACCGAGGCGAAAAAATAATAGGGTAGAGTATAAAAACCAGATTTTCGATACAAAGCACTTACCCAATTTTTAAAAACAATTCTAGCCCACCAAAACAAGTAACCCTACTTGTGGCTTATAGCTCATGACCTTTCATTACTTAAGGTTAAAAAGCTTTATATTGACAAGCAAAAAACAAACACCCAATGACTCAAGATTTTAAGAATATAGCTGAAGCTTTCGAGTGGTTTATGAACAATGTATACCCGGGTTTGTCTACTGCGCACAAGCTCAAACTTAAGGACGTAAAGTATGATTATTACCACCCCCAAAAAAGAGCGGTGTCAGAAAAACGTATGCGAAGGGTATTGAGCGAACATGGGCAGGTAGAAGACATTGTACGCTATCATGTAAGAGGGCGAAAGTAGTTTGCCTACTGCTTCGCTCACCTCCTTCCTTTGCCCACACAATATTTCGCCCCGTTATTTTTTTCTTCTATAAAATATTTGAAATTCTCAGCCTTTCCATATACTTTTACATACTAAACGTTCAGTAAATGCCCATAAAAAAAACCACCAAAGAAGAAATTATTGCTATTTGTACCCAGGTTTTCCGCAAGCAGGGGTATTACCGCACCACGCTCGATCAGCTTGCCAAGGCTAATGGGTTGACTAAGGGGGTATTTTATCATCATTTCAAAAACAAAGAAGCAATTATGCAAGAGGTGCTCAAAGCTTCTTATAGTTACTTCAAAGCCAAGGTATTCTCTATTGCTTACCAAGACCAAATGCCTGCTTATGACCGTATGCAGCAAATGATTGAAGCGTCAAACCGGGTGTTTTCTAAAGACTGTCAAGGTTGTATTTTTGCCAATACTGCGCTGGAAATCACCCATATAGAAGAAGCTTTTGCTGAGTTTACAAAAGTCTTTTTTATAGATTGGGAACGGGCTTTTGTGTACATTTTAGAGAACGAATATCAACCCAATAAGGCGCAACAGCTGGCGCATCAGATCATTGCCGATATTGAGGGTTCGTTGATTTTGATGCAGGTACACAAAAACAAGGATTTTCTGATAAAAGCTTTTGAACGTACAATGCGGCACCTTGGCAGTTAATGCCTTGGTGGGTGGCATGGAAAAGTGTCATATTTGCAAATATGACAAAATAATTCTTAAACTTTTAACTATGTCGACTAGTTTAAGCCTTTTGACTAGTTGTATAAGTTTTTACATACTGATCGTTCAGTAAAATCAACGTCCTCACCTGTAATGGTTGGGTGGCTTAAGAAATACTTGTAGCTTATAGTTCACAGCTTGCTACTACATATCACTACAAAACCAATGATTTAAAAAGTATAAAAAAATTATGTACGACAAATTACTTTCACCACTTGACTTGGGTTTTACTACCTTAAAAAACCGGGTATTGATGGGCTCGATGCACACCATGCTCGAAGAAGCACCTAATGGATTTGAACGCGCAGCAGCTTATTATGCCGAACGTGCCAGAGGGCAGGTAGGGTTGATTGTGACGGGTGGGATTGCTCCTAATGCTGAGGGTTCGGTAGCTCCAGGAGCCGCCAAGCTTGACGAACCTAAGGAGGTGGCAAAGCACCAACTCATTACCGAAGCTGTACACAAAGAGGGAGGTAAAATATGTATGCAAATTTTGCACACCGGACGCTACGCTTACCACCCAATGGCAGTGGCACCTTCGCCTCTTAAAGCGCCTATTGCTCCTTTTCCTCCCAAAGAACTGGACGCAGCTGGGATAGAAAAACAAATTTCGGCTTTTGTCAATTGTGCAGCCCTGGCACAAGAGGCAGGCTACGATGGGGTAGAGGTGATGGGCTCAGAGGGTTATTTGATTAACCAGTTTATTGCAAAAAAAACCAACAAGCGCGAAGATGAATGGGGAGGTGCTTATGAAAACCGGATCAAGTTTCCGACTGAAATTGTAAGAAGGGTACGCGAAAAAGTTGGTCCTGATTTTATCATTATCTATCGTTTGTCTATGCTTGACCTGGTAGATGATGGCAGTACCTGGGACGAAGTGGTGACCCTTGCCAAAGAAATAGAAAAAGCAGGCGCTACCATTATCAATACGGGCATTGGCTGGCACGAAGCACGTATTCCTACCATTGGTACTGTAGTGCCACGTGGTGGTTTTGCCTGGGTAACCAAGCGTATGATGGGCGAAGTAAACATTCCTTTGATTGCTACCAACCGTATAAATACCCCCGAAATAGCCGAACAAGTGCTGCAAGAGGGTTGCGCTGATATGGTGTCTATGGCGCGTCCGTTTCTCGCTGATGCGTTTTTTGTACAAAAGGCTATGGACAATAAGTCTGACGAAATCAATACTTGTATTGCCTGTAACCAAGCTTGTCTTGACCACACTTTTCAGGGCAAACTTACTTCTTGTTTGGTAAATCCAAGGGCTTGCCATGAAACCGAACTCAACTATACCCCTGCCGAGCAAAAGAAAAAGGTGGCAGTGGTAGGAGCCGGACCAGCAGGGCTTGCCAGCGCTACAGTATTGGGCGAACGTGGGCATACGGTAGATTTGTTTGAGGCTGAAGGCGAAATTGGTGGACAGTTTAATATGGCCAAGGTGATTCCGGGCAAAGAAGAGTACGGCGAAACTATTCGTTATTATGATGTAATGCTCAAAAAATATGGGGTAAATGTACACCTTAACCACCGGATAACGCTCGCTGAGTTGGTAGCAGGTAATTATGACGAAATCATCATTGCTACTGGGGTTACACCACGCAAAGTTACTTTTGAAGGTGCCCACCACACCAAGGTATTGAGTTATGTAGATGTGTTGTATAAAAACAAGCCTGTAGGCAACAAGGTAGCTATTATTGGGGCTGGAGGGATTGGCTTTGATATGGCGGAATTTTTGGCGCACCAGCCAGCACACCAATCACCAAGCCTCAATACTGCCGACTACATGAAAGAGTGGGGAGTAGACATGGAGTATAGCAAAGGTGGTGCGCTTACTACTGCCGAACCTGCCCCGTCGCCCCGTGAAATTTATTTGCTCAAACGCTCTACTGGCAAGCACGGCAAAAACCTAGGAAAAACCACTGGGTGGATTCACCGTAGCAGCCTGAAAATGAAGGAGGTAAAGATGATGGGGAATGTAGAATACCAAAAGGTAGATGATGCCGGGTTCCACATTGTGCGCGATGGCAATCCTGAGGTACTTGCGGTAGACCATGTGGTGGTATGTGCCGGACAAGAGCCTCTACGCGATATGTACGAAGAACTTAAGGCAAAAGGATTGAGTGTTCATTTGATTGGTGGGGCAAATGTAGCCGCCGAACTGGATGCTAAAAAAGCCATCAATGAAGCTTCTTATTTGTGTGCGAAGCTGTAGAGACGCAAGCTTTTAGCGACAAGCCGCAAGCGTACCCTGTGCTACAGGTAGCTATTTATTTTATATCACGCTGATGGCTTGCAAACCAGCTTCAAGGCTTTAGATTAAGGTTGTATAAGCTACTGACTATCAATTATTCATAAATCACAAACAATAACTAAAACACCCAAAACAATGAACAAACAAGTAATTCTAAAACAACGCCCGGTGGGTTTGCCAGATGAGTCTACCTGGGAAACAGTAAAAGCTGATATCCCTTCCGCAAAAGAGGGCGAAGTAGTAGTAAAACAACACTATATTTCGCTTGACCCGGCTATGCGTGGTTGGATGAACGACGCCAAGTCTTATTTGCCTCCTGTGGGCATTGGCGAGGTAATGCGTGCCGGATCGGTAGGCGAAGTAGTGGAATCTAAACACCCTGATTTTCAGGTGGGCGACTATCTTTCAGGTTGGGGTGGTGTACAGCAATATGCGGCTACTGATGCTAAGGGCTGGTTTAAGGTAGACCCTAATTTGGTGTCGTTGCCTACTTACATTGGTACTTTAGGTATGCCCGGTATGACTGCTTACTTTGGTATTCTCGAAGTGGGTAAAATCAAGGAAGGCGAAACAGTGCTAATTTCGGGTGCAGCTGGTGCGGTAGGTAGCATTGCCGGACAGATTGCCAAAATCAAGGGCTGTAAAGTAGTAGGCATTGCAGGAGGTGCCGAAAAATGCGCTTATTTAAAAGATGAGCTTGGCTTTGATGGTGCTATCGACTACAAGAATGAGGATATTCATGCTGCCATCAAACGCGAATGTCCTAAAGGAGTAGATGTGTACTTTGATAATGTAGGGGGGGATATTTTGGATGCAGCACTTGCCAATTTGCGTATGCATGGACGCGTTCCATTGTGTGGAGCTATCTCACAATACAACAGTACCGAGGGCATTGCAGGACCTAAAAACTATTTGTCGTTATTGGTAAACCGAGGCACTATGCAAGGGTTCATTATTTTGGATTATGCCAAAGATTATCAAAAGGCTGCCATGGAAATGGGCACCTGGATGTCACAAGGTAAGCTCAAAAGTCGAGAAGATGTACACGAGGGCATCGAGAACTTTAGAGAAACTTTTTTGCGTTTGTTTAGTGGTGAAAAACTGGGCAAACTGGTGTTGAAAGTGATGGATAACTAATTTAGTAGCAAGCTTTGAGCGATAAGCTTCAAGTCGCTCCCTGTTTAACTTTGTTGAGCTCATCACAGCAAGCTACAGATTCGGTTCACAGGTAGCTAACAATTCATAGTGCATTAACTTTCAGTGGGTTATGAATTTAATAGTTAGAAACCTCAACAGGAGCAAGTCCTTAGGTACCGATGCATATTGGTGCTTTGAGCAGTGAGCCACAAGTAAAAAAGCCTGTTTCTAGTGTTAGATAGAAACAGGCTTTTTGCTTTATAATGGCTATATAGTTGCTAACCACTTGCAGCTTGTCGCTCATGGCTTGTAGCTTTATATTGCTGGCCACTTACAGCTTATAAACGCTACTGCGCCAGGTTATACCTCAACTGAAAACCCACATTGGTAGTACTGCGTGGGAACGAACTCGAAATTCGTGGAGTGTTGATATTGCGTTCGAAGTAAAACTGAAAGTTTAGCTTTGAGTTGACCATATAGCTAATCACTGGCTTTAACTGAAAGTTGATGTTTCCTCCCGTAATGGTTTGAACATCGTCTAGTTTACGCTGTACTGTTTTGGTATCGCGAATGGTAAAATCAAGTCTTAGGTTCAGGTCATTTTTAAGTACAATAAACTCCCCTCCCGACTTGAACGGCAAGCGTAACCCTTTCTTATTATAACCAATCCCTACCACAAAATCTTTGTTGTTGATTTCGGTTACCTGACGGTTGTTCATGTTCAAGGTAAGCGATCGGTTACGGTTGTAGTCTACCCGCACGCTTAAGTTGCCATTAGTACGAACATTTACACCTATTACCGGAGCAAACTTTTCTTGTAAGGTCACCGATTGAATCACAAATACAGGTACATACTCTCCATTTTCGTTCACCTCGGTTGGTATAATATAGTCAGATACACTGTTTCGAATATCTAAAAACTGACTGCCGTAATTCAACGAACTGGTATAAGAGTTTACATTATAAGAAGAGCTATAGCTATGACGCAAGGTAAAACTTGACAACAATGATTTAAAAGGTTCTATTTTAGAAAGCCCCGAATAAGTCACTTGCCAGTTGGGCAACGGAATTGCCGGAAAAGCTGACAAATTAATATCGTTGGGTGATGTGCCCGAATAGGCTGATAAAAATGCTGGAATCAATACATCTTGCGAGTTTTGGGTGTACTCTCCTCCCCCACTGCTGTTCAAACGCCGCAAACGATCCTGAATAATAGCCCTGTGATTGGTAAAAGACTGAAAAATAGCCGATTCATTGTCACCATTATCAGCGCTAAAAGCAGTATGAAACGAAAGGTATGAAATACGATAGCTTCCTTGCAATACAGGGGTTTGACTTTCAAACACGGGGTTATCAGGATCGCCTACATTTCGGAATAGTTCCTGGTAGCCTGCCGAACGGGTTTTACGGGCTTCCAGCTGAATCTTTAACCCGTTGAAAGGCTCTATTAATGCCCTGATACTGAGGTTTTCCTGCAAACGTTGCGAAAACGGGGTATTCAGCGAATTACCAGTGGCAAGCCAATTATTTTCTACTGAGGTAGCTTTAATCTCTGAGCTTTGCCCACCTAAGATAAAGTCCCAACCTGGAGCCGCAAAGCTACTGTCGAGCCCAAAAAAGCTAGGGTTAGGCATAAAACCCGCTACTTGGGTTTCTTCCTGCAAGGTATACTTTACGCTCACCGTACGCAAAGATAACAAAGGACGCATAAATGCCCTGAGCACATTCAAGCGTGACTCAGCACGGGCAATACTGTCTACTCTTTTCTTTTGGGCTGGCGGCAAACTGGCGTAGTTTTTAGGCTTTTTGGTACGTCTTGCGGGTCCATCTACCCTTTTCAGTAACTTTACTTTTCGGTAAAGGTTTCTAAAATTAAAGTTGGTATTTAACCCTCTTTGTCTGGTGTTTCGGATAGTATTACCCAAAGAGTCTACCACCCGCAACGAGCCCGCTGTCCAGTTATACCCTGCACTATAGTTTGCCGTGGCAGTAATCCAGGCAGTCAGCGGAATTTTGTCTAAAGGTAATTTATAGTTGGCACTAATGGTTTGGGTAAAGTTTTTCATCCGCCCCAAACGCTGAATATTGTTCAACACCGAGTCGCGTTTCTCATCAGTATCTAAATCGCCAAAGGGCTCATCAATCAATGCATTGGCGGTAGCATTGTAGTTCAACAACAAATTACGACTCAAGTTCCAACTCACATTGTACAAACGATTGAAAGTAAACAGTTTTTCAAAAGTAGGGTCAATGCCTTGAATAGTCAGGTCTGAGTTGCGCAATTGGGTACGCCTAAAGCTTCTGTCCAGGTCTCCCCTTATGGTAATGCTTGTAGGTAAAAAGTTGAGGTTAAAATCACGGATCAAGGCAAGCCAGGGAGATTTAAAAGCCCTCACTTTTTTGAAAGGTTCCCAAGGCTTCGCTTTGTTTTGGAAATTATATGCCAACGACCATTTTTGATTTTGAATCAAATACGATTGAATATTGATATTACTACGGGTTTCTTCACTTACTGCCCAGGTTGCCGATAGGTTTTCTATGTCCCAAAAATTGTTTTTGGCTTTTGGGTTCGTTTTTACCTTGCGTACATTCGTAAAGTTAATACTCTTGCGTTCGGTATTGTCTTCTACCAGTTTTCGATAATCTTTTCGGGCATCGTCGCTGGGCAAACTCTGCAAATATGCCGACAGGGGCACATCAGGATCCAGCGGATTAAACTGGGGCGAGATATTGCTCCGTTCATAGCTCACAAACATAGGGATTTTAAGCCCTACTTTTTCAGGAATAAATTTGTCAAGTGCTACATTTGCCGAAATGTCATACTCAAAAGTACGCTCTCGTGCTCTCTCCGATATTTTTTGATTGATGTTACCAAAACCAAAAGTAGAATATTTGCCCGATGCGGTGATTTGAGCAAAATCGGCGAGTTTCATCTGAAGCCTCGCCAATGCTGCCCAACCCGCCGTTTGGTCAAACTCTGCTACCCGTAGTTCGTTCATCCAGACAGTCACACTTTTGGCTTGTTTGTCATCAGTCACTCCCTGGTCAGGATTACGTACCCCCATCATGACAGTTTGTATGGCGCTCATATCCGGATTACCCACTACCGAGATAGTGTATTTATCGTATTGCCTGGGATAAGGAATGGTCACATTAGACAGGTTTTGATTGCGCTCTAGCTTGGTTCTGTACAATTCCTCAAAAGGTACATCTATATTGTTCAAAGCAGGCCAAATAGTATCGACCAATGAAGCATCAGTACCCAAAGGAGTCAGTTTTAGAGGCACCTCAATCTCGTAATAGTTTTCGGTAAAGTCAGTACCCAAACGAATAAATGCGGTCACCTGACCAGATCGGGTAGTAGTACCTTCGGGGGCTTCGGCGTGAATAAACATACGGACTCTTTTGTAGTTGATAAAATCCATATTTACATTTTTAAACACTGCCCTGGCATCTTTGTTCTTCAACCCTTCTACACTCATCAACAACGATTGCTCATTAAACAAACGATTGTTTTGAGTAGTCCTGTCCTGATCACGAATAACTCCTGGAGGCAATACATAAGGGGTAACATTGGCACTTGCCTGGCTGTTTTCTTCTATGTTGATAGTGGCTACTGTAAAATTAGCATCATAAGGCTCTATAGGTTGCCCCAGAGTTTTGTCTGACAAATCTTCAAGGTAACGTCTCCATTGATTGGCCACCAACTGATAACGGGCAAAACGCAACACGACCGGGTTTTGAAACTTAGTCATAAACATTCGCAAAAAGCGAATAGATTTAAAGCCTTGAATATTGCCCACCTTGCTGTCGAACTCACGGATAGGAATACGAAATAAGTACCAGCTAGACCCGGTTGACTTCTCTCCATTCCCCTCTACTTTGTCTACAATGTAGTTTTTACCCACTACCAAGTCTTCCTTACGAATAGAAATTTTGTATTGATAATATGCCTCAAGGTCAGAAATGGTATTATCCTCGTTCAAATCCTCATTATCAGGATCATTGGTAGACGAGGTACTAATATTACCAGCAATGGTGGCAGTAGAAGAGTTATTTTCTAAACCGTTGAAATTTTTATAACGCTCAAGCACTTTAGCATCTACTCCATTGTAGTCGGGGCTTAGGTAGTGTCTAAAATCATCTGCTGAGGGGTCATTGTCTAAGACTTGAAACGCATCAGGGTTGGTTACAATACCTCTCATTGTGTTAATATATGATTGGAAAAATTCCTGCTCTTGGTTTCCTCCTACACTCTTCAGACCATCCAACCCAATGTCTTGCTGTCCACGGGCAGCATTGTCAAAGGCATTGGTCAAAAACTGTTGCTTGGTTACAAACCCCCAGGCTGTTTCGTCAGAGTTGGCACTGCTGGTACCCTCTACTGCCAAGCCATTTTCAAAAGCGTGTCTGCCATCTTTCATAACATCTTCCGACACACTCCCTAAGTTAATGTATAATTCACCCGATCCGGTAAAGTTTTGATTTACCCTTCCGTCGCGTACCACACCCTTGGCTCCATCAATATAAGGGCTCATCATCCAAAACTCCAGGTACTCTACGTTGGCATTGTCAAAGTCAATATCGGTTTTAATGGCGTGGGTAATGGCACCAAAGCTACTGGCAGGGTTTTTCAGCAAACCATTGGCATCCAGGTCAGGATTATAGTTATAAGGTCCGCGCTCTGACGGAAAGTAAGCGACATCAAAAATCACTTCGTTGGTGTTTACTACCAGATTGTCTTGTCCTCTGAATATCTCTTGTGGAGTAATGGCCCGCACAAAGTGGTTATCCATGTCTTCTTCACTAATATTGTCGGGTTTGTTGCCACTGTTTACACTATTATAAAACACACTACCATCTATGTTGTACCAAGCCATTTTTGCCCGACGGTAAGTATATTCCAAACGGTTGGCAGCGGTACCCTGTGGAATCAGTTGAGGAGTAGAACCCAGTTTCCAGCTGGTATGTGCGCTACGCACCAGGTTAAAAGCAGTACGGGTTCCTTCAAAATCATCTATATAGGACTTTTGCCCACTGATAGGCGAAGCTCCCGGACGAAGCTGGGCAAACTCTGCGTTAAAATCTATAGTAGATTTTTCTTTAGTCTGAATGAGTGGAATTTTATCTACCAAACGAGTCAAAAAGCGTGAATCTGACTTATAGTTAATGTCAAACCCCCAAATAGTGTTGTTAATGGGCTCTTCACCAATGTTGGTTCGGGTAATCACCGGGCGCTCTCTTAGGTTGAGCACCGTGGCTCCAATGATAAAATCTTTGTTGATGTGGTAGTCTAGTCGGGTTCCAAATAAACGACGGGTTTGAAAGTTAAACAAATCAGCCTTTTCATAATCAATCTTAATCTCCTTGCCTGAATTCAAAATTGCTTCGTTGATAATAGTTACCCGCCCACTGGCATAGTCTACAGTATAGTCGGTACCCTCGGTCAAAGGCGTGTTTCCAGCCGTTACCCTTACCGACCCTTCGGCAATGTTGATACCGGGCAAAGTTACATCGCTCGACGAACTTGCCTCAAACCCTCCCGTCAGGAAAAACTTGTTTTTATTGGCTGCCTGTAGTGCATCTGCCTGCGTAGTCCGGTACAACTCATCAAACACATATTTGTTTACCAAGCCTATCTCAGTGACTGGATCAAACCAACCATTGGGATTAAACCCATTGGCACGTGGGCCCCGTACCAGGTTACTACTACCGAAAGGCTCCAACACCGGAAAAATTATTTTTCCCTTTTCAGGATCAATGGTAATGCCGCTGACATAGTCAAAGTTTCCATCTTTTTGCGGGTCATTTTGCTGGTTCAGATTATCAAGATTCATGACCTGTAGCAAAGGAATATCTTTTGTACGAATCCCTTCCTGCAAGCTTGGGTTGTCTATGCCTGTAAGGTCATCTTTATAGATAATGCGTAACTGAAAGTTTTCCTGGGCTATTTGGGTGGCATCTAAAGAATAAATATTTTTCATCATCAAGTCCCAGGTAGGCAAATCTACCTGAATAGACGAAGGACGCAACATTTTAAGGTAAATCACCTCATCATCACCCCTGTCCTGATAGTCTTCGCTTAGTTCCCCTACCTTGTAGCTTTGCCCATTGTAAGTATACTCAAACGACACCGCAAGAATTTCATCGTTCTTCAGGGGAGCATTCAAGCTCACATAGCCCAGCTGCGGGTGCATAGTATATTCGTTGTCGCTGAGCTTACGTGAACCACGCAACAATACAAAGTCTTCGTTGCTCTTAAAACCTAAGGTAGTTTCTAACTGTTGGGTGGCAGCATCAGCATTAGTAATAGAACTTACTTTACCAAACAAATCATTGGCGCCGTTGTTAGCTGCCGGGTTAGTACCCACAGGGTTTACTACTGAGGTGTTTTTAATCCGGCTGTTTTCGCCAAGGTCAATTAAACCTACAATATTTCGCAAAGTTTGGGTATTGTTGGTACGGTTGGTTACGTATACCTCTACCCTGGTAATATTTAGCCCAGAGGTAATCACTGGCAAACCACTCAGCCAGGTTTCGTATTGGTTTCTGAAAAAATGTGATAGGAAAAAATGGCGGTTTTCTTCGTATTTATCAGCACGTATTTCAAAGTTACGGCGCTGGGCTCCTCCTTGCAAAACGATCTGATCTGCCTGAGCTCTTTGGTTAGAATATACCCCTCGCACAAACAATTTACCAAAGCGAAGAGTTGTAGTAAGACCAAACAAGTTTTGGGCACCTGGAATCAAGGTACTTTGAAGCGGAAAGCTTACGTTACCAAAGTCAAGTTTTTGAATAATATCTTCTTCTTGTGGGGTGTACTCTACCTTGAAGTTGTTTTGAAACTGAAAACTGGACTTGGTGTCTTGGGTCAATGATATTTTCAAACGGTCACCCACCTGTCCGGTCAGGCTAATGTTAAGGTGAGGGTCAAAATTAAAGTTAGTATTACGCTGTTGGCGTATGGGCAACGTTGGGTTTCTTACCCTTTGCGAACGTACTCCAAAATCAAGATTCAAAAAACCAGTAGTGGTAAATTTGATCAACCCAAGTGGGGTTTTAATGGGAGGAATCAATACTTGATTTTTTTTACTGCCCAGCGTACTGCTGTTTTTTTCGCCAAAGGCTACATCTTTCCAGTACTTTTGGCGCTCTCGGTCTTCCTGAATTCTGCTTATCTCATCGGTAGTAAGCACTGTAGGTGGGCGGTAAGAGGTTTTACCCAGGTTTTCGTCTACTACAAAACGGTTTCCGGCACTATCGGGCAACAACTTAATCGTAGTTTTTAGGTTAGAGGGTGCTCCATAAATCAACCTTGACTTGTGGCCATTGCTAATAATAGGATCACCGTAGCGATCTTTGGGCACAAATACGGGTGGTTTAAACCTATTGTATTGTACAGGCTTTTTAGTTTTAGTACTGTCAGTATCACTACGCGACCTCTGGTAGGCAACTTTCATTTGCTGCCACACACTGTCGGGTATAGATGCATACTTTCCAGCAGGGTGTTTGACTTTGTATTGGTGAGAGGTATGTTGTAATCCTTGTCCCCACCAGGTAATAAACCAGGCGGATAATCCAACGGGTATAATATATTTCAACGACAACAAGGCGCTTGTTTTTTTAAATGTTATAAATAGTTTATAGTTGATAGTCCATAGTCGGGAGTTGGTAGTTCTTTTCAGAACCTAGCCAATTGCTCTCCCCAAACATCTACCAACTCCAATGTTTGTTAGTTAGTTTTTTCTTGCATATACAGACCATTGCCTGACCTTTTGGCAAGCCTACGGCTTTTATACTGGATGCCCAATATAAAAATGGAGAAATTTGCAGAGTTTTTCGGGTAATTTTTTCGGAAGATAAAGTTTTAGTAAACCTACAAAAATAATCTGAGCCATAAAACGGTATCTTTGCCGAGTGGACTTCCTCAAAAAACAGTTTCATAGCTTTGGCTATGCAAAGGTTTTTTGACTCGCCCACTCAACAAATATTTTGTTTTATTGGCACATCTTATTTTTTCCGCTTTACTTACTCTCAGTATATGCCTAAAGTTACGAAGTGTCAGTATTGCCTATAGAGCAGGCATTGCCTACTTTCTACATCTTAAGCGCCTCTTTAATCACATCTTCTACTTTTACATCATTGCCTTTTGTCTTAAAAATTTTTGCCACATTTTTCTCCGCTACGTTTTTGGCATAGCCCAAAGTGATGAGCGCCATAACTGCTTCGTCTTTCACGGCAGACTGCTGGGTAGCAGGAGTAACGGCTATACTGCCTACTTCTTTTTGAACTTTGTCTTTGAGCTCTAGTATTACGCGTTGGGCAGTTTTGAGCCCTATGCCTTTGATACTTTTAATTGCCTTTACATCTTCAGACGCAATGGCAGTTTGTATTTCACTCACCGACATAGACGAGAGCATGACCAAGGCGGTATTGGCACCAATGCCTGACACACTAATGAGCAATAAAAACAGTTTTTTTTCGGCTAACTCGGTAAACCCATACAGGTTTTGGGCATCTTCACGCACTTGCAACCAAGTATGTAGTTTGCAATCGCCACTTATGGGCAAGGCTGTATAGGTATTGAGCGATATGTTGATCTGATAGCCTACTCCGTGCACATCTATCACGGCAAAGGTGGGTTCTTTATGGGCGAGTTTTCCTGAAATGTATGCAAACATTGCTTGTATTATTAAATGCTATATTTATAATAAAAAGCAAGATATAAACTCTCTGAATAAATTATAACATCGGCTCTACAATTATTCAATCTATCATACTTACCAACTCGTCAAACAAGTATTGGTTCATACTAAAAGTGGCCTCTAGCAATAAATCTTTCCATTGTTGTATTTGAGGACTACCTTCGTGCGGAATACCATCTGCCAATTTTTTTAATCGCCCTATTTCGCATATTTCAATGGCTTGGAGGTCACTCACAAAAGGTTGCAAACACTGTTTGTCGGCTGCAGATAGTAAGAGTTTTTGCTGGGTTTGTTCTGTTAACAATTGGTCGGTAAGCACTACCTTATCTACCAACGAGAGGGTAAACCAAAACTGAGCACCTTTAGACGGATGGTTAGTAACTCCTATAGTTTGTTGTTGGGTTTCCAGGGCAAGTTTGCAAAAGGCAAGCCCCAACCCGGTAGACTTAATGTTAGATATGTGGTGGTTGGACAAGCTAAAGAACTTATCAAATATGGTTTGCTGCAGCTCAGGGGGCACTCCTTCACCCTCATCGGTAATACTTATTTTTACCTGGTGGTCTGTCGCTTGATTGACTTCTATCATAATGCTTGAGTTAAGCGGGGCATGCTTAATGGCATTGGTGAGCAAATTTACCAATACACGAGTAGTAAGGTCTCTATCTACCCTTACTTGATAGTCTATGTCGTGAAATCGTTGGATATACAGGTTTTTTTGTAAACTGAGTACTTGTATTTGTTCAATAGCCTCTTCTACCATTTCATACAGTTGCACCGCATCCCAATGAGGAATCAATTCGGCAGATTCCATCTTTTGCACATCGAGTATATTCAGTACCATGTGGTGCATCTGCCTTGCCGACTGTTTTATCTCAGGCGACTTGGCATAAGCCATCAAAGTATTGAGTGGGTTTTTCAGATCATGTACGATCATTCCGGTTACCCCTTGTTTAAACTCGTCGAGTTCGAGCAACTGCTCATTAATTTTACGCAACTCTTCTGCTTGGGCCTTTATTTCTTCGGTTTGGGTTTGCAGTTCTTCTGCCTGCATTTTTATCTCTTTGGTACGCTCTGTCACCTTGTGCTCTAGCACTTTTTTTTGTTTTTTCAGGTTGTGTGTACGCCACCTGACAATACCCAACACCAACGCAATAAGCAATACTACCATCAATACATAAAAAGTAGTGGTTTGCCAAAAAGGTGGGCGTACTTTCACCACCAACCGGGTTTCTTTATCGCTCAACACTCCATCGTTGTTGGCAGCTTTTACCTTAAGCACATAGGTACCTGGCGCCAGGTTGGTATAAGTCTCAAAACGCTTGGTGCCAAGGTTACGCCAGTCAGCGTCAAAGTTTTCGAGTTTGATATGGTAAGTATTTTTTTCGGGCAAAATATAGTTCAATGCCGCAAACTCAAACGAAATCACTTTGTCTTTGTAAGACAGTTCTATAGTGTCGGTTGCCCAAATAGGACGCGTCAATATGCCTTCTTTGGTGACTGGTACGGGCTGATTAAATATTTGAAAATCGGTAATCAATACTTTAGGTTTGTAAGTATTATGCACTACTTTATCAGGGTAAAACAGGTTAAAACCGTTGACCCCTCCCATCAAAATGGCTCCTTCACGGGTTTTTATACCACTCTTGGTCAAAAACTCATTGCTCTGCAAACCATTGCTGACATCATAATTTTTCCACTGGTTGGTTTCAGGGTTCAGGCAACTCAAACCTTGGTTGGTGCTCACCCACAAACGCTTTTGGTTGTCTTCTATAATTTGATGAATCACTTCGTTGGGCAAACCACTTTGAGTAGTATAACGATCAAAAAATGCTTTTCCATCTTTGTAAAATGTACGTAAGTCTAAACGGTTGAGCCCCTGATGAGTACCTACCCACAACACATCTTGCGTATCTACATACAGCGAGCTTACATAGTTGTTGCTTAAGCTTTTAGGGTTTTTGAAAGAATAGAAATAACTAGTAAATATTTCTTTTTTGGGGTCAAAACAATTGAGCCCTTCACGGGTAGCCAGCCAAAGGTTGCCTTTGTAGTCTTTTACAATATCAAGAATGGTATTATGAGACAAATTGGTGCCATTATATCTTAGCTTTTTCATATACGCTTTAGACCTTCTGCTTTGAATCTTAAAACGATACATCCCCATGCCAAGCGTGCCTACCCACAAAATATCTGGTTGGGCTTTGTCTTGATACAAAGCCCCTATGTGAGGTGAACGTAAAGCTGTTGTATCCAAGGGTTCATATCCATAATGAATAAACTTACCTGACTCAATGTCGTAATAGTCTAACCCCTGCCCTATAGTACCTACCCATATACCTTTACCGTTTACATCGGGTAACAATTTGGTTACTATATCACTGGCAATGGTGGTAGCATCTGTCGGTTCGTGCTTTAATAGTTTGATATGATGCTTTTTACGATTTACAATCGCCATAGCATTGGGTCCTTTGCCCAAACCAGCATAAATATTCCCTTGTGCATCTTCACAGAGCGCCTTTACCCAACGGCTATTTTTGTCACCCAAAGCAGTGTAATGGTCAAAGTTGTTCAAATGAGGGTTAAACGAACTAATGCCTCCATCGTAGGTACATAGCCAGATAGTACCCGCCTTATCTTCAAAAATCTGCTGAATATCGTTGCCCCCAATACTTTGCTTGTTTTGGGCATCGTGTAAGAAGCGGGCAAAGTTTTGGGTTTTAGGGTTCAACCAGTGAAACCCCTTGCGAGAACCCACCCAGGAGTTGCCTGCACTGTCTTGATAAAAACTCCAAACCGAATTGCTATTGACTGATAGAGGGTTGTTGGGATCATGCATCAGCCATTCTTCTACCTGTTGAGTGTGGGTATTAAACTTTACCAAACCAGAGTTATGGGTACACAACCATAAGATATGCGGTTGCTTTTTATCTCTCACAATCTGATTTACCCCTGTCTTGGCTGCTTTTGCCGTTCTTTGCCTAAAGCCAGGATGATTTATGTGATAAAATCTGGTAAACTGCTTCGTGTGTAAGTCTAAATACAAAATTCCCGTATTAGAACCCACCCAAAGCCCTTTGTCCTGCTCGTTTATAATACAAAAAGTAAAATTTGTTGCGGTATCAATCCCTACCTTACGATAGCGAACCCTGGTAAACTTTTGGGTAGCAGGGTCTATAAATCCAACACCTCCCCCATAAGTTGCCACCCATATCAACCCTTCTTTATCTTCATAAAGACCTTTTACTTTATTACTTGTTAAACTACCCGGCTTATTTTTATAATAATGATAGCTTGCCGTGACTTGCCCAGTAACAGGATCCATACGATTTACCCCACCACCATACATACCTACCCACAAATGACTCGCTCGGTCTTGATACAAACAAGATACATAATTAGAGATAAGTGTTTGGGAATTGCCAGGTTCGGAAGTGTACTTGGTAAAACGATACCCATCAAACTTATTCAAACCATCGGTAGTGCCAAACCAAAGTAATCCTTTTGTATCCTGCAAAACACAAGTAACCGAATTTTGTGATAAGCCCTGACGAGAGGTGAGGTTGGAAAATTTAATACCTTGAAGGCAGGATTGTGCCTGAAGAAAAGCACAAGAACCTATGATCATCATCCATACTCTACAAAGGTTCTTCATATACAGTAATTCTACTAAAAATGGTCATGTTTAAAATAGCACAAGTATGACTATTGAAAACAAAAAAGCACCTATGCTCTGATTAAAATTATACTTTTTTAATATAAAAAAGATCCAAACTGGAAACTATGCTAAATAGCAAAGCAAAAATAAGTGATTTTGTAAAACAAAACAATCAGATGTGTTTGCATCTCTATTTGCACTTATTGATTACAAAAACAAGCACCTTTCTTTCAACAGTAAAACGAAAGAGATTCAACAATTAAATTAACTCAATTAAATAAGATATTAAAAAAAACTTGGTACTTTTTCATTATACACATTACTTATGTAATCAGTCGTTGTGCATAAACCTGGCATTTATCCACCTTTCCCCGCAAGCAATATCAGAAGGTGGATGGAGCACTCCACACTTTAGGGGTTTGATAAAACCTACCCAAAATTTACTGTTTCCGGCTTGGCTGTTGGCAATAATTGAAACGAATACTGTAAATTGCCGCGTTTTATGCCACTTATTGTCAGTGGCACATATTGAAAGCTGTTAAAAGCATATTTTTATTTGAAATATAGACATGAGTAAACTTATCAACGTCACTTTTATAGATATAACAACAGGCATTACTCTGGGCATTTATGAGGTTCCACTTGAGCAACTCCCCCAATCTTTTGAGGTAGCCACTACTTTGAATATGGGAGGTTCGGACTGGAGCATTGAAGATGCTGAGCCCAAAATGGCGGAAGAGTTTATTGCTACCGGTGAGCTTACCTTAAAAATGCGCCAGCTCAAAAAGGTAAAAACAGATGATATTTTGTTTTCATTGCCTACTATCTCAGGGCATATTCCTACTGATATATCAAAAGCGACACAATTCAACGATTTTATCTTTACGATGCACGAAGACAACTGGCGTCAGTATGAGTTTTTGAACAAATCCTCTTTTCCATTAATAGATTTGGAAATTGATAAGATCAAAGAAGTAAAAACGCAACACACCAAAACAGTAGACAAATCATTGACTGCTTTTACCAAGTGTCACTTACGCACTACTATCAATACTCCTGATTTGGATATTGACCTGAATAAACTTAAAGAGTTGCTCGATGCTACCGAGTTAGGCAGCTTTGCGCTCAAAGGGTACGAAGGTTTTGTACCTGCATCTTTTGCCCTAAAAACGAGCAAAACTACTTACTATGGCAGACTGAAAGGCGATAAGGTAGTGGAACTGTCTATAGCTGACTTTTCTGAGCATACCATCAATGAGATAAAGCAGGTAGTAGATGTATTTGAGGTAGTATTTATTGATTGGTGCAACTGTGAGGTGATTGGAGCAGTATAGGGGAGCAACTACTCAATTAAAAACTGACAGGCAGCAAGCAAGGGCGATCCCTGACCCTTGTGCTGCCATCAGTACACTTTGTTAGGTGTAAAGTGATTTTAGGGAGCAAACAAGAAATAGTATACACATTTGATGGTTACTCCCTTAATCTATAATTTATTGACCTTGTCCCAAAGAAAAACTTCTTTGTCCATCAAACAAGTACAAGTTCTCAGTTTTAATCACATCTATTTGATGCTCCCAAGCCTTGCTTAGTATTTTTATAACCGACTCGTTATCAATCACATTACCCTCAGCAGTTTGGTATCGGCATCGCCAATGGTCAGTACAAAAAGTTTCTTCAAAACCTTCTGGCCATACTTTTACTCCTCGGTTGGTAATCATTGTGAGCTGAGCATCTCCATTGTTGAGTTGCTGAAGTAGTTGAGCCAATTGGTCTGCTTCTTCTCCGTTCCATTGTACAAAAATATCTACTCCCAGAAGTTCTTTCTTAGCAGGAGCTTTTCTTTCATACTTTGGCAAGTTAAAAGTAATGCCTTTTTCGTAGTGTACTTTTTCCAACACAGTTGGGTGTTGGTCTAAGTTAGCAATTACCGCATCGGCAAACTCGCTGGTGCTTACTTTTTGCTTACTTACACCTTCTTTGTACACGTCAAAAGTATGAATACCTTCTTCTACCGTTTTTAGCCAGGCATTTTGTATTTTTTCGGCTACTTCTGTTTGCCCTATATGGTTCAACATCAAGATAGCCCCTTGTAGCAATCCTGAAGGGTTGGCTACATTTTGGTTGGCAATCATTGGTGCCGATCCATGAATGGCTTCAAACATTGCACAAGAATCGCCGATGTTTGAAGAACCCGCCAAACCTACCGAGCCAGCAATTTGGGCTGCCACATCTGACACTACATCGCCATATAAATTAGGCATTACAATCACATCAAACATTTCGGGAGTATCTGCCAGTCTTGCTGCTCCTATGTCAATAATCCAATGCTCATTTTCAATATTTGGGTACTCTTCCGCTATTTCGTCAAACACTCGGTGAAACAAGCCATCAGTTTGCTTCATAATGTTGTCTTTAGTAAAACAAGTTACTTTTTTGCGTCCGTACAGTCTGGCGTATTCAAACGCGTAACGAATAATTTTCTCACAACCTGGTCGGCTAATCAGTTTCAGGCATTGTACTACTTCGTCGGTTTGCTGGTGCTCAATACCACCATACAAGTCTTCTTCGTTTTCACGAATGATGACCACATCCATATCTTTGTGCTTGGTGCTTACAAAGGGGTGTAAACTCTTGCAAGGGCGTATGTTGGCATACAAACCCAACGACTTTCGCATAGTCACATTCAAGCTTTTGTAGCCGCCTCCCTGGGGTGTAGTAATGGGGGCTTTTAGAAAAATCTTGTTTTTGCGAATGGTTTGCCAGGCATCTTTAGAAATGCCCGAAGTATTGCCTGATAAGTACACTTTTTCACCTACTTCTATTTCTTCTATGTTAATTTGTGCATTGGCTGCCTTCAATATTTTTAAGGTAGCATCCATAATCTCTGGACCTATCCCGTCTCCTTTGGCTACTGTGATTGTTTTCATGACGTTACGATTTATGTGTTTTTTGAATGTTGATGCTACAAATATCTGAAAAAATATTCATAAATTTTTATTTATATTATTAATATTATGCATAAATTTATTTTATGAACTATACACTCAATCAACTGCAAATATTCCTTAAGGTTTCTCAAACTCAGAGTATTACCAAAGCTGCCGAAGAACTACACCTGACCCAGCCTGCGGTATCAATCCAGTTAAAAAACTTTCAAGACCAGTTCCCCATTCCGCTTAGCGAAGTAGTAGGCAGGCAACTTTATATCACTGACTTTGGCAAAGAGGTAGCAGTAACCGCCCAAAAAATACTTGATGAAGTGCAAGTGCTCAACCAACAAACTCTTGCCTATAAGGGCAAGCTGGTAGGCAAACTCAAAATATCGGTAGTGTCTACCGGCAAATATATTATGCCTTATTTTCTTGCCGACTTTGTGTCTCAACACCAAGGGGTAGAGCTATTGTTAGATGTAACCAACAAAGCCAAGGTAATAGAAAGCCTCAAGAACAATGAGGTAGATTTTTCATTGGTATCAGTCCTTCCACGTAAGCTGCCTATTGAAAAATTAGAGCTTATGCAAAATAAACTTTACCTGGTGGGTAATCACCAAAAAACCTTCAAGCAAAAAATGTATAGTCAAAAAATATTCGAAAAACTCCCTTTAATCTATCGAGAGCAAGGTTCTGGCACCCGCTACACTATGGAGCGTTTTATTGAACAAAAAAACTTACCCGTTACCAAAAAAATGGAGCTTACCTCTAACGAAGCCGTTAAACAAGCCGTGATTGCCGGCTTGGGTTACTCAATTTTACCATTGATTGGTATCAAAAACGAGCTCCAAAACCAAGACTTACAGATTATCCCGGTCAAGGGTTTCCCTATTGAGTCTATATGGAATTTGATCTGGCTCCGCAGTAAAAATTTAACTCCAGTAGCACAAGCTTACCTGAACTATATAGCACAGAAAAAACAACAAATTATTGAAAGTAAATTTTCGTGGTATGAAGATAGTCTAATGCCACATAAAACATAAAACACTATATATTTGTTTGATAAGTAATCATAAAATTCTTAATTTGAAACCGTACACTTTTTTATACTAGGCGTTTCTTGTCTTTTTTGCTGGTTTTACAACATAAAAATGGACGTTGATCTGCTAAGTTGTAGGGTAAAGCCGAATTTCGTGTACCTCAGGCATCCGTTCATTTTTTTCTTTAGCTAAAAAAACGAACCAAAAAAAGCCACCGCTGTAGTTTGATCGCTAAAATTTAATCCATTGCGCCTAAAATGCTCAAACATTCGCTCGTGCCTCGCTCAGTGATCATTTTTTAACGGCTTCATTGCTTAAATTTCTTCACGCTAACAAACTAAGGCGGAAAGAAAGGCCTTGTTATTCAAGCACTTTTAAAACTGGTAAAGTTAACTTCTAAGCAAATATTAATAGCTAAAAATTAGTGTACGGTTTCAAAAATTCTTAATTACAATAAGCATGAGTCACTGATTAACAAATAACTACTTTCATTAGTTAACTTTGACTTGATAATTACAATCAATAATCACAAAACAAAAAATCAGATGTTAACATTAACTCAAGCAGAAAGAATCATTGCTGGTGCTAAAATTCAAGCTGCAGTTTTAGACACTAAAATGAATATTGCTATTGTAGATGCTGGCGCCAACTTGTTGGCTTTTGCCCGTATGGACGGTGCCTGGTTAGGCTCCTTGGATATTTCGATTAAGAAGGCCAAAACTGCCCGTTTTTTTGATATGAATACTGGCAATATTGGCGAGCTTGCCCAGCCAGGAGGTCCCTTGTACAACATTGAGCACTCAAATGGGGGCTTGATCAGCTTTCCAGGAGGAATACCCATAAAAAATTCCGAAGGTGAAGTAATCGGCGCTATTGGTGTAAGTGGCAGCACGGTAGAAAACGACCATGCAGTAGCTGAAGCTGGATTACAAATGTTGGAAGTTGAGGAAGTATCTTAGGAATGGTACCAAAATAAATTTACATTCTTAACCTCATCTTTTGAGGCTATACTTTGTTAAAAAATAGCCGAATAGCGTTGCTATTAGCCGATTTTTTGCCTCGTCTAGCAACAAAATATTTTAGCGTTACTATAGAAATTTATTTTTACACCATTCCTTAGGTATCGTTGGGAGCTTGGTAGTAACTATTTTTTTTAGTGCTACCAAGTTCTTTTAAAAATTTCTACGCTGTAGCTTAATAAAACTCCAAAAACAACCTAACCACAGAATGAAGCTCAAACTCTGTACAGCTAATCCATCGCAAGGTATCTTGGGTGGGTGAACTACTTTATTTTCCCGTTTTACTTACCAATAGTCCACAGCATTTAGTCCGTAGTCCATAGCGGATTCGAGTAAATGTTTACCCTATTAATCATTGTAAACCAATGGCGTATATTAAATTTGCGTACTTGCTTTATTTTTCAAAGGGTTTCAGTTTTACGTCTAAACACGTAATTAAATAGTTTTTAAACTTATAACCATTTGATAACCGACCAACGGGAGCTCACTGAAGGTAATCAGTAATCAACTTTGACTAAAATCACTGCGGAGTATTGACTTACATAAACTATTACTATTCATAAAAAAACCCTCCAAGAACTTATCTCAAAGGGCTGTCAATATCAACAAATGATTGCCAACAGTACTTTATGCTTCGTTATTTTGAGCATCTACCACGGCAATGGCTACCATGTTTACAATGTCACGTACCGAGCTACCCAACTGTAAAATATGTACGGGTTTGCGCATTCCTAGCAATACCGGACCAATGGCCTCAGCAAAACCCAACTCGTGCAACAACTTATAGGCAATGTTGCTTGAAGCAAGGTTAGGAAAAATCAAGGTATTGGGAGGGTTATCGCACAAATCGCTGAATGGATAGTTTTCTTTCAGCAGTGCTTGGTTTAAAGCAATGTTTGCCTGTAGTTCTCCATCTATGATCAAGTCTGGAAACAATTCTTTTGCCCGTTCAGTAGCTTTAATCATCTTATTGGGCAATTCACCACCAATAGAACCAAAGTTTGAGTAAGACAACGCCGCCATACTTGGCTCAAAGCCAAACGATTTTACAGCTTCTCTGGTCAGTCCAATAATGTCTACCAAATCGTCTACCCCTGGGTCTACATTGACCGAAGTATCGGCAAAAAACAAGGTGCGATTCTTGGCAATCATTGCATACATGCTCGCTACTTTTTTTACCTCATCTTTGGTACCTATTACCTCTAGTGCCGGGCGAATCACTTGGGGGTAGTTTTTGGTCAACCCAGAGATAAAAGCATCAGCTTCGCCCAATTCCAGCATCATGGTACCAAAATAGTTGCGGTCACGCATCATCTTTTTGCTATCATACAAAGTTACCCCTTTGCGTTTGCGCTTTTCGTACAAACGTTTCCCGTATTCTTGACAAAGCTCAGGCTCATTCAAAGGGTCAAGGATTTTACAATCATTTAGATCGAGGTGGTTTTCTTCAATAATACGCTTGATCTTATCTATATTTCCTAAAAATATAGGGGTTGCAATTCCTTCATCTCTTACAATTTGGGCAGCTTTTAATACCTTTTGATTGTCAGCCTCCCCAAAAATCACCCGTTTTGGTTTACGTTGCGCTGTTTGAATCATACGCGACATCAGTTTCTGATCAATCCCCAGACGTTTTTGTAACTCTACCTTATAGCCTTCCCAATCAGTAATGGGGTATTTGGCTACTCCTGAATCCATGGCTGCTTTAGCTACTGCGGGCGAAATGGTCGTAATCAAACGCAAATCCAGTGGTTTAGGGATCAAATACTCTTTGCCAAAACTCAACACTGAGTCGCCATACGCCCGGCTTACTACATCGGGCACGGCTTCTTTGGCAAGATCGGCAATAGCGTGCACTGCAGCCAGTTTCATTTCTTCGTTGATCTCGGTAGCCCTTACATCCAACGCCCCTCTAAATATATAAGGAAACCCTAATACATTGTTTACCTGGTTAGGGTGGTCAGAACGACCAGTGGCCATAATAATGTCTGAGCGGGTGCTAATGGCAAGATCATAGTCTATTTCAGGGGTAGGGTTTGCCAAGGCAAAAACAATGGGGTTAGTAGTCATTTTATTGAGCATTTCGGGAGTCATAATATTTCCTGCCGACAAACCCAAGAACATGTCCGCCCCCTCAATGGCATCATCCAACTCGTGTACATCTCTTGCAGTGGCAAACTGTGCCTTAATCGGATTCAGGTTTTCACGGTCTTTGCGAATCACCCCTTTGCTGTCAAGCATTACAATATTTTCTTTGCGCACCCCCAGGCTCACATACAATTTGCTACAGGCTATAGCCGAAGCTCCTGCACCATTGACTACCAGGTAAATGTCTTCTATTTTTTTACCTACTATTGACAAAGCATTAAGCAATGCTGCGCTTGATATAATGGCTGTACCATGTTGGTCGTCGTGCATCACAGGAATATTCATTTCACGACGCAGGGTTTCTTCTATTTCAAAAGATTCAGGTGCTTTGATGTCCTCTAGGTTGATCCCCCCAAAAGTGGGTTCAAGCGACTTTACA
This sequence comes from uncultured Microscilla sp., assembly GCF_947493425.1. Taxonomy (GTDB): domain Bacteria; phylum Bacteroidota; class Bacteroidia; order Cytophagales; family Microscillaceae; genus Microscilla. The sequence continues at coordinate 16,005 of NZ_CANLRP010000065.1, read as the reverse complement.
ATGCGAATAAATTCTTGAGGATCAGTGCTGTCTATTTCAATATCAAATACATCTATTCCAGCAAACTTTTTAAATAGTACTCCTTTCCCTTCCATGACAGGTTTAGAGGCAGCCGCCCCAATGTTGCCCAAGCCAAGTACAGCAGTTCCATTAGAAATTACCCCTACCAGGTTGCCTTTGGCAGTATATTTATAAACATTTTCGGGGTCGTCGGCAATCTCCAGACAAGGTTCAGCCACACCAGGCGAATAAGCTAGAGCCAGGTCACGTTGAGAACCTAATGCTTTGGTAGGAATTACTTCTATTTTACCGGGTTGCCCTTGTGAGTGATAGTTAAGGGCGTCTTCTTTTCGAATTTTGATTGCCATTATCTTAAAGAATAGGTTTAAAAGTTGTTGTTAAGGTTATGGGGAAGATGACAGACCAGGCTGTGCGTTTATTTGAACAAACACTCCTGCTCTATATATAAATGTGGCTTATCCCCTCTTGATTTTCTGATACTATTTTGGTTGGTTGAGAAATAGTATATGTTGAACTTGTTTAAGGTTTAGCTTCGCTGAGCTTGCCCTAAAGGGCTGCGGTTCTCCAAATGATTCAAAACTAGCTTTTTGATTACATGCTTCGCTATGTAAATACTCATTTAGCCCTGTTAGCCCTGCTAAACTCCGTCTTACACGCCTCGCCTGAAATCAAAAATTAAATTTTTGCTCTCAAAGCATAAACCGTAAACAAGTTCGTTCAGTGTATAAATTTATTCGAATGTTACAGATATAAAATGAGAACTACAAACAATCAGTTTCTGTAGTTCTCATTTTTAGGGTAGGTGGGACTAATTATTGTACTTTAATTACTTTATCCTTTCAAAAGTTCTGAGGATTGCCTCAGTTTGAAAAATAGCCTCTTTCTTTTTCATACCAGGAGCATAGATAAAACCCTCAAGATAAAAAACTTTTTTTTGTGCTTCATCTACAAAGGCATAGCTAATAAAAGCTCCTCCTCTTGTACCATTTTTCAGTTTCCAAAAACCTCGGTATTCTACAGCAAACTTTTTATCTTTTATAATACGCTTAGTAATCAATGCTGGCTCAAAACGGGTTTCTGTTACCACGTAAGATTCTGTAAGTGTGGGATCATTGGTGTACTTTTTACCCAAGCTATCGCGCCAGGCAATAATTTTTTGCTCATCAAACACTTTAGTAGAAGTATAAGGGCGTGACGCCATCAGCAGATTAATGTCTGCCTTTCTGAGGGCTGCATCGCCTGGCTTACGCAACCATACAAAGTTTTCAGCTTTTTTTGCCAGTTTAAAACCGGCTGGAATACGTACTTTTACCTTCATAATATCTTTTACATAATTGCTCAACTTATATTGTTCAGCAATGTTGTACAGGTCTTTGGTTAACCTTTTTTGTTCCATATCATGAAAATAATTCAATAGTTGATCTTTATTTTTGGTCATGTTCTCAATCAACTGTGTATCATTGTTGCCAAACAAGTACATTACCCGTTGCCCTTTGGCAAACACATCTTTGCGACGCATCATAAATTTTTTAGGGTCTTTTTTAATCAGATCAATTGACTTTTGGGTAAAATACCCCTTCAGATACCGCCCCTCCAAACTAGTGTTGTCAAGTGAAGCAAGTATCACTATATTATGGTGCCGTTTCATAAAGCTCTTAAACTTTGATGGGGGAATTTTCATCAGCTTAAACCAGCTTTCGGGTTGGGGCAATGCTGGAATATACCTGGCAAACACATTGCGTAATGCCTTGCCCAAAGGCTCATCCCATTTCTTGGGGTCCATCACTACTACAATCTCTCCTACACCACCTTTGCTATCTACTACAAACTGACTGTTATCCTTAGAGGTTTGGTCGCCGCCAATGCAAGCACTCAGTCCAATCAATATTGTTGCTAATGCGTAAGCATATAATTTAGTCATTTTTCTCAAGGTTATGCTTTTTATGTTTTTAATTTTAATACAAGTTGCGGGTTACAAGCAACAAGCGGCAAGTTCCTATTTTTGAATTCCTAAAAAACATAAACACTTGGCTTGTAGGATTTTCTGTTTTATAATTCGCAACTTAAGGTAATTTTAATACAAAACAGTTCATCACAGTGGAGGAATGATAACAAAGTAAAAGATTATTTAGCAATAAGTTTCTTTTAAGTACCAAAAAAAGCCGAATTTGTGATGACAATTTAAAATTAACTAAATTTTTAGTTATAACTAAAAAAAGAAACGATTTATTCTCTAATAACCCCGTTTTTGTTAAAAAAAGCCTAAAGAACAAGTGCCTTGGCTGATAAAAACCTGACCTGTTTATTTATCTTTACTAACATTATGAATCACTATTTTTATGACATTACACACACTTACAAACACCACCATACAAACCAGCCAAGGTCTGGTAGAGTACAGCACCATTGGTGCAGGAACTCCTGTGTTGTTTCTACATGGGGGGCACGCCAACAGCCTCGACCAAATAGCTCACAAGGGGTTTGACCTCCATTACTATCAATTAATCACCCCTTCGCGCCCTGGCTATGGAAAAACTCCCCTTGAGGGTAATGAGTCACCAAAACAAGCCGCTCGCTTGTTTGTTGCCTTACTCGATGCCCTTGACATTTCTCAAGTCATTGTGTATGGTGTTTCGGCGGGAGGTTGGACAGCACTTGCACTGGCTGCCGAACACCCCAAGAAGGTACAAAAGCTAGTACTGGCCTCAGCCGTAAGTACCAAATGGCTGGCAAAAGGCAGCAAAATATACAAAACAGCTCGTCTCATGTTCCACCCCAAACGCCAGCGACTCACTTGGCGCATGGTGCGTTTTTTCTTTGCACTGATGCCTGGCTTGATGACCAAAAGCTTTTTCAAACAGTTTTCGGCTAAAAAGGGAGTTAAAATTAATCCGAAAGAAAGGCAAGAACTCGGAAACGTATTCAAACACTACGGCTCTGGGCAAGGGTTTCTGAACGATATTGAGCAAAACATAGACAGTGCTTTATTAAAACAAATCACCTCCCCTACCCTTATTATACATAGCAAAAATGACTTAAGTGTGGCACCTGCCCACGCTCAACACGCCCACCAATTAATAGAAGGTTCAAAACTACATTTGCTTGACAACGACTGGGGGCATATGCTATGGATAGGCAATGATTACGCTGATACACTAAAGCTAATATTTGACTTTATAGAAAATTAAAAACAACAACCCCCCTGCAAGTAAGCCTTACAGGGGGGGTAAACTCAATTTCTTTGCGTTAACTTATCTTGAACTTACTTTCAGTTTTTGACCTGGCACCAATACACTTCGGTTGTTCAGGTTATTTAACTTCTTTAACTGATAAATAGTCAAACCATTGCGACGAGCAATCGTCCAAAGCGTATCACCACGTACTACTCGGTGAAAGCGAATATTTTGCAACATTTTTCTTTTTTTGCTTTTGGCTGTTCGACGAGGCAATGTTTTACCAATACTGGTTTTGCGTTCTTTGGCGCGTGCAGCATTGCGTACGTCTTTAGGCGTTTGGGCTACCAATTGTTGGTATTCACCTTGTTTAAATTTTATCTTATTGGCATAAAAAGTAGTCGCAGCAGTTAGCGGTGCTGTTTTTACCGCTTTCTTCGCTACTTTCTTTTCTATTTGCTTAGTAGTGCTATGATCGGTGTTTACAGCCACTGATTTTGACCGTTTCACTTTAGTCGTTTTTTCTATATCGGCAGTTGTCGCAAATACCGGAGTTTTGGCACTTCCTGGCTTATTTACAGCAGTTTTAGCTACAGTGGTTTTAACTGTTTTCTTTTTTACTACTGCTTTTTTCTTTTTACTTTCTTTTGCTGTCATTTCGTGCACAGCTGCTATAAAGTTTTGTCCCAGTTTAGAGCTCCGACGACGAGGGGGCTTGCTGTAAATTACCAGTTTTTGATTTGGATACACCATATTAGAGCGTAAACGGTTCCAAACTCTCAAATAGGCTACTGTAGTACCATAACGTAGGGCAATCAACGCCAAAGACTCTCCTCTTCTTACTCGATGGTATCTTTTGCTACCTCCATATTGGTTGCGTCCGGCGGTGTACCCTAGCCCACGGCGAGAATAACCCCGTGATGATGATACAATTCTACCTCTGAATCTTTCTACCATTTCGCGCTTATAGGCAGGGTAACGCAAGGGGTAATTTCTTTTATAATTAGGAATCGCATTCTTTTTCAAGTGGGCGTTCAAAATTTGCATTACTCCCAAAGGCACATCTATTTGTTTGGCAAACTGCTGAATGTTTACAAAATTACTTACCATAATAGTGTCTGAGGGAATAGGAGGCACTGGGCGTTTTGCGTAAATGTTGTGCTTGTCAGCGTAATTCATCACATAGGTTACCCCAATAAAAGCAGGTACATATCCACGGGTTTCGCGGGGCAAATACCGATAAATTTTCCAGAAGTTGTTTTTACCCCCGGCTTTTTTTACTGCCCAATCTACTCTGCCTGGTCCACAGTTATAAGCTGCCAAGGCCAACTGCCAATCGCCGTGGTAGTTGTACAAAAACTTAAGGTAGCGACAAGCTGCGTCGGTAGCCTTATAAATATCGTAACGTTCGTCTATATACCAATCTTGTTTCAAGCCATACTCGCGCCCGGTACTAGGGATAAACTGCCACAGTCCGGCAGCTGCAGCCCACGACACTGCTCTAGGTCTAAGTGCAGACTCTACAATAGGTAAATACTTGAGCTCTACTGGCATGTTGTGACGCTTGAGAGCTTCTTCGAAAATAGGGAAATAAAAGGTGCTTTTTTCGAGCAGTTTTTGGGTAGTAACACGGTTCTTAATGAGGTAGAACTTTACCCAACGCATAATTTCTTTGCTATAAGTAAGCTTAATAGATGTATTCAAGCAAACCAAACGGTCTTTGATCACATCTACATGCAACTGGGGTACATAGTTAGGCGGGAAATGAGGAACAGTGTCCACAACCTTTACTTTTTCGGCTTCTTTAGTGACTTTAGTGGTGTCTGTTTTTGCCGAAGCATTAAAAACCAATAAGCCCGTAAAACATAAGCTGAGAAGAAACCTTGTGGTTTTTTTTCGTAAACACATAGTTTTTGTGAAATTGAGTTTAAATATCGTTTGAAGATTTTTGTGTCTTGGTATACACACGTTTTCTGTAGTTTACGCCTGTAAACATAAATATAAATTGCTAACTTTCTAACAAATACTGAGAAAAAGACAACAAGTCATCTTCTTGATATGTAGCCGCCATCACCTGCAAACCAATAGGCAAACCGTTGGTTGCCCTGCCGTTGGGTATAGATATAGCAGGAACTCCTACTACATTTGCCTGTACAGTAAACAGGTCTTCCAAGTACATTTCTACCAGGTTGTCGTTATGTGCGCCTATTTCAAAAGCTGTATTGGGTGTAGTAGGCAATACAATAAAATCATATTGCTCAAACAACTTATCTGTAGCATCTTTGATAAGTCGCCTCACCTTTTGTGCCTGTGTGTAATAAGCATCATAATAACTGGCACTTAACACATAAGTACCCAATAGGATACGTCTTTTTACTTCTGCCCCAAAACCTTCGGTGCGAGTTTGTGTATACATTTGCTGTAAATCTTCAGCACTGGTACTTCGAAAACCATACCGAACCCCATCGTAACGTGATAAGTTAGAGCTGGCTTCTGCAGTTGTTAGTATATAATAAGTAGGCAGAATGTAATCTAATAATGGGAAATCAACCGATTCTACAGTATGTCCTTCGGTTTTTAGAAAATCTAACGTGGCTTGGGTTGCCTGTTTTACCTCTGGGTGCAAGCCCTCACTCTCAAGTGTTTCTTTGAGATAAGCCACTTTTGCCTTTCGGTCAAACGACAAAGCTTTGGAATATTCAGGTACCGATTTTTTTGACACAGTAGTATCAAACTCATCTGCTCCTGCCATTACCTCCAGCACCAATGCCACATCTGCTATGTTTTTTCCAAAAATACCAATACAATCAAACGAAGAGGCATAAGCAGCCAGCCCATAGCGTGAAATACGCCCATAACTGGGTTTAAGCCCTACTACCCCACAAAAAGCCGCAGGTTGGCGCACCGAGCCTCCCGTGTCAGAACCCAAAGATACCAAACACATGTCGGCTTGTACTGCCACTGCCGAGCCTCCCGAAGAGCCTCCAGGCACATGCGCAGGGTTAGTTGCATTACGCACTACGCCAAAAGCAGAGTTTTCGTTAGATGATCCCATCGCAAATTCATCACAATTTTGCCTGCCGATGATAATGACATCCTCGTTGAGCAAACGTTGCACGGCAGTGGCGGTAAATTGAGACTCAAATCCATCGAGAATCTTACTAGAGCATTGTAAAGGGTGATTTTGATAACAAAGCACATCTTTGATCCCTATTACCATTCCAGCGAGTTTGCCCGCTCGGTTTTCGGCAATTTTCTGATCTACAACCTGGGCTTGTTGCCGTGCTTCGTTGCTGTAGGTTTCCAAAAAAGCATTTAAATCTACTTTTTTGTCAATGTTTTCTAAATAGTGTTCAACCAGTTGGGAGCATGTAAGAGAGCCACCCTGCAATTCCTGCTGGATGGCTTTCAAAGAACTATATTCTTTCAATTTTGATAAAGGCTTACTTTACAGGAGTTTTTGTATTGTTGCGTGCCGAAGCTTTCTTTTCTTCTTCGATGTTTACACTTTCTTCCAAATTGTCTCTTACTTCTTTGGTGGCATCTTTAAACTCGCGAATGCCTTTGCCTAAACCTCTTGCCAATTCAGGGATTTTTTTTGCACCAAAAAGTAAAAGGATCGCCAACATAATAAAAATTAGTTCTGGGCCTCCCAGGTTGAAAAAAGCAAAAATGTTTATTAATTCCATAAATATTCTTGGTTTAAATGGTAATGCTAATTTGAGAAAAACAAACCCTTGTACTTTAGTGATTTTTTGGGTTCGTTCTTATTACACCTGCTAGTTATCTTTTGTTTGGTTTAAAAAGAAATATTTCAGGTAAATATTGTGGCAAATATACAAATAAATTGTGAGCTTATATATAAATAAAGCAAGACTAAGGATAAACGCTGAATGATTGCCCTTATGACAAATGCTATTGATCTCATTCTGCTTATCTTATGACCAAGGAACACTGTAGTTGATAGAAAATGTTTTTTTGAGAAAAAACAGTAAAAAAAGGTTAACCTTTCTCCAACAACCCCCTTATAATCTCACTAAAACTCTTCGCCCAACTATTTTTTGGGGCATTTTCAAGGCTTTGACGCACCTGGGTTTCCAAGTCGGTCTGGCTGATTTTTTCTTTAAGTTTAGGGTAAATTTTTTCCAGTCTTTCGGCAACCATTTGCTCAATGTCGAGCTGCTGAAGCAATTCATCACGAATGCGGCTTCTGAGCGTTACCTGTAAATCTTGGTCGGCAGTTGCCTGCAAATAAGGTTCGTCAGGTACTACTTTACCATTGTCATACTTAGATACTTCAGTATCCAGCCAATGAATAAAAGTAGGCGTATCCATAGCATTGAGTTCAATACGGTACTCTTTGAGCCAGTCTTCCCAACGGGTCATCATTTGTCCTTCAAACTTATATGGTTTGGGCACATCGGTTTTGGTATCAAAGTCTAATACATATTGGGCAGGTGTTTTTTTCGACGATCGCTCTAGCATTTCAACCTCCAGCTGCATTGCCAACCCTTGCCAAGGCTCTAGCCCCAGGTTAATTATTTTTACCTTACGTTTGGGTCGGGCTTTGGTAGCTCCCTGCAATGCCTGATAAATCAGTGTACCCGAAATGTCGGCATCGTGGATGCAGAAAAATAATAATTCTTCTTCGGTTTCGGCAAGCAAATCTATCACATCTCTTGCCGCACGGCTGGCAAACCCCTTGGAGGTAAGCAAGGCACAATCGTGTTTTTCACAAAAACCAGCATCTTTTAAAATCTCAAAAAAACCTTCTTTCTCTGAATATAGTATTTTGTTGAAATTAAACACTGGACGATGATAACGCTCCACACTTTTAGTACCCAACCTTATTTCTTCGTGGGTATGTGGATGTAGCAAAGTACCTCGCTCATCGCGATAAACGCCAGGCAAATCTTTTCCCGTATCGAACTCATAGTCGGTTATAATGGTGTTAAAATTTTGATACTTTAGCTCACGCCCAGTAGCTTCCATCACAAAAGGGCGTAACACATAGTAGAGCTGACGCAAAGAGTAACGGTATTGCCCTTGCCCCGACGCTTTGTCGATGGCAGTCGTTAGGTTTTGTAATACAACTTTCTTTTGAGAAGGTGGCTTGGCTTTTTGACTGGCTGGTGTGTCTTCTTTATCGTGAGCTACTAGTTTGCGTCTGAGCTGGTGGACAGTCTTTTCGATGGTTTGCACGATGGCTTCTTCTAATACTGAAAGGTCGGGTTCTTTGCCATTAGACACTATAGGCATATAAGGGGTGATGATGTTGAGCCATATTTCAGGGGAAGCCTTTAAACGATGATTGTCTATGTTGCTATTAAGCCCACAACCGTATACAGTAAGCCGACGGGAATTGAAGATAACGTCTACATCTCCAATAATAGGGGTACGATTGACAAAAAACTGCGTTTTATCACTGTTTTCGTTCAAGCGGGCATAGGCTTCTATCACCACCGGAATTTGAGCATGGTGTTTGCCGCGGGTGGTTTTTAGGGTAAATTCACTCGTTTTTTTTACATAGCCTATAAAACCTTCTATTGCTCCTACTTCTCCCAGCTTTTTTGCTGGTATATACTTACTGTTGTCACACAATATCCCCAGCAATTGCTCGCTTTCGTCGCGACTTAGTTTGGCAATAATTAAATCATCTAATCGATTGATCATTGCTTTTGCCTTGCTTTTGGCAATACCCTCAAAGTAAGGAATAAATTGACTAATGGTAACCTGTGCGGGGGTAGAGAGGCATAAATTATAAAAACTATCGGAGTCGTACCAATGTGGGCAGGTTTTGCCTGTATAGTGAGCACCTTGATTGATAGCTAGGGCAAGTTCTGCCCATTCTAGAGTATCGTAATAAAAATAATCGTGTGGAATGCTTACTTGTATTTCGGTACCCTCATCGGCAAACTCACCTATCTTTTTGGGCAATGTAGTACCATCGTCTTGTGGAATCAATTGTAACACCCGCCCATTAGTAGCAACTGTAAGCGTACCCTCCAAACAAAATACAGTGGCAGTAACCACTCGCAACCCATTACCCAAGGCTCCCCGGCTTGGCAAACGAAAGCGCTTGGAACTTGTAAGGGGCCGTTTGACAGAAAAAAACTCCGCAATTTCTTCATCTGAGGCGTCAAAACCTTTACCCAAATTTTTTACTACAAAGGTGCCTGGCTTGTCTTCTTCGGGATGAAACACGCGTACTTGTGTATCTACATCCAAGGCATTATCGGTGAGTTCTTTGGCGATGAGGCGAGGTAACAGGTGTTTAGACACTCCCGCCTGTTGGGGTAAAGTATTGATGTTAGTAAAAAGTTGCCAGTCGGGTTGGGTAAAGAGTAAATCGTCCATGCGTTAAAAAAGTAGATTGACTTTTTGTTCAAAGTTACACAAGTCAACGCATAAAAAAAACCACCCGATATCTCCCATTGGATGGTTTTAAAAATTAGACTATAAAATTTAGCACTCAATAAAAATTCTTTGTATAAATGAGGTTTTATAAAGAAAGCCGGGAATCGACTATGAGAATGGATTTAATATAAAACACCTGCATTAACAACTTTATATAATTCAAAATACACCTTTATTATTTTTAATGAAAGGCTTTTATTTCTAAACACCTTTTTGTTAATTTTTTGACAGTATAAAAACAAAATATTAATAAAAAATATATTTGTATTTCACTGATTTACTTTTAGTTACACTTTAATAACTTTGAATTATGCAATTCACATTTACATGTACGATGTTTTTTTTCAAAGGTTATGAAATCATAAAGAAAGTTGCAAAAATACATTCTGTTGAAAGAATAGTTATATTTACGAAAAAACTTCACTTAAGGAATATTAAAAGAATTGTACTTAATAAAGATATGACCGTATGAAAACACTGACATTGCTAAGGCATGCCAAGTCAAGCTGGAAAGATTTGTCACTTTCAGACTTTGAACGTCCTCTCAACAAAAGAGGGAAAAGAGATGCACCTTTTATGGCACAAAAATTTAAAGAAAAAGGGGCAATGCCTCATCTTATACTATCAAGCCCATCGGTAAGAACCCGCTTGACAGTGGCTGCATTTGTAGAAGTGCTACCTGAAACTGCCGTTGAATTTGATCAGCGCATTTATGAAGCACATGCCCAAACGCTGCTCCGTCTGATCCGACAGCAGTCTGATAAAGTAACTTCACTGGTATTGGTGGGGCACAATCCAGGGTTGACAGATTTAACCAACTACTTTGCGCCTGGCCCCATAGACAATGTGCCTACTACAGGGATAGTGCAGTTTAATTTTGTGGCTACACAATGGAAACAAATCACAGCTAAAGAAGCTTCATTGGTGTATTTTGAATATCCTAAATTGTATTTTCCTAAAGAAGAAACTAAATAGGGTTTAGTTCAGGAAAAATAAATATTAATTTTGTCTATGATGCTTCATTCATTTATTTTTGTTTAAGAACTTGTTTAATGTTTATGCTTTGAGAGCAAAAATTTAATTTTTGATTTTCAGGCGAGGCGTGTAAGGCGGAGTTTAGCAGCGCTAAATGAGCATTTACACAACGAAGCATGTATTTTGAATCATTTGGAGAACCGCAGCCCTTTAGGGCAAGCTCAGCGAAGCTAAACCTTAAACAAGTTCTAAGTATACATAGCTAAGGAATGGTACCAAAATAAATTTACATTCTTAATCTCATCTTTTGAGGCTATACTTTGTTAAAAAATAGCCGAATAGCGCTGCTATTAGCCAATTTTTTGCCGCGTCTAGCAACAAAATATTTTAGCGTTACTATAGAAATTTATTTTTACACCATTCCTAAGTTTACCAAAAGGTATATGACCTGAGATAAAAAGATAAACTAATATATTACTACACTTTAGAGACACCATGATCATTCGAAAAGCCACTATTACTGATATACCTTGGGCTAATGCCCGATATGACGAACTGGGTTTTGTAAACTCTGATTTCAACAACGAATTTATAGCCATTGCACAACAGTCTGATGAAAAAATAGGCATCGGCAGATTGGTTAATATATCGGATGGCATACAAGAACTTGGGGGAATGTATGTGGCAGATAGTCACCGAAAGCAAGGGGTTGCCCGCAAAATAGTCGATTTTCTATTGGAACAACGTTCTCCATCACACACCATATATTGTTTGGCTTTCAAACATTTAACTGCGTTTTATAAAAGCTGCGGATTTGTTGATGTAAAGTATCCTGAAAAAACACCAACAGAAGTAACTACCAAAATAGATTGGTGCCAGAGTCAGTATCCACACGGAAACACTTTATTGGTAATTAACGAAAAAGAGTGAAGCTCGTTGATGACTGTATGACGTTTATAAACAATAAGTTATCAATTTTGCCTGTTTAATATTTGTATGCACTCACACAAAAACATAGGGAGGCATACTATCTACTAAGAATCTCTTCATATGAATAAGCAATATAACCCGCTTTTGGAAAAGCAACTTAAAGACTTTTTGAAAGGCAAAGCAATGCCTAAGGGTCTGGAAAAGCTTTTTGCCTCCATTAGTGATTCTTATGATAACTTTGAAAAAGAGCGCACGGCTATTAAACATGAGATGCAACGAAACTCGAAAGAGTTAACAGAAGCAAATCAACAAATAAAGCTTGAAGCCGAACGATACAAAGCAGCTGAAGCACTTGCCCGAAAAAATGAACAAATTTTACGCTCTATCAATGAGCATATTAATGAGGCTATTTTCCGAAGCACCCCACACAAAGGAGTAGTTTACATCAATCAGGCATTTGCTGAGCTTTTTGCGTACAAACAAGCTAAAGAAGTAATCAGTTTGCCAATTAGCGCACTTTTTGTCGAACAAAGTACAATTGATACATTGAATGAAAAGTTAGCGTCCAATGGTTTTTTCAAAAATGAAGAGGCTTTATTCAAGAAAAAAGATGGAACAATGTTTTGGGGGTTGGTGAGTTGTATTTTGTCACGCAACAGCGAGGGGGAAGTATTTTATGATGGAGCAATTGTAGATATTGACGTGCAAAAACGAACTCAAAACCGTTTAATGGCCATCAATGAAGAACTCAAAAAAACCAATGCAGAGTTAGACCGTTTCGTTTATAGTGCCTCGCATGACTTACGGGCACCACTTAAATCGCTGCTAGGTTTGTTGCAACTTGCCGAATATGAACCTCCACAGAACATACAAGAGTACCTCAACAAAATGCGTAATAGTGTGCTCAAACTTGATTATTTTATTGAAGAAATCATTGATTATTCAATGAATGCCCGCATGGAAACCAATGTGGAGCAAATTGATTTTAATGAGTTGATACAAACGGTATTGGAAAAACTACAATATTTGCCAGCTGCCTCCAAAATAGAAAAAAAACTGGCCATCAATGGCAGGCATATTTTTTATTCTGACCGTAGTCGTTGTTTGATCTTGTTGAACAATTTATTGTCAAACGCCATTAGTTACCATAACCCTCACCAAGCCAACCCTTTAATTTTGATTAAAGTAGACCAACAACCTCAACAAGCCATTATTACTATCCAAGACAATGGCAAAGGCATAGATCAAGACCATCTCAACAATATTTTTAAGATGTTTTATCGTGCCAGTGCTCACTCTAATGGAGCAGGGTTAGGCTTATATATTGTCAAAGAAATATTACAAAAACTTAATGGTAGCATAGACGTAAAATCATCGGTAAATCAAGGCTCTGCTTTTACCTTAAAAATACCCAATACTCCTCCTGGTTGAACCAAGGACAAAACCAGGTTACAAATACCAACACATGCAAAAGACTTGTATTTTGGCATTTGTAACCAAAACCCAAGCAGCCCATTAACTGCCTGTTTTGCTTATTCAGTAATGGGGCGTAACTGTAAAAGTTCGGGGTTGTTAGAAGCACGGCTAATCCTGTCTGGTCCACCATCGGTTTGTACCCAACCTTCATAGATAAATGTTTCGGTTCTTTCGTTTACAAAACCTGCTTCAGGAGCCTCTTGACGGAAGTATTTCCAGTTTTGCTCTCTAATTTGCACATATTTGCAATACCAACCATCTGTACCAAAATTCCTTATTTCTAACTGGCTTAAGTTGTCCCATTGTATGCCGTCAGCTACCGGAAACACATACACAAAGTAATCTATAGCATTCATTTCGCGGTCGTCCTTATCAAGGTTGTTCATATTAAAACGTACCGTATAGCTATTGTAATAGGCTGTACACTCTACCCGATCATCTGTTTTGGCGTGTTTGCGTCCGCCAGTTTTTGACTTTAAGATTACCTTTTTTTCTCCCAACGTAGGCGTGCCCCCCCCTACCGGAAGAGCTCTTAACGCCCTTTTATTCAAATATGCCTCATCAATTTTCGCAAGCGCCTTATTCAGTTCAGCCTGGGTAGGTTCTTTAGCAAAACTTAAATGTGCTATCGGCGATACTTCTATGAGCTTTTGATTGTTTTGAGGGTTTATTTCATTGGCAGGTTGTTGCTGGCATCCCCATAACAATGTCATAGAGATTACAAATACATATAGCTTCATTTGTTTGCACATAATTTTAGTTTGTTTTGGGTTATTTAACTTTAGGGCAAAAATACAGCTTTTTTCTTGGCATATATCCCCCTATGATGTTAAATTATTGTATGTATGGTTGCTTAACCACGACCTCAACAAACAAAACTATGTAACATACACGAATGCATCTAAAACGTGTCAGTCCCGGCTGATATTAAAGACTGCTTCACTTTTTTTGCTGCACTTTTTTCACAATATATTCTAAATTATCTAAATCTTTTTTATGCCTCAGGTAAGTATCTAAACGCTTATCACCCATATTCTGAACATAGTATTCAGGCAGGTATTTCTTAAAATTGAGCAGTACAAAAGTATCTACAATGCGCTCTTTTAACCCATGAGAGACTTTATGCTTTCGGATAATGGAATGCTCTATCCCTATATGGATAATTTCGTGAATAATGGTGTTTGCCGGATTTTTGTATTGTTTGAATTTTCCATCACGAGTAGCAAAAATAATAATAGATCCTTGATCAGGGTCATAGCTTCCCCCTGAACCATAAAGCGTAAGCGTGACTTGGTAGGTATCAAACATTTTAAACTTCCAGCGTTTGGGGGCATTTTTACTTAGCTGTTTGATCAAACGATTAAGCAAGGCTTCATTTTGTTTAATCAATTGATACCCTTTTTGATAATCAGCTTTTTGGTACACTTTATCTGTTACAAACTTTTTTAAGGCAACATAATCTTCATCAGACAACTGTTGAGCCCTGGCTTTCTTCTTCAATGCTTCTATTAAACTACCTTTAGGCAGGCTTAGTTGGTACTTATGCTGCTCAAAGAAGGTTATATCACGAATGGTTCGCCATATATAATCTGTTTCTTGTGCGGCGGTGGGTATAATCACCTTAAGCCTGTTTTGCGCCAATACTGAAAACTGCATACACGTTAGCCCGACGATTAGGCAGATTGTTTTAGTTCTTATGCTCATTAGTAAAGTTGCCTGTTTTATTTAAATATTCTTAAGTATTGCATCCTATACACGATGTTAAAACATTGGTTGTGTTAACTATGCTACGACTCTTTCAAGTAGTCTCATTGCCAGTAGCTTTGTGAAGGTTTCCCTTATTCAAGAAAAGAAAAATACCTCAAGCCACAAAAGAAACAGGTTATGTTTTGTCCCAAACACTATGTGATGTAAATTAGAGTATGTTTAAAGCTTTTTATATAAACCATACAATCCATGAAAATACTACATATACTCAATGGTGAGGGTACTGCCCATCACTTTACTTTGCCAGGTAACCGCCTTGTCTGGAACGAAGCGCTTGCCTGTGGTCCTACCACTTATGAGGTAGCCACTCCTGAGTTTTATACTATTCGCCAAGAGTTCTTCACACAACAGTATAATCATTTACCCTTGCGTGAGCCCATACCTACAGATAGTTATCAGAAGCTGGTAATACAAGAACTCAATCAACTAAAAGCGGCTTCTGATTATCAGGAAATTACTCTTTGGTTTGAGTTTGACTGGTTTTGCCAAGTAAACTTGATGGCTGTTTTGAGTTGGCTTTATCAACAACAACTTGGGTTAGATCGCATTTATTTGGTATGCATTGATGCCCACCCTGCTGTAGAAGATTTCAGGGGATTGGGGCAGCTTGCACCTGAACATTTTGCACCTTTGTTTGCCCAAAGAAAAAAACTGAGTGAAGCAAATATTGCATTTGCCGATAAGGTATGGGCGGCTTATTGCGGACAAGACCTGCTTGCCTTGGTTGACTTGATTCAACACCACACTCCGGCAGGTTTTCCTTACCTAAAAACTGCTTTTGGTTACTTTCAGCAACTTTTCCCTGACCAGCAAAGCGGGCTTAACCTTATAGAACGACAAATGCTGGAAATGATCCAACCCCACTCTTTGCCAAACAAACATCGGTGGGTAGGACGCATGCTTCGCGAAAGTACTCCTCACTTGGGTTTTGGCGATTTGCAATACTATGATTCTATGCAACGAATGGGGGCGCTTTGGCAAGAAAATGAACAGTTACAATTGACAGACTTGGGCAAACAAGTGGTTAATCGACAACAAAATTTTTTAACTGTTCAGCCTCAGTCATTTGCCTTGGGTGGAGTAAAAAATACTGATTACCGCTGGCACAGCACCAAGGGCAAGCTGGTAGCAAACGAGTAAACACTTTTTAGCCAAAAGGTAGTAGCCTAATCGAGTAGGGTAAAGTAGGAAATCATTCTACCCTACTTTATCCCTCTCACACCACCGGACATACGGTTCGCGTATC